>CADDZM010000097.1 GCA_902812345.1 Chloroflexota bacterium | reverse complement strand
TCCTCGTCCCAGGATGCCTCACACGCGGAGGGCGGCGCTATTGCGGCAACCGCGGAGGATGGCGGGTGGTCGAACAGTCTTTTTGCCTCGATGGGTATACCCGAACCCGAACCGCCTAAACCGGCCCCTCCACCGGCAGTGCAGAACAACCGGGGCCGCAACGGTGGCGGAAAAGCGGTGGCCCCGGCCCGACCGCTCCCGAAGTACCGGCGCGTCCATATCCGGTTACCTAAAGATTTTGAACTTGATTTAATGGATCAGTTAAAGGAAATTCTGCGGCAGCACCCCGGTGACGATGCCCTTATCATCTACCTGCCGCTGCCCGATGGCGGGGTCCACCGGATAGAGCCGCAAAGCCTCCAGGTGGCGTACGGCCCGCCCCTGGTCAACGACATAAACGGGCTGATTGGCGCGGGCGGTATCGAACTCGAAGAAAGGTAACTTCTTTAAGGGGCAGTAACCAGTTCGTGGACTTCCGCGACCGGGGCCGCCGCGGGATTGAGATGATTGGCGATGGAACGGCAGCCGCGTTTGGCCTGGCCGTCTTCCAGTTCAATCCAGCCGAACCCGGCGGTCGGCGGGTTCTCCAGGCTCATATTCTTGACGGTCTGGCCCCGGAAATAAGCCGCCAGGCAGCAGCAGATAAAGCCGTGTGTCCCCAGTAAAATATTTTGTTCGGGCAGTTTAATCAACCGCTCGGCCAGTTTCTCCACTCGCGCCCAGGTATCCTCGCGCTTCTCCTTGATGCCCTCAATCAGGGCCGGTTCGACCAGCAGTTCGGTGTTAAGAAAGGTTTGAACAATCGTGGCAGTCTGGACGGCGCGCGGCAGCGGCGAGACCAGGTGCAAATCAAACCGGGGGCGGCGGGCCAGTTCGGCCCCCAGCAAAGCAGCCTGGCCGCGCCCTTTTTCGGTCAAAAGAGCTTCGTATTCCTTGTCGCCGTACAGCATATTCTTGCTGGAATAGTAAGTTTCACCGTGACGGTAGTAATAAATCGTCTTTATCAAAATCTAACTTTCTTGTAAGGTTTTAGTGTTTAGTCTAAATTCTTATTTTAGTTCTTTTTTCTAAACACTAACTATGATGCCAGGTCGCGCCGCTATCGGACACCTCGGCCAGGCTTAACATTTCAGCGTCAGGCCGCCAACCCAACAGCGAGTCGTCAAAAGGGAAGGCTTGCCGGGCGATTAATTCCTGCACTTCTACCAGCGCCGCCTCGGCCCGGTCTATAATCTCCTGCGGATAGGCGTTGACCACTTTATGCTCGTCAAATTCGTCCCGGTCAAGTTCGTAGACCCCCGGCGCAGCGTAGTCGCCCGGTTCGCGGTGGCTATCCCCGGTAACATACAACACATCCAGGTCGAGGTCAATATAACTGCAAAGTTCGCCGTCCCACTCCACCGGCAGGGCTACATTGACATAGTAACTGCTAAAGGTCCAATCCGGGTTCCAGAAAAGGACCGTGTTGTAATTTTTACCGGGGCTAAGGACGGCCAAACTATGCATGGTCGAGCGAAAAACCCGGCCGGTAGCCCCCTGCCAGGTTGGCCCGCCGCATGGATGGTACAACAGCAGATATTCGGCGGTATCCGAAACGAGCGCCGTTGGTAAAAAGTAACGCTCGATAGCGGGATATTTGAACGTTTCAAGCCTGACCGGTTTTAAGGGCATCAGTCGAAGCTTTCCACGACCGTCGCAATACCCTGACCCACGCCGATACACATAGTAGCCAGGCCGTACCCGCCGCCCCGCCGCTGCAGTTCGTAAAGCAGGGTCGTGAGAAGCCGCGCCCCGGACGCGCCCAGGGGATGGCCCAGGGCTATCCCGCCGCCATTTACATTTACCTTTTCGGGGTCGAGTTCGAGGTCTTTAATGCAGGCCAGGCTCTGGCTGGCGAAAGCCTCGTTAAGTTCGGTCAGGGCCAAATCCTTGACCGAAATACCGGCCCGTTCGAGGGCTTTACGGCTGGCCGGGACCGGGCCGACCCCCATATAAGCCGGGTCAACCCCCGCCACGCCGGTTGAGACAATCCGGGCCAGCGGCTTCAGGCCTAAATCCTGGGCCCGCCCGTAGCTCATGACCACCAGGGCCGCCGCGCCGTCATTGATGCCGGAGGAATTTCCAGCAGTCACGGTGCCGCCCGGCCGGAAAGCCGGTTTGAGGGCCGATAACTTTTCAAAGGTAGTATCAGGCCGGGGATGCTCGTCCACCTCAAACATGACGGTCTGCCCTTTGCGTTCGCCCGGCACTTCCACCGGCACGATTTCGGCCTTGAAGCGGCCCTCGGCCTGAGCGGCGGCGGTCCGGCGCTGGCTCTCGGCGGCAAAACGGTCCTGGGCTTCCCGGCTGATATGCCATTTTTCAGCCACGTTCTCGGCGGTCTCGCCCATGCTGTAAGGGTGATACATAGCGGATAGCTTGCTGTTGATGAAGCGCCAGCCGAGGGTCGTATCTTCCATCTTGAACGGGCCCCGGTCGAAGGCGCTCTGAGCTTTGGCGACCACAAACGGGGCGCGGGTCATACTCTCGACCCCACCGGCCACAAAAACCTCGCCCTGGTTAGACCAGATAGCCTGGGCCGCGCTGTTGACCGCTTGCAAGCCGCTCCCGCACAAACGGTTGACCGTCACGCCCGGCACCGCCACCGGGTATCCGGCTAGCAGAAGGGACATGCGGGCAACGTTGCGGTTATCTTCCCCGGCCCCGTTGGCGCAACCCATATAAACGTCTTCAATTTCGTTCAGGTCAAGATTGATTCGCAAGGCTGCTTCGGTCAGGGCGACCGCGCCGAGGTCATCAGGCCGGGTATGTTTGAGGGTTCCGGCGTAACGTCCGATAGGCGTGCGGGCTGCCGATACAATCACCGGGTCGTTCAGGCCGGGCGCCTTTTTAATACTTGCCACCGCGCAAGTCCTCCTTTGATATTTGATAATGGAAATACTTCAAATTCTCCTGGTCCTTATCAACAGGGGTATTTTACACCTTTGGGCTAAAAAAATCATGGAAGCGTTAAACCTTCATACGGGGACGGATGAAAGGTTAATCTTTTTTAGAATTTAAGAAGGTATTTAGGGATATGTCGTATTAAATATTTGTGGTGGCTTCAATAAGTTTATCAGTTAAGAAAAAGCCCAAAAGAAATAGGCCGGGGTTAATTCCGGCCCTTTGCTTCTTAAACCTATTTTCGCATTAATGGGTCAAGAAATTCGCAAATTTTAGCCATATAGCCCTGCTTGTCGCAGTAACCCGCCGCCACGTGGCCTGCTTCCGGCACCAGCCACAGGTCTTTAGGGCCGGGCGTGTTCTCGTAAATCAGGGTGGCATTGTCCACCGGGATAATATCGTCAGCCTCGCCGTGAATGACCAGGTGCGGGATGCTCCGGTTTTCGGCAGCCATCTTTTGGAGGGCTTTCAAGGGGTCAACGCGCTTGCCGGTGGTCTGGCTGAACCAGCGGCTCCACCAGACCGCCGTATAGCGGAACGGGAACCGGGGCAAGCGGTAAAAGACGTTAAACTTCACCGATAACAGGGCGTCGAGCGAGGCAAAAGCGGCGTCAGTAATAATCGCCTTGATAGCCGGTTCGCGCTCGGCGGCCAGGATTGCTACCGCGCCACCCATCGAGTAGCCGTAGACACAAATTTTCTCAGGGTCTACTTCCGGGCGGCTTTTGATAAAGTCAATCGCGCCCAGGAGGTCTTCCACTTCCCAGTAACCGACCGAAGTGGTTTTGCCTTCGCTCTCGCCGCAGCCCCGAAAATCGAGGGTCAGGGTGTTATAACCGGTAGCCCGCCCGATTGCCGCGGCCGGGTGGGTATCCACCGCGCCGCCGTGAAAGCCGTGGCACAGGATAATGGCCGCCCGCGAAGCAGTGGTCGGGTAGAAGTAACCCGTCAGGTTCAGGCGACCATCGCGGCTGGGGAAAGTTACCTTTTCGCGGGGCAGTTGTCCGGCAGCGTCTTCGGCCAGAATCCGGCGGGCCGGTTTGACCACTTTGTAGCCGACAAAAGCGGAAACCGCGTTGATGCCGATAGCCGCCGCGCCGCTTAAAGCCGAAAGCGCAATCAGGCCGCCTTTCGTCCAGGCGTTCCATTTATGACCGGCCCGCGCCACCACGGCAGCCCCGGCAATCGCAGCGGTGGCGGCAACGCTGGCTACCTCCGACCCGTTTAGATTTAGATTTGGCCCGTTTCCCAGGTCATTGATAAAAGCTTCTGAGGACATTCGTTTCACCTTCTTCCGGCAAACCTCTTTGTTTTCCGGTTCGCACACTTTTAAATAAGCAATTTTAATATTTAGAGTTACGGCTTAGAAAATAGTAAAATCCTGCAACTCAAACCTCTGCAAGGCATATTTCATACCTCCACAAATCCTCTACATATTTATACGCTACAAATCGCTAATTAGTTCGATATGGGCCGCAAAAATAGGCCAAAGGTCTAAAGAAACCGGTATAAATTAGCGCTCTTCCTATAACAGTAAAATATACAAAGGCTTCTCACCATTTAACTAACAGTAAAATATACAAAGGCTTCTCACCATTGTTTAAAAATTGGATCCTGGCTTCGGGGAAAGGACTGGACATTAAAACTCGTGGCATGGCAATCTCCTGATGAACTAATCAGAACAGCGCCGTTTTATTGAAATAAAACCGGGGTTAAAGCCGGTGGAAAGGCCGGAAGTTGCTTGGGGGAACTTCCGGCCCCATTAGAATAAGAAAAACCTATTTGAGCAGCGAACGCCGCAAGAGGTTCAGACCAAAGACGGAACCCAGCCGTTTGATTTCAGACGGGTTCGAGCGGTAATTAAGTTCGGCGCTCTTGACGCTCCCGCGCAAATCCACCGCCATGAAAATTTGCCCGGCCGGTTTGCCCGGAAAAGTATCTTTCCTGGGCGCAGCGCAAACGGCCAGCCCGACCTCGGTGCCGAGAGTTTGCCGGGCGGCGGTCGCCATCGCTTCGGCGGCTTCCTTGCTCATAATCGAGTGCGTTTCCAGCAACTCGGCATCCACGCCCCAGCCCGTCAAAACTTCGGGTTGCTGGCTGACCAGACCGCCCCGGAAAAAGCGCGGGCTCTGGGGCGCGTCATTCAGGAGAGCCGAAAGCACGCCGCCCGTACCCGCTTCCATTACGCTCAAAAACAGCGAACGGTCCTGCAACATCCCACCGATAACGCCTTCCAGGGTCTCGTCATCCTGGCCGTAAATCAGGGTGCCGAGCCGTTCGCGCAGCTTGATTTCAAGCTCGAAAATCAGGTCGCGGGCGGTCACTTCATCGGCGGCTTTCGAGGTCAGGCGCAAGTGAATACCATCGTTCTTGGCATAAGTCGCCAGGGTCGGGTTGGTCGAGCGAATATAGTCCTGGACCATTTCTTCGACAGCCGACTCGCCTTTGCCAAGAATTTTCAGGGTGCGGGACAGGATAAAACTGCCCGTGACGCGTTCGCGCAGGCGGGGTACAACCTGGTTTTGCCACATGGTTTTCATTTCGTGAGGCACGCCGGGCATACAGGCGATAAAGCGACCATGGTGTTCGACCCACCAACCGGGCGCGGTCCCAACCGGGTTATCCAGCGTCTGGGCCGACCTGATAAGAGTAGCCTGCTTGACGTTGCGTTCGGGCATCTCCATGCCGCGCCCGCCAAAATAAGACCGCAAGGCTTTCTCAAGGTCGGGCTGGACCTCCATCGGCTCGCCAAGCATATCGCTGATAGCCTCGCGGGTCAGGTCATCCTCGGTCGGGCCAAGACCGCCCGTGCAGATTACCAGGTCGGAACGGTCGTGAGCGCGTTTAATGGTCTCGGTCAGGCGCTGGCGGTTATCGCCCACCTGCGAGATAAAATAAAGGTCAATGCCGAAGTCGGGTAATTGCTGGGCTAACCAGGCTGCGTTGGTGTCGATTATCTGGCCCAGCAGCAGTTCGGTGCCGATTGAGAGGATTTCAGCTTTCATTTTTTCCCCGGTATATCAGGTTCGTTGAACGTTTAACGCTGCCGTCTATTTAAGCACCAAACCGGGTGCTGGTAAAGATATACCGCGAAGTAATATCCATAAGGCGGTCGCTGGCAACATTCAGGACTTTCAGGTTCTGCCCCTGGACGCCGCCGACCCGGGTGCTGACCACGTAACTGTAGGTGCTGTAATAAAGGGGAATACTCGGCAGTTCGTCGGACCAGAGTTGCTGCCAGTCGTTGTAAAGCTTTTTGCGGTCGTCCTCTTTAACGGACTGGCGGGCCAGTTCCAGCAACTGGTCAGCCCGGTCGACTTTCCAGTTAGAGAAATTGGTGTGCTGGTTGCCCGCTTCGGCAAAGCTGGAATGCCAGTTGCCGTAGGGGTCGGGGTCGTTTAAGACGCTTTCGACCGTGAGCAAGGTCGCATCGTAACTGCTTGATTTAAGGCTGGCGTCAAGGTCTGCCGGGCTGGGCGCGGTTTCAATCTGGGCGACTACCTGGATAGCCTTTAAATTCTCGGCAATCTGGGCGGCAACGGCCCGTTTATCAGCCGTGCCGTCAATCAACATGCGGAAAACCAGCGGCTGGTTGTTGCGCTCCCGGATACCGTCCCGGTTGACCTTCCACCCGGCATCGTCCAGCAGCTTGTTGGCTTTTTGCAAATCCTGGCTGTAAGTATTGATGTCTTTCTTATAAGCCCAGGAAGTCGGCAGAATCGGCGACGAACTGACCATGGCCTGGCCTTCGAGGGCTTTATCCACGATAGCTTTTTTATCAATGGCATAAGCCAGCGCCTGCCGGACTTCTTTCTGGCCGAAAAGAGCCGAACGCTGTAAGTTCAGGAATAAAAAGGTGTTGCGCGAACGCGGGGCGCTGATTTCGTTGATATTTTTGATGGCGCTGAGGCGGTCCGCTTCATCGGCGCTGACCTCCGAAACGCCGTCCACCTGGTTAGCCTGCAACGCGCTAAGGGCGGCATTGGAACTGGGGTAGAAGCGGAACCAGATTTTGTCTAAATAAGGTTTTTTGCCGAAATAAAGCGGGTTAGCAATCAAGGTCAGGCCGTCCGGGGTAATGCCGCCGGGTGCAAGCTGATAAGGGCCGATGCCGACCGGGGCGGTATTAAATTCTAGCTGGGAATTGGTCAGGTCAGCGGCCTTGATGCGGTCCTGTAACTTGTGGGCCGGAAGGATGCCAAGGGTGGTATAGCTCAGAAAGGCCGGGAAAGGCTGGTCAAGCTGAAAACGCATGGTATAATCGCCCAGACGGCTCACCGTCACTTTTTTCCAGATAGCCGCCAGGTCCGCCGGACCCTTGAAGTCGTCGCTCTTGAGCATTGAAAGGGTATAGGCAACGTCTTGTGAGGTAAAAGGAACGCCGTCCTGCCAGACCACATCGTGGCGCAGGTGAAATTCCCAGTCCTTGCCGTCGGCGGAAACAGTCCAGCTATCCGCCAGGTCGGGTACGATAACCTGGCCCGGTTGGTCGGCGGTAGTACCCGGCGCGTTGCGGGTCAGGCCGCTAAAAAGCAGGGAAGTCACATCCTGGCTGAAAGAATTAGCCGGAGCCACCAGGGGATTGATGCGGAGAGGCGAAGAAGCATCTATGACTACGCCCTCGGTATAGGTGCCGCCGGGAGCAGGACTTGAAACCGGGGTAACTACCAGCAGAAAGTAGGCCAGCGAGACGGCAATAGCGAAAAGTCCGACCACTGCCACGAAAACCTGAAGCCTGAGACGACTAACCAAAACCTTAAAACCTCAAAACCAAAGATACTACTTAAAGAAGCTTGCCCAGAGGCTGATTAGCACGAAAATTACGGCAAAAGCAATTGTAAACTGAAAAAGGCGCAACTCAAAGCCGCGCCGGCTCCGGAAAATCGAATTGTTTTCTCCGCCCATCGCACCGCTAAAGCTGTTGCCTTTAGACTGAAGTAGAATCAAAACAATTATGAAAATGCCCAGTACAATCTGAATAATATTTAGGGTGCTCAGTGACACTTTTAGACTTCCTTCTTTTGCAACGTGTACAAACATTAAATTAAAACTCGCGGCCTTGACCGGGAAACTTTTTCTCGCCCATAGGATAAGCCAGGAAATTATAACAACGCCCGGCCTGAATTGCAACCTGACCTAACGGCAGGCATCCAGGATTGCCTCGATAATAACTTCCGGGTCGGGCGGCGCCCCGGCGATATAAGCGGTGATGGATTTGCCCGGCGGCAGGAAAAATCCCTTGCCTTCCGCGGCTTCCTCACCGGAGGGAAGACCCTGTTTCAAAGGCCCAAAAGCGGCGTATGAGCGGCCAAACGGAGCGGCGGCGGTAGCGTCCGAGCCAACTTGCAACAGCTTAACGTCGTCCGGCAGCGAGGCCAGCAAATCCAGCACCGGCCCGGCCATTTTAGGCGTGAGGGAGCCAACCAGCAGCACAACGTCAGCCTGGCGCGGGCTGTTGGTCAGGCTGATGCCGTAGCGTCCCGCGTTGTAGGGAGGCGTAAAAATAGCTGCCAGTTCCAGGCTTGAACCGTTAGAGCCGCCCATGTGGAGTGGGAAGACAAAAATCGAAGGGGCGCGCCGGATTCTAAAAAGCGATTTCATTTACTTCAACTTCTACTTCCCGGTTAACTCCCTAAACACTCGACGACCATCCAGCCCTGCCGGTTCGTGTTATCCGCCGGTTCGACCTTCTGCCAGATTGAAGTGACCCCGGTGTCGGAGTCTTTAACCGATTGCTGCTGGTCGTAAGCCTTAAAAGCGGTCCCTTTAGGGAAAATCTGGATAATCGGGGCATGATAATCAGGATTCTTGCGCAAACGGCAGGCGTCAGTCAGTTTAACCGATTTAAAAGAGACCGTAGGCGGAGGCGTCGGCGTGGGTGGGACAGTAGGCGTAGCCGGGGCGGCAGCGGTAGTAACCACGGCGGCGGTAGTAGCGGCCCCGGTAGTTGCAGCCGGGCCGGTCGGGCCGGGAGCGGTAGTCCCGGCGGCAGAGGTGCCGGAAATGCTACCCGCCGTAGTATCGGAAACACCGGACGTACCCCGGGTAAGAGATAAGGCCGGGCCGCCAGGCGTTTCAGTGGCGCGGACCACCCCGACAGTTATATCATTACCACCGGTCAGGTCAATAAAACGGGCAAAATCCGGGCGTAAAATAACGAAAATCAATAGGACAAAAGCTGCTATCGAAGCAATTGAAACAATGGTAACGTCCGCGCAGCCGATTCGCGGCCCGCGTGGCTGCCGGAACCAGTCAGGTGGTTGCTGCGACATAAAAGGTGTATTTCTCCTCCGGAAAAGGCTCAAGCAATGAAGCCGCGGCTCTATAAAGAACCGAATAATAACGTGGACTACCTGCCGTCTTCTTATGGGCAGCGAGGCTTATAATACTACAAACCGGCCCTGTTGTCAGTACGGCTTTAAAGAGCTTGCTTTTTAAGGGAAAAAAAAGTATAATCTCTGCTCAGGATTAAATCTGAACGGGTTTGTGACCTTTTGCGGCGCGTTAAAGCAGCCATTAAAACCAGGTCGGCCCGCACGTAAGAAATTTTATTAGGTCGAAGGGAGTTAGAATCTAAAATGGGCGCTTTACCCAAACAGAAAGTCAGCCGCGCAGCCCAGGGCCGTCGTCGCGCTCACCAGGCTCTGGTGATCCCGAAACTGGTTACCTGCTCGAACTGCGGCGGCAAGCGCGTCCCGCACAGCGTTTGCAACATTTGCGGCTACTACAAGGACGAGCAAGTGGTTGAAATTCGCCAGAAGGCGGACAAGAACCAGTAATTTTGAGAAACTTTTGAGCGGCTGCCCGACTTTTGGCGCAGCCGTTCTTTGTGTCATCCGCTGTCCGCAGCCAGAACCCCAATCCTTTTTTAAACAGCATGATTTACAAATTGCGCACTTATACCGCCGCGCCGGGTAAACTTGAACAGTTGCACCAGCGTTTCCGCGACCACCGGATGATGCCGCCAACCGATTATTCGCCTTTGCGGTAAAATTGAATAATCGCTAATCGTGACGCTTACAAAATAAAGGAGACTGCCCGTGAGCAAGACCGCCTGGGTTTTTCCGGGACAAGGTTCGCAAGTGGTCGGGATGGGCCAGGAATTGGCTCAGAATTTTTCCGAAATAGCCGAACTTTACAACCAGGCCGATGCGGCGCTGGGTTATTCCCTTTCCCGGCTCTGCTTTGAAGGCCCCGAAACCGAACTTACCCGCACCGATAACGCCCAGCCCGCTCTGCTTGTCACCAGCCTGGCCCACCTCAAAGCCATCCAACTACGCCAACCCGCTATTTTAGACGCACCGCCCCTTTTCGTGGCCGGGCATAGCCTGGGCGAATATACTGCCCTGGTTGCTAACGGCTCTTTGAAATTCGAGGACGCCCTTAAACTGGTCCGCGAACGGGGCCGCCTGATGAATCAGGCCGGCCAGGGCAGCGGGGCCGGAAGCGGTATGGTGGCGGTTATCGGGGCCGACGACGCCCAGTTAGAAGAACTGGCCCGCCAAAACGGCGTGGAAATCGCCAATTACAACTCGCCCGGCCAGACTGCCCTTAGCGGCACGACCGAAGGGCTGGCCCGCTTCACCCGGGCCGCTAAAGAAGCCGGTATCAAGCGGGTCATTCCCCTGCCGGTCAGCGCGGCCTTCCACAGCAGCCTGATGCGCCCGATGGCCGCCGAACTCGGCCAGCTCATCTCGCAAATTACTTTCAGCCCGGGCCAGTTCCCGGTAGTTTCCAACGTAACCGCCCGCCCGTTACCCCTGGACGATGCCGCCGCCTTGCAGCAAGAATTGACCGTGCAAACCTATAGCCCGGTGCGCTGGGTCGGATCGGTCCGGACCATGTTCGCGGGTGGAGCGACCCGTTTCGTGGAAATCGGCACCGGCAAAGTGCTGGCCGGGCTTATCAAGCGGATTGAAAAAGGCGCAGAAGTAGTAAACTCAGAAGATGTATTGAAATCGTAAAACGCTAAACGTTAAACGTGAGAATAGCAGGGTGAGCGAAACAGGAGTTAAAACAAAAGCCTTCTTTTTTTGTTAAACTTTCGGGGCATTAAGGGCCGGTTCCATAGGTTCAACGTTTTACGTCAAGGTTCAACTAAACCGAAAACGGCACTATCTTCCTAAATAAGGAGTGATTCGATGAATTTGGATGGTAAGGTAGCCCTGGTAACGGGCGGTTCACGCGGGATTGGCCGGGCGATTGCCCTGATGTTAGCCAAACGCGGCGCGAAAGTGGTCATCAATTATGTGCGCGGTCAGGACGAAGCTAACAGGGTGGTCGCGGCTATCGAAGGCAAAGGCGGCCAGGCGCACGCTTTGCAGGGTGATGTTTCAGTCGCAGCCGAGGCCCAGAACCTGATTGACCAGACCGTCAAAACCTTTGGCAAAATTGATATACTGGTCAACAACGCCGGGATAACCAAAGATACCCTGATGGTGCGCATGAGCGAGAGCGATTGGGACGCCGTGCTGGACACAAACCTGAAAGGGTCGTATCTTTGTGCGAAGGCGGCCCTGCGGCCCATGCTAAAAGCGCGGGGCGGCCGGATTATCAATATCAGTTCGATTTCCGGGCAGGCCGGGAGCGGCGGGCAGGCCAACTACAGCGCCGCTAAAGCCGGTCTTATCGGCTTCACAAAAGCCCTGGCCCGGGAGGTCGGCAGCCGAAACATAACCGTTAACGCGGTCGCGCCCGGTTTTATTGAAACCGATATGACAAACGTGCTGGCCGAGGAATTTAAGAAGAAAGCCCTGGACCAGATTCCGCTCGAACGCTTTGGCAAGCCGGAGGACGTAGCGGAAGCGGTTGCTTTCCTGGCAAGCGACGCCGCCAGCTATATCACCGGGCAAGTCCTGGCAGTTAATGGCGGAATGGTAATGAACTAAAAGGAGTTAAAACGCGGTTTTGCAGGAAATTCTTGATACCATAAAACAAGCCAAGCAAACTATCCGCGCCTATCGTTATGCCCTGGTTGGTAACCAGGTTTTAACCCGTTACGCGCTGGTAGATGTTTTACTGAAAGCGGTCGGTTGGGATGTTCACGACCCGGCCCAGGTCTTCCCCGAATGGGATATGGGCCACACCGGCCAGAAAGCCGAGTATGCTTTGCTGGATACAGCCGGTCGCCCGGTTGCGGTCATCCGGGTCACCCCTTTGAGCGGTTTTGCCGTACCGGACCTGGCAAAGTTTGCCGGCCCGGCCCGGGAAAGCAGTATTCCCTTCGCTATCCTGACCGATGGCAACCTGTGGCTGGTCGCTGATACCGCGCCCGGTCGCGCGCTCCAGGATCTTGAAATCATGCGGGCAAACCTTGAAACCGACCCGGAGAACTTCTTACTGCTCAATTTCGCCAGCCTGGCTCCCCTCAACCTGCGCGAACTCGAACTGGCCTATTTCCTGGGTCAACCGGCCCGCTCGGTCGAGGGTACGCCGCCCCAGCTTCCCAGCCAGGGCCGCCTTAGCAGCACGGGGGCATTACCAGGCCCGGCGGCCCGGCGAGGCGGGACCGGCTCGCTTGAAGCGCCCCCACCCGAACCATCATCGGTCGCCATACCGAGCCAGGCCCAGATTAACAGCGCCGAGTGGCAGCCTATCAGCGATATTGTGAACGTCATAACGCCGCCCATGCTGCTGCGCTTCCCGGATTCGAGCGTGGAAAACACCCAGGGCAGTTTCCAGCGGGTGCTGGCGCACCTCGCCGAATATATTATCCGGCACAACAAGTATTTCCAGGCTCCGGTGGAAGATTACGAGGGCAAGAAGCGCTTTCTCATCAACCTTATCCCGGTTCACAAAGACGGCGCACCTTTTGGGGCCAAAGTAATGCTCTTTAACGGCTGGTACATGGAGACCGACTACAGTCTGGCGGACTGCAAGAAAAACGCCATCTGGCTAATTCAAAAAGCGGGTGAAAACCCTCATCATTATTTTTTTAGTTAAGGCAACAGGAAAATATAAACCAAAATGTTCAAGAAAGTCCTGATAGCAAATAGAGGCGAGATTGCCCTGCGAGTGGTCCGAGCCTGCCGTGACATGGGTATCGCGACCGTGGTCGCCTACAGCGAGGCCGACCGCGATTCGCTGGCGGTGCGGTTCGCCGATGAAGCGGTCTGTGTGGGACCGGCCCCCAGCGGCAAGAGTTATCTCAACACCCCGGCTATTATCAGCGCGGCCCTTATTACCGGGGCAGACGCCTTACATCCCGGTTACGGCTTTCTGAGCGAAAATACCTATATCGCCGACATCTGCGAGAAGGTGGGCATTACCTGGATTGGCCCCCGGCCTTCCTGCATCGAGAAGATGGGCGACAAGGCCATGGCGCGCAAGACCATGATTGAGGCCGGCCTGCCGGTCGTCCCCGGCGTGGAAGGCGTGCTGACCAGCCTGGACCACGCCAAGTTGGAAGCCGCCAAAATCAAGTACCCGGTGATGCTCAAAGCCCTGGCGGGCGGCGGCGGGCGCGGTATCCGCGTTATTGAGAGCGAAACCGCCCTGGAGAAAATCTATCCGATTGCCCGCGCCGAGGCCGACAAGGCTTTCTCCAGCCCGGAACTCTACCTGGAAAAGTTTGTGCCGAAGCCCCGCCATATCGAAATCCAGGTGCTGGCCGATAATTACGGCAACACCATCCACCTGGGCGAACGCGACTGCTCGATTCAGCGGCGCTACCAGAAAATCATGGAAGAAGCGCCCGCGCCCAACCTGAGCGACAAGTTGCGCCAGAAAATCGGCGAGGCGGCCGTCAAAGGGGCCAAATACATCAACTACAACAGCGTCGGCACCATGGAATTCCTGCTAGACCCGGAAGGTAATTTTTATTTTATGGAAATGAATACCCGTATCCAGGTCGAACATCCCGTGACCGAACAGGTGACCGGTATAGACCTGGTCAAGTGGCAAATTAAGGTCGCGGCTGGGGAACGCTTGACGCTCTCTCAAAAAGACGTTAGAATACGTGGGAACGCGATTGAGTGCCGCGTGAACGCGGAGGATCCGGCAAGCAATTTCCGGCCCGACGCAGGAAACATTGACCTTTTCATCCCACCGGGCGGAATCGGAGTGCGTGTAGATACCCACCTTTACAGCGGGTATGTCATGCCTCCCTTCTACGATAGCCTGCTTGCCAAAGTTATCGCTTTTGCCGATACCCGCGAGGAAGCAGTGGCCCGGATGGCCCGAGCTTTGCACGAAACAGTAGTGGTAGGGGTTAAGACAACAATTCCCTTTCAGCAGTTTCTACTGGCCGACCCGGAATACCAGGCCGGTAAAGCAGCGCTCGACTTTGTAGAAAAGAAGATGCCGACCTGGCATCTCTAACTTGCTCAAACTCAAACGAAAATCCAGTCAGGTATCAGCAAAAAATGTCGGCGAACGCCACAACCAATCCAAAAGGACAAAATGGTAAAAAGCTCGGTACGGTGCGCATCGCGCCCGGCGTGCTGGCTACCATTGTCGAGGCCACCACGCTTGGCGTGGAGGGAGTCCTTCGGATGGGCGACACCAACAGCAGCGCCAGCCTGAGCCGGATTTTCAGCCGTGAAAATAACGATGGCGTCAAGATTGAAGTAAAAGAAGATAAAGTTTACGCCGATCTTTACATCATCGTGGACAAAAACGCTAACCTGGCCCAGGTTGGCAAACAGGTACAAGGAGACGTTTCGACAGCCATCAGGCACCTGGTAGGGATGCCCGTGGAACAAATAAACGTCTATATTCAGAACGTTGAGTAATTTAACAGGTAACAACAGTAACGAATCTAATAACTTTCAGCCCCTCCCCGCCGGTTCCGCCTGGGAACGGGATGAATGGTTCGAAATCGAAGATTTTCTAAAAAGCGCCGAACCACCCAAAAATAAACTGGGTTTCCAGCGGCGCCAGGCCCGCATAGTCACTCTGCTGTCACTCTTTGAATCCGATTCGGTTAATCACGACCCTTTGATGGTGACTAACCGCTATATCGAAACCTTTGGCCTTTCCGCCGACGTAGCCCGGTTCACCCGAAACCTGGTGATGGGTGTGATTGGTAACCGGGATAAGCTGGATGCCCAGATTTCCGGGGCTGCTTCAAGCTGGCCGGTTGACCAGATGGCGAAGGTTGACAAGAATATATTGCGGCTTGCAATTTTCGAGATTCTATTTAATAATGACGTGCCTACCAAGGCGGCCATTAATGAGGCTATCGAGCTGGCCAAAAGTTTCGGCAGCGATAGCAGCAGTCGCTTTGTAAACGGGGTTCTGGGCGCGATTGTGGCCCAGCAGGCCAAAGAACGAAGCGAGACTCCGGCGCCCGGTAAAACCCCGGAATTATAGACTAATCGAACCTTTTCACTCGATTACTGGCTCAAACTCAGGTAAACTAAGTTGAGCGTCTGGACGCGAACCCTGGATTGGTGCAGTACTGCTCAGCATCATGTCCCGGCACATTTAAGGTCTATGTGCCTGCGAGGTTGCAGCTTAAACTGGTTTCTAACCGGAACCATACAAAAATCTTTCCGCCTAAGGCGAGGGAGGAGGTGAATTGAATGGCAGCAGCAAATGAGTCCATTTTCAGCGATTTGAAGGAAATCATTGTTGAGCAACTCGCGGTTGACCCCGAGGAGGTAACCATGGAAGCCTCCTTTGTCGAGGACCTAAATGCCGACTCGTTGGACCTGGTCGAACTGATTATGGAAATTGAAGAAAAGTTCGGCATCCAGGTACCCGACGAAGTAGCTGAGAAGATTGTTACAGTCAGCGACGCAGTCGAGTATATCCAGGAGCAGAAGGGCTAGTTTTTTCTTGGAATTATAAAAGGAGCTTTTGCGCTTGGTTGGCAAAGCTCCTTTTTGCTTCTCTTTTTTACTTTTTACTTTCTCTTTTTACTTTCTCTTTTTACTTACTTCCTCTCTTTTGTTTTTTTATTCTCCCAGGTACCTATCAAATTCCGCTTTTAATCTCTCTATCAGTCAGACTTTGCATTTCACCTACGGCGCTGAGATTGCTCGGCTTCGCTCGGAATGACAAAGTGAAAGAAGCGGACTAACTTTTTGGACTTGTTTCGGGTAAGTTACATCAGGAATCATTTGAAAAGAGGCTAGCTCAGGCCGAGATGGGCCAGGATTAGCCAGCCGATAAGCAGGATTATAAACGAGGCCACCGGCACAATCACGAAAATCGCCCACCACGAGCCGAGCGTGACCGCCGAGAAAACCGCCAGCAGCAACACGACCGCTGCCACCGCCACCCACTTATAATACTTCCGGCGCTGCTGTTTTCGCCACCGGGCCGCCTGGATTATCCTTAACTGCGCCACCGCCTCGTTATAAAGGCGTAGACCGTCTCCGTGGTCGGCAGGCGCGATGCTGCTGACGTAAATCT
The DNA here is from genome assembly GCA_902812345.1 of Chloroflexota bacterium. GTDB lineage: Bacteria > Chloroflexota > Chloroflexia > Chloroheliales > Chloroheliaceae > 54-19. The sequence continues at coordinate 2,184 of CADDZM010000097.1, read as the reverse complement.
GGTGGGCCAGCCGCACATGGTCGCGGTCGAGGGTAGGGGCCGGGTTGTAGAAAAGGCCAAGCTCGCGCTCGGCGTCCTGCCAGCGGCCCAACTGGGCCAGGCGTTTGCCCTCGTTAAAGCGCTGCCAGTAGGCGCCCTCGATTTCGTATCTGGCTTTTTCCTGGTCGCTGCGGCAGTGGGTGCAAAAATGGTCCAGGACATACATCGGCTCGCCGCAGTTGAGGCAGGATTTCTTCAGGTCGGCCCCACAGTTGGCGCAAAACTGCTGGCCGTCCGGGCGTTGGGCCAGGCCGTCCTGGTTGAGATGTTCGCAGTAGGGGCAGGCCAGCGCCGGGTAGGGATACGAGGGAAATATTTCAAGGCGTTCCGGGGCGGCCAAAACTTCCGGCGGCAAGGCGCGGCGGTCCGGTAGCGGGGCGGAAAGGGGCCAGCCCTGGGCAGTTTCGCGCCGGACCATCTTGCTACAATTGCGGCAGCGGGCCAGGCGTTGCCCGGCGGCAAAGGCTTCGTCCGGCAGGGCGGCGCCACAACCCGGGCAACGCCACCCGGCCCTGCCTTCTCCCGTATTCGACCATGCGCCGGTATCAAGCCTCATTCAAATGTATTTCCTTGAATTCGTTGAACGTTGAACCTTAAACGGGTATGCCATAAAGATTTTAGGACACTAATAATTTTGAAAATATACGAAAACAAGAACAGGTTTGTTCCAACCAAAGAGGTTTAAGGTAAGCAAACCCTTGACAAAGGGTCAGAAAGTAAAACGTGAGGCAAAACCGGGCCGGTGTGATAAACTCCAGGAGTTAGCTCATGTATAAACTCTGGCAGCTTTTCGCACAATAAAGCCCAGGAATTATTGGCAGATAGATAAAAGCCGCCGGTGTCAGGACACCGGCGGCCAGGGAAAGGAAAACTAACGAGCCATGAGAGCAGTCGCCATCCGGCCCGGCCAGAAAAATAGCGTGTTTATGCAAGAAATCGAAAAACCGGAAGTGGTTCCCGGCCAACTGCTTATCCGGGTGCTGGAAACGGGCATTTGCGGCACCGACCTGGAAATTGTTGATGGCGGCTTTGGCGCCGCCCCACAAGGCCAGGATTATCTGGTGCTGGGCCACGAATCTTTTGGCCGGGTGGAAGCCCTCGGCAGCGGGCTTGAAAATAGCGGCTGGCAACCCGGTGATTACGTGGTCTGCACGGTCCGGCGGCCCTGCCACGACCACGACCCGAACTGTGATAGCGGCCACAGCGATATGTGCCTGACCGGGAACTACACCGAGCGCGGCATCAAGGACCAGCACGGCTTCATGACCGAGTATTACAGCGAATTTACCGAATTTGCTATCAAAGTCCCGGCCCGGTACCGGGAGTGGGGCGTGCTGCTCGAACCGACCGCTGTCGTTGAGAAAGCCGTCTACCAGTCCTACAAAATCCAGGAGCGGCTCGACTTTTTCCCTAAACGGGCTGTCGTGCTGGGGGCGGGGCCGATTGGCCTGCTGGCAACCTTCCTGCTGCGCGACCGGGGTCTGGAGACCTTTACTGTCGCGCACAGCCTGGGCGGCCCTGGTAACCCTAAAGCCGCTCTGGCCGAACGAGTGGGCGCGACCTATCTTTCCAGTCAGGAAGTCGAAGTCGAACACCTGGATAAGACGCTGGGCAATATTGATATTATCATCGAGGCCAGCGGCAGCAGCGAAATTGTCTTTCAGGGGATGTCCGCCCTGGGACCAAACGGCGTGATGTCCATCACCGGGGTCGAAGGCGGGCATAATTCCCTGGCAATTGACGCTAACCGGCTAAATCATCAGCTTGTGATGGGCAACCAGGTGGTCTTTGGTTCGGTCAATGCCAACCGGCGCTATTTTGAAATGGGCGTGGAAAGCTGGGGCAGCATCGAAGCCAGGTGGCCGGGCGCGCTCGCGGCTATGATTACCCGCAAACTGCCGTTGGAAGAGTTTCAGAGCGCTCTACGCCGGGACCGCAACAACATCAAGACTGTTTTACAAATCGGGCCGGAAATGCCTCAGGGGGTTCGATAACACCTCGCGAAAATAGATTCACAAGAAAGTTTACGCACAAGAAAGTTTACGCACAAGAAAGTTTAAATGAAAAACCAACCGCCTGAAATAAAACCGGCTGGGCCGTTAAGTAGTTCCGTGCACCGGTTGCGCCGGATCAGGACACGCCGCA
>CADDZM010000096.1 GCA_902812345.1 Chloroflexota bacterium | reverse complement strand
CGCGGCCCTGGCAGCCGTAACCGTGCGCCGGTTTGGCTGGCAAAAAACCCTGATTATAGCCTGGGACTTGCACCACGGAGACGGCACCCAGGCGATTTTTGAGGAAGACGCCGGGGTACTTTATCTTTCGTTGCACCAGTTTGGCCCGGAGCTTTACCCAGAAAAAGGGGACTTTCACGAAACGGGCAGTGCCGCTGGAGAGGGTTTTTCGGTCAATTTGCCGCTACCGGCCAGGACCGGCGATTCTTCTTACCTGGCCCTTTTTGAACTTGTCGTGCCAGAACTGGCCGAGCAGTTCAGGCCGGACCTGATAATTGTTTCGGCAGGGTTTGACGGTCACTTTAACGATACCATCAATCCGTATGTCTGGGACCCCGGCGGCGGCCTGTCGCTTTCGGCCCAGCTTTACCACGCCCTGACCAATGTTGTAAAGAAGTGCGCCGGGCGTTACTGCGCGGGCCGCTACGTGGTCATCCTGGAAGGCGGCTATAACCTCTATAATTTGCCCGCCGGACTGGTTAATACCGCTGCAGCCATGCTCGACCGGCCGCCGCTCGTCGTGGAAACAATTCCCTCTACGGTCCAGGTAATAAACCCGGACGTGGAAGAGTATTTAACCCGGCTTCGCTCCCATCACTCCCGTTTCCAGTTTTAATGCCCCAACCCAAACCTTACCTTATATCAACATCTCAACTTTTCGTTCCTCCAAATCAGGCTGTAACCAGGGGAGGCTTGACAGAAGGTATATAATAGCTACATAAAGTAAGTTACTATTAAAAACTCAGTTACATAAAAGGAGATAAATAAAGTGAGTCAGATACTTACCGGGTCTCGTTCGGTTTCAAAGGTGGTAAATACCGTCCAGCAGCGCGAAGGCGGCGGCTTTTTAGTGCGGCGGCCTTTCCCAACCCAAACTATGCTGGATTTCGACCCCTTCTTGCTGCTCGACCATCTCGGCCCGGTCCACTACGGCCCTAATGAGGCTATAGGCGCACCCGACCACCCGCACCGCGGCTTTGAGACCGTCACTTATCTGCTAGATGGCACATGGCAGCACAAAGATTCAAAGGGCAATTCCGGTCTTATTGGCCCGGGCGATGTGCAGTGGATGACCGCCGGGTCGGGCGTAATCCATTCCGAAATGCCTGAAGACGAGTTCTTTAAGACCGGCGGCCTGATGCACGGTTTCCAGCTCTGGGTTAATCTGCCAAAAGTGGACAAGATGATGCGGCCCCGCTACCAGGACATCCCGGCAACCCAGATTCCCGAAGCCGTCACCGAAGAAGGACTGGTAAAAGTCCGGGTTATCGCGGGGGAAGCCCTCGGCGTAAAAGCGGTTATTGATACCCGCACGCCGATTTTCTACTTGCACTACACCATCCAACCCGGCGGCAGCATCGCCCAACCGGTCCCGGCCAATTACAACGCTTTCGTCTACGTCATAGACGGGCAGGGTCTGGCCGGTAAAGAGGAGCGGCGGATTAAGGAAAGCCAGATGGTGGCCTTTGCCCAGGACGGCGAGGATATAGCACTGGCGGTAACGGCGGACGCGAAAGCGCCCCTGAATGTCCTTTTAATCGCCGGGGTGCCTTTAAAAGAGCAGGTCGTGCGCTATGGTCCCTTCGTGATGAACACCGAGGCGGAAATCTACCAGGCCATACGTGATTTCAATTCAGGCCGGTTTGGCGAGATTGATTTCTAAACCATAGAAAGCATCGTTAAATTAAAAACCTTCTCGCCATAATCAGCGAGAGGGTTTTATTTTTTTGGAGCAATCAGCAAAGCTAAAGCACAAACACCAGCGCCAGAGCCCAGGCGGTTAGCAGGAGGTCGGCCCCGACAATCAGGGCATCCAGCCGGGTAAATTTAGGATGGGCTGCCAGGCCGCTTTCAGCCGGGGCCGGGTTTGGATGGGGTAGAGCAGGCGCTTGCCCGGTCCGGTCGAACTCAGACAGGTTTACCGGACCAAGTTCGCGTAAAGCCGTGGGCGCGTACGTTCGGATAAGCTGGCCCAGCTCACCGTTTTGCCAGTTCTGGTCGAAAGGGAAAAGCGGAATTAGCCGCCTGGAGTCGGAACTTAAAAGTTTTACATTGACCGGCTTAAGTTCAGCGGCTTCCGTGACCGCCTCCGGGTAAAGTATTAACCCTTTGCGGCGGGCAATCCCGATACTGCCGTACCCGGCAACCCTGGCCCAGGCGGCCCGGATTGTAACCCCGCTTGAAAAATAGCTAATGCCGCCCGCGCTAATCGCTAACCGGGCGCTGACCAGCGAAACATAAATTACAATTCCTGCCACCACCAATATTGCCGTTAAAATCACCACAATTACCGAGAAAAGGGTACTCCGGTTACCTCCCGCCAGCAGGACGATAACCGGCGCCACCAGGCTTAATACCAGCATCTCAATCGAGGCTACCCATGTATAAGTGGGCGGGATTTGGAATACCCTGGTCGGCTGCGACATGTCCGGTTGAGAAGCGGCCGTTTGTGCCATTTTATACCTTTCACAAACCTGATTTTAAGTTAATGTTTGTCCTTTTCGATTGGTTTTGAAAATACCGAAAGATCTTTATTTATCCTAGTATAACCGAACTCGAACTAAAATAAAGGGTAAAAATTTGGCCGATGTGAGCAAAAGGCTATTTACCCGCGGGTCTTAACCCAACTTTATTCATAACTATTATAAAAGTCGCGCTAAGGCGGCCAACCTCAAATTTGTGTTATCATAAACAAACCACAAAGTCTGTGGACGGTAAACTTTTATAGCCTTCACCAGGATTATTACGATTTTCTGAACCTGCGTCAAAGTTTGCAACTTTCTCCCTGTGCCACGCATTTAAGCAACTGAAGGATTTCGGTTTTGCTTTAGCCGGACCTGTAAATGGGCTCTTTTCTTTTTGCTCGCTATCGGAACCTGAGAGCTTAATTCCAGAGAATTGTCATTTAACCGGCCACAATGCTGTATGCCCGATCATTAAATGCCCGGCGGAGGGAAATGTTAAATATCAAGCCGCTTTTTACGGTGCCAATTTCTCCTGCAATCGCTTGCGTGGGAGCGCCAAAAAGGACGCCCGTTAGACCGGCCAAACCGACCCAGGTCTCAACTTCAGTTGAACCAATGTCAAAAATTAACCATCACGCTGAATATGATGCGGACGCGGAGTGGAACCCGGCTTATTTTGAGCGGGTTATTACCCATTATGAAGCCCGGATTTACCGCTTCATCTATGCGATGGTTGGCGAAGCCGAACTGGCCCAGGATTTAACCCAGGATACCTTTCTTTCGGCCTACCGCAATTTGTGCCGGAGATCGGCGGCGGGGGAATTCGACCAGGACAATGACAACGGCAACTGGCAGCAACCTCCTTCTCAAAATAATATGTCCGCCTGGCTTTACACAATTGCGCGAAACGCTGTTTTAAGCGAAATGCGGCGGCGTAAAGTAGTCCGCTTCCTGCCTTTTTTCCACCGGAACAATTCCCCGTCTGGCGCCGAAGAGGAACTCGACGGTATGGCCGATACGCCCCAGGTCGAGCCAGGCGAAAACCTGGAAGCTCGCACGGCCCTGCGCGACGAGCTTGAACAGGCCATGAACAAGGTTGGCCGCGAAAAATTAACGGCCCTGCTCTTACACATGGATGGTTTTTCTTACAAAGAAATCTGCGATATAACAGGTGACTCGCTCTCCAGCGTAAAGTCGCAAATTTTCCGGGCCAAAGACAACCTGCGCCGCGCGTTAAACGTTAGCGGACTGGCCCCGGAAAGTCAGGAGGGCCAATCCTAGCATGCCGGAGAATAATAACATTCAAAGCGATTGGGAAATGTACCAGCCAGATTTAACCGCCGAACATCCTCTCCACCAACGGATGCTTGAACCGCTTATTTCGCTTTACCAGGACGGCGAGGCCAGCGAAGAAGAAACGGCCACTGTCGAGCAATATCTTGCGGCCTGCGCGGAATGCCGCGCCATTAACGCCAGTTTTCAATCCCTGAGCGGCAACCTGTCCGCCTACCTGGAAACCATCCCGGCCCCGCGTTTCAACCGCCAGAACTACGCTTTCCTGGACGAGCCACCTGCTATTAGCGCCGCCAGACCGGCCCTTGTGCCAGGCCACGCCTTACCCGACGACCGGCACCTTCCGGTCCGGCAGCCCAGGCGAGCCAGGTTCGCCTACAACCTGGCCGGTGGAATGGCGGCGGCCTTGCTGGTCGGCCTGGTCGCGGTCTTTTTGCTGCTGGTTATGCAGCAGGTCAACCAGAACAGGGGTAACGAACCCGCCACCGCCCAGGCTGCCGTGGCTGACCAGACCCAGGAAGCCGTCAGGAGCCAGACCGCGCAGGTCGAGAGCAGTCCGACCGCGACAGCCAATACGCCCCAGCCGACGGATGCCCCGGCCACGCCTACACCCCAACTGACCAGCCAATCCGCACTAACGTCTACTACGGATACGCCGGATACGAGCGCTGCGCTGACCGGACCCAGCCTGCCCACTCAAACAGCAGGAGTGCCACAAAAGACCCCGCCCGGCGTGACGCTGAAGCCCGAACCCACCGCGACGCCTATCCCTGTACCAACCAATACCCCGGTTGCTAACCGGGCAACCGGGCCGGCGGCCCAGCCTACCGCGCCACCAACGCCCGAACCAACCACCGCGCCTGCAACAACGGCGGTTAGTTCCACATCGGCGGCTCCCACGGCCCCGGTCACTGCCACTACGGCCCCGGCTGAAACAGCCGCGCCCACGGCTGAGGTTACAACCGCGCCTGCTGGCACCGAGAAACCACCTGTTAGCACTCCCGCCTCGCCAACACCGGGCGAGACCAGCGCTAGCGCGCCGGGCTGGATTGCCTATGTTGACCAGTCGGACGGCCAAATTCACCTGGTTAAAGCGGACGGCAAGGATGACCAGGTTATCAGCGACCCGACGGTCAGCCGGAATTTCGTATACGAAGAACTTTCCTGGTCGAACGACGGCAAACTGCTGGTCGCAGTAGGCCAGAACACCAACAACGGGAGCCGCAGCATTTATTTGCTGGATATTGCTAACCCGCTGCGAGTGGAAGAACTGGCCGAAGGTTTCGCGCCCCGCTTCTCCCCCGACAACCTTTCCATCTCGTTCCTGGCCGATCCCGTTACGGTTAAAAACAGCGCCCTTTACGGTAAACCGGCTATTTACAGCCTGAAAAAGCGGACGGTTACGGCAATCAATACCGCGGCGGATAGTTTCGCGCCGCAGTGGTTCGCGGATAGTTCCCGGCTGCTCATCGGGCAGGACCGGGTCTATGACACAGGCAGCGCCACAATTAGCGCCTTCAAACTGCCTTTCACTAACACCTGTCTGGCTGTCTCACTCTCCCCGGCGGGCGACAAGCTGGCGAACCTCGAACAGCAAGCGGACGGCAGTTATCAGACTGTCATTTATGACCTGAGCAAGGGTCAACCTGGCCCCAAGAAACCGCTGGCGAAGGTCAGCGCCAACTTTCAGGGTAAAATCGGCATTAACTGTGGTTCACAGCGGTTGAACTGGACCCCGGACAGCCGGAATGTTTACTATTATGTCAATAACGGCACAACTGGTGCAACTTGCCTGGTCCCGACCAATGGCGGCGCGGCGCGCTGCCTGACCAACGTTTACGACCCCAGCTTTAACAGTGATGGCTCGGCCCTGGTGGATGTTAGCCTGACTTCCAGCGGTGACGGGCAGGTTTATACCAGCGACTCGAATATCTCGGCGCGGCCACCCCGGCCCAGGTTGATAGCCGAGTCTATGGTATCCCCGGTCTGGCAGCCGCTCTAAACAAGGATACAACCAGGAGGCAAAATGGCCCGGCCGCACCATCTCGACCCTGCGAACTTGAGCGGGGTCCACGCCGCGCCAAATATTCAAAGTGACCCGGATTTGCACGAAATCGAAAACCGGGCCGCGAATCCCCCAAAGTATTATAAGGGGTCATACCCGCTAAAGAGTAAAGATTTTCCCCTGATTTGAAACGAAACCGTACTTTTCTTAATTTAAACTTGTGTTAAAATTATAGGAAGTTGCGACCTTATTTTTTTATATTGCACCTTGCCAGTTGCAATACATTAATCCGCAATTCAACTTCAGGTAATATCAGAAAGTCACAACTAATAGAAATTTGTGTGAAGATGGATAATAAAGCGTCCCCATCCGCTATTAATGACGAATCCTATAAACAAAACCAGCAAGAATATAAAGAACTTTATAAAGAGCCCTATAAGGGAGAGACAGAAATAGACCATTTGAAAAATGGCAGCATCTATAATTTTCTGGCGGGTGGCGGAGAGATGGGTGAGCGAATTCGCTCTAAAGATTGGTCCCAGACCTCGCTTGGCCCGATTGAAGAATGGCCCCAGAACTTACAAACTATCGTGCGGATTATGCTAACCTCACGGCAGCCAATCTGGATTGGCTGGGGGCCGGTACTCATTAAACTCTATAACGATCCCTATAAGTCCATCGTGGGCGGAAAGCATCCTAAAGCCCTGGGACAGCCCGCCTCGGCAGTGTGGCGCGATATCTGGAACGATATTGAGCCGATGCTCCGGCAGGTAATGGACAAGGACGAAGGCACCTACGTAGAATCCCAGCTTTTAATCATGGAGCGCTATGGGTACGCCGAGGAAACCTACTACACTTTCTCCTATAACCCGGTGCCGTCGGCCCAGGGTGGCGTTGCCGGGATGATTTGCACCAATACCGACGATACCCGGCGAGTTATCGGTGAGCGGCAACTGGCCCTTTTACAAACCCTTACCGCAGAATCGGTTGATGCCCGCACGATTCAAGATGCCTGCCAGTTGGCGGCGCGCAGCCTGAAGCAAAATTCCCACGACCTGCCTTTCGCGCTGATTTACATGGCCGATCCCGCCAGGAACGAGGTCTACCTGGCCGGAACTTCAAATATCGAAAAAGGCCACCGGGCCGCGGCTGAACGGGTGAGCCTAGACGCAAGTTCGGTCTGGCCTTTCCGGGAAGTGTACGAGACTGGAAATTCAGTCGTGGTGGCAAATTTAGGGGAATATTTTGACCAATTGCCGAGCGGAGCCTGGCAGCGCCCTCCCGACAAAGCGGTTGCCGTGCCAATCTTTTTTAGTGGCGATAGCGGGAAATCCGGCATTTTAATTATTGGGCTAAATCCTTACCGCAAATTTGACGAAGGTTACCAGGGCTTTATAAACCTGGTGGCAGGGCAGATTACTTCGAGCATCGGTAACGCCCAGGCTTACGAGGAAGAGCGCAAACGGGCCGAAGCCCTGGCGGAAATCGACCGGGCCAAGACGCTCTTTTTTAGCAACGTATCGCACGAATTCCGCACTCCCCTGACTTTGATGCTGGGGCCAATTGAAGATACCCTGGCCGAGAAAGACGCTCTCAACCCGGAACAGTTCCAGCGAGCCGAAATCCTGCACCGCAACGCCTTGCGCTTGCTGCGCCTGGTCAATGCTTTGCTGGAATTTTCCCGCATCGAAGCCGGGAGGGTCCAGGCGAAATTCGAACCGACCGACCTTGTGACCCTGACCATTGACCTTGCCAGCAGCTTTCGCTCGGCGATTGAAAAAGCCGGGCTGAAATTAACCATTAATACTTCTGCCCTCGAAAGCCCGGTTTATGTAGACCGGGAAATGTGGGAAAAGATTGTTCTGAACCTGCTGTCAAACGCTTTTAAGTATACTCTGGAAGGCACGATTACGGTTTCCCTCAAACCGGCCCAGACCGGACAGGCCGTGAAATTTTCCGTTACGGATAGCGGCGTCGGTATCCCCGAAAACGAGATGCCGCATTTGTTCGAACGGTTCCACCGGGTCGAAGGGGTGGCGGGCCGTACCATTGAAGGCACCGGCATTGGTCTGGCCCTGGTGCAGGAACTGGTCAGGTTACACGGCGGCGCTATTGAGGCCACCTCAGTCGCCGGCAAAGGCAGCACTTTTACCGTAACCGTTCCGCTAGGCACAGGCCATTTGCCGCTAAAACAGGTTTCGGAAAATCCAACGGGTACGCCCGCCCTTACCCACCTGAATTCCTATGCCCAGGAAGCGCTTGGCTGGCTGCCCGGCCTGGAAGACCCGGACGGGGCCACTTTGGATGATGAAGAAGAAATACCCTTTGAATCCGGTGGCATTTCCAAGAGCAAGCCGGGCGGAGAAAGTCAAAGCGGCTTGCCCCGTATCCTGCTTGCGGACGACAACGCGGATATGCGCCAGTACGTCAAACGCCTTTTGAAGCAAAAATACAATGTTGAAGCGGTGCCTGATGGGCTGGCTGCCCTGGAAGCGGCCCAGAAAAACAAGCCTGATTTAGTGCTTAGCGATGTGATGATGCCGCGCCTGGACGGGTTTGGCCTTTTAAAAGCATTGCGCGGCAACGAAAAAACGGGCACGATTCCGGTTATCTTGCTATCGGCCAGGGCCGGAGAAGAAGCCAGCGTGGAAGGAATGGAAGCCGGGGCCGACGACTACCTGACCAAGCCTTTTAGCGCCCGCGAACTGCTGGCAAGGGTAGGCGCCCACCTAAAATTAGCCAGGGTCCGCAAGGAAGCCCAGGAAGAGGTCCAGCGCAGCCGGGACGAAGCTGAACGGCAACACCGGCAGCTATACCTGACTTTTGAGCAGGCTCCGGTGGCAATCAGCGTTTTACGCGGAGAAAACCTCGTCTTTGAGTTGTCTAACCCGGTAAACCAGCGAATGCTGGGGGGCCGCAATATTCTTGGGAAATCTCTCAAAGAAGCCTTCCCCGAACTGCCTCAGGAAATCTGGCAAAAGCACTACCGGGTTTACCACACCGGCCAACCTTATATCGGTAAAGAAATTGCTACCGCAATAGATTGGGATAACAACGGTAAAATCTACCCGCGCTACTGGAACGTTGTCTACGAGCCGCTGCATAATGAAACCGGCCAGATTGAAGGAATTATTACGGTGGGGGTAGAAGTAACCAGCGAAGTGCTGGCCCGCCAGGCTATCAGTGAGAGCGAGGAACGCTTCCGCACCCTGGCCGATAATATTTCTCAGTTAGCCTGGATGGCCGGTGCAAATGGCGATATTTACTGGTTCAACCGGCGGTGGTACGAATACACCGGCGCCCCACCTGCACAAATGGAAGGCCAGGGCTGGAAGAAAATAATTCATCCTGACGATTTTGACCGGGTTATTACCAAAATAAACAGGCACTTTGAGACCGGCGAAGATTGGGAAGATACTTTCCAGATGCTCGGCAAAGACGGCCAGTACCGCTGGTTTCTTTCCCGGGCTATTCCCATCCGGCACAAAGAAGGTAAGATTTATCGCTGGTTCGGGACCAATACCGACATTACCGAGCGCCAGGAGCTTGAAAGGCGGCGCGACGAGTTTATCGGTATCGCCAGCCACGAGTTAAAGACGCCCCTTACCACTATCAAAGGCTATAATCAGCTTCTGGAACGCAGAATAAAAGAGTCGGGCGACGAAAAAGCCAATCTCTATCTAACCAAAGCCAATGTGTATATAAACCGGCTGAACAGTCTGATTGTTGATTTGCTGGATGTGTCGAGAATCCAGGCTGGAAAACTTGATTTTAATATCGGGGAATTCGATTTCGATGAACTGGTGAACGACGCGGTGGAGAGTATTCAGCCAACCACCAGCCATATTATCGAGATAACCGGCCAAACCACTACCAGAATGACCGGCGACCGCAACCGGCTTGAACAGGTTATTACCAATCTCCTGACCAATGCCGTTAAATATTCCCCGCAGGCCAAAGAAGTAAAAGTTAAGCTCCGGCGAGATGGTCCGAATGTCGAGCTGGCCGTGGAGGATTTCGGGATTGGTATCGCCAGGGAAAAGCAGCCAAAAATTTTTGACCGCTTTTACCGGGTTGAAACCAGCGCCAAGAATTTTTCAGGGCTAGGCATAGGGCTTTATATATCATCCGAGATTATTAAACGCCATAACGGCGAGTTAAGGGTTGTTAGCGAAGAAGGACAGGGTTCCACTTTTACGTTTACTTTACCGGTCGTGCAGGAATAAACCGGGTTAGTGGAAGAGTTTTAACGAAATATAAGCTATGAAGAAAAAAAGCATCCTTATTTGTGAAGACGATGAAGGCATTATTGATATAGCTGAAATTGTTTTAACCGAGATGGGCTATAGCGTCATAACCCTGCTTGATTCAGACGATATTTATTCTATTATCGAGGCCAAAAGACCCGATTTGGTTCTGCTTGACCTTTGGTTATCAGGCGCAAGCGGCGAGGAAATAACCCGCACCCTGAAGACTGACCCGGCCAAAAACCAAATCCCCATTATTATCATGTCAGCCAATAAAGACGGCCCTGCCATCGCCGAGAAAGCCGGAGCCAACGCCTTTCTCAAAAAGCCTTTTGATTTAGCGGCCCTGGAAAAAATTGTCGAGCAGCATATTTAAGTCGTTCACTCTGAAAATAAATTTCCCCGCCGCAAGCGGCGGAGTATTTTAAGCGGATTTCTCTCACAAGGATACGCCGCAAGCAGCGGGGAATTCAACCCAGAGAGATTAAAATAAGGTTTTATAATGAGTGTGAATAGAGAAAGTACTGCGTCCGGTTCGCACCCGGTCGCGCCGGGCTTGTGGGAGGAACGCTGGCACCCTTTGCGCGAGGAATGGGTCATTGTAGCGGCGCACCGCCAGAACCGGCCCTGGATTGGTCAGACCATCGCCAGCAAACCAGTTTCAATTCCTTCTTATGTGGAGGATTGCTACCTTTGCCCCGGCAATAAACGAGTCAGCGGCCGGGAGAACCCGCATTATTCGGGCGTCTTTGTCTTCGATAACGACCACCCTTGCGTCGGGCCGGACGCGCCTTTGACATTAAAAACGCCGCCAGGCCTCTACCGGAACCGCCCGGCCAATGGAGTTGCCAGGGTCGTTTGTTACAATCCCCGGCACAATATGACCATGGCCCAGATGACCCCGGAGCAGATTGCCGGGGTGGTCGGGGTCTGGCAAGAGCAGACCCTGGACCTGGGCCACCGTCCCGAAGTCAACTTCGTGTTGTGCTTTGAGAATAAAGGCGAGATGGTGGGGGTTTCCAACCCGCATCCACACGGCCAGATTTACGCGACCAATTTTGTCTTTAAGACTATGGAAACTGAAGTGCAAGCTGCCCGCCGCTACCAGGGTGAAAGCGAGACCGGCCAGAATCTTTTCCAGGACATCATCCGGGCTGAGCAAACCGAGGGCAGCCGGATTCTTTACGAGGACGAGTTTTCTATAGCGTTTGTGCCGTATTTCGCCCGTTACGCTTACGAGGTCTATGTCGCGCCCAAAAGGACGGTCCCGCACATTCACGCCCTGGACGAGCGAGAAGTGCAGAGCCTGGCCCAGGCTCTTAAAAGCGTGACGGTACGGCTCGATAACCTGTGGCAGATGTCCTTCCCGTATGTAATGGCCTTGCACCAGGCTCCCACCGATGGTGGAAATTACGACTTTCACCACTTTTTTATCGGGTTCCTGCCGCCGCTCCGCCAGCCTAACCTGTTAAAGTACCTGGCCGGGCCGGAAATCGGCGGCGGTAACTTCCTCAGTGACACTTCCCCGGAAGCCAAAGCCGCTGAACTGCGGGCGGTTTCCGATAACGTACATTACCTTCAAACTCTTCAATTGAACAATCCTGAGAGTTAGAAATGGGTTTGAACCGTTAAATGTGGCAGCTTGAGCAAACAACTAATCCCACCCAGGCGGGTACGGTTGAATTTCTGGCGGAGCTAAATAAATACCCCGGCTATTTTGAAGCTGGGCTACTGCATACCGGGCGCGCTCCCGGACGGTTGGACCTGATGGGCGGTATCGCCGACTATTCCGGCTCGCTGGTGCTGGAACTACCCCTGGAAGTCGCGACCTTTGTGGCGGTCCAGGCCGTTGCCGAACCAGTCTTTGAAATATTCAGCCCCGGCATAGCAGCGAACGGCGACGAAGAACTGGTCCGGTGGCCGCTTTCCGAACTGGTAGAGCTTGCCAGCGGGAAAACCGAGTCTCCGGATAATGACTTGAGAAAAAGACCGGGTCAGGGCTGGGCCAGTTACCCGGCCGGAGTGTGGGCGCTGCTCCAAAAGGCTTACGGCTTTCCCGTAGACCGGGGTGTCCGGTTACTGGTTTATTCGGGAGTCCCGGCCGGGAAAGGAGTCAGTTCATCGGCGGCCCTGGAAGTCGCCACCTTGCAAGCGCTGGCCGGGTTGTACGGACTGGAAATTTCGGGTAAGGAAGCGGCCCTGCTTTGCCAGCAAGCCGAAAATACTATCGTGGGCGCACCCTGCGGCGTTATGGACCAGGTGACGGTCGCCTGCGGTCAGGCCGACCACCTGCTGGCCTTGCGCTGCCAGCCTGCCGAACTGGAGGGGAATATCCAAATTCCGGCCCAACTGGCCGTATGGGGTCTCGATTCGGGTATCCGGCACGCCGTGAGTGGGGCCGACTATTCTTCAGTCCGGATAGGCGCGTTTATGGGCTATCGTATCATCGCGGGGCTAGCCGGGTTGACCGCCAAGCTAATGCCGGACCGGACGGTCAGGGTCGAAGACCCCCGCTGGCAGGGTTACCTGGCAAACCTGACCCCGGCGGAGTGGGAAAATTATTACCAGGCGCAGGTGCCCGGGCAACTTAGCGGGCAGGACTTTCTGGAAAAATGGGGCGGCACCACCGACAAAATAACGCGGTTAGACCCGGCCCGGATTTACGAGGTCCGCCAGGCGACCGCCCACCCGATTTATGAGAACCACCGGGTGCACCTTTTCAGGGCGTTGCTTTCAACGGAAAGTACCAGTAGGCCGCTTCAGGAAGAACGGTTCCGCCTTCTGGGTGAGCTAATGTACCAATCCCACCAGAGCTACAGCCGCTGCGGCCTCGGTTCCGCCGGGACCGACCGCCTGGTAGAGTTAGTCCGAGCAGCCGGGCCGGAGGCCGGTCTTTTCGGGGCGA
Source organism: Chloroflexota bacterium (assembly GCA_902812345.1). Taxonomy (GTDB): domain Bacteria; phylum Chloroflexota; class Chloroflexia; order Chloroheliales; family Chloroheliaceae; genus 54-19. Next base: position 5,644 of record CADDZM010000096.1, on the reverse strand, counting down.
AAATCACCGGTGGCGGTAGCGGCGGGACCGTTGCGGTCCTCGGGCGGCGCGAAGCCGCAGAAGCCATCCGGCAAATAGCGGATAGTTACGCCGCCGAAACAGCTTATTCTCCCCAGATTTTAAGCCGGTCGTCCGCCGGGGCGATGGAGTCGGGTAGTTTGCGCCTGACTTTTATAAGTTGAACCTGCCAGTTCGTAAATAGCTAACGCGGCGAGCGGCATCAGCACAATCATCCCGGACCAATTTCGCTATGCCGCTTCCAGTTTCGCGATTGGCTCGTCCTCGAAGGCTTTCACCGCAGCCGCCATTGCCATGCTGGTGGATGAAGGCAAACTAAAATGGGATGACCCGGTATCCAACTACCTGCCCGACCTGCGCTTTTTTGACCCCTACGTGGACAGTTACCTCACCATCCGCAACCTGCTTACCCATCGTTCCGGGCTGGGCCGAACCGATTTGCTACTGATACCGGCAGTCACCGGCCAGAGCTATGACGATTTTATCCACGCACGTTTTTCAAGCCGCTTGAAATGAACGCAAGCGGCAACATTGACGGCATGACGGCTATGGTCTCGATGATACCCTCCGAAAAGCTGGGGGTGGTTATCCTGACTAACCTGGACCATTCCTTGCTGCCGGTGGTCCTGCATTACAAGCTGCAGGACGCTTTCCTGGGCGGCAAGAGCCGGTATTGGAGTGCCTTCGCTCACGAGCTGAAAGATAGGCTGGAAACAGCCGTTAAAGAGGCGGCAGCGAAGCAGCTAAAAGCCCGCCTTATCGGCACTTCACCCTCGCTTAAACCGGAAAGTTACGCGGGCGAGTACGAACACAAGGCTTTCGGTAAGGTCACGATAACCCAAGAGGAAAAAGGACTGTCCTCAGGTACGGGAGCGCTTTGGTTGCCGACCTCGAACACTGGCACCTTGATACTTTTGTCGTGAACTTCCGGGACCTGGCGCCTGGTGGGGATGATTTCAGATTCATGGCTACCTTCGTCCTTAACGCCGATGCCAAAGTTGAAGAAGTAAAAGTAACCATGATAGGCGATTTCAAACGAATCCCTGGCCTGGAAGAGCCGACCGCCGAGGCTGTAGAGAATGAGGCTGAAGTCGAGGTTATAGAGGAAGTGTAACAGGTTATAACAGCCCTGCCTCAGCCGAATGTCATAATGATGTAAAGCCGTAAAAAAAGAGACCTGCTGGGCTAAATTTGGTTTCCTAAAACCAGCAAAGCCAGGGAGCCTCTTTTTTTGTCTTACAAAGGCCGGACAAAAATTCAAAAGGCTGGGAAATTTTTTGAATTGAACAACCCGGCTAGGCCGAACCGCGCGGAATAACCTCCCAGCGTATCAAATGTTTGCGGCCTTGTAGAGTGGGGTCTTGCAGGCGGCTGAATAGCAAGTTCGCCACTTCAGTAAAGTCGAGCGAAATCGGGCCGATAGTTGTCAGAGGCGGACTGCTGTACCGGCTCTCTGGAATGTTACCAACCCCGATGACAGCAATATCCTCCGGTATGCGTAAACCGGTATCCCGAATGGCCCAGATTGTACTGAGGGCGGCCCTATCAGAAGAAACAAAAATAGCGGTCGGGCGTTGCGGAAATTGCAGGATTTTTTTTGCGCTCATAAAGGCATCCTCGCTCCTGTCCGCCCCGGTTAAGATTAAATTTTCATCAACAGGAATTTCAGCCTCCTTTAAGGCCTTGCGGAAACTGCTTAACCTGATATCCATGGATGGATCGTCAAAAATATGGGTAATGAATCCTATACAGCGGTGTCCTTTCTCGATTAAGTACCTGGCCCCATTATAGGAAGCTTCTTCTTCATTGGTAGACACTACATCAAAACCATCCGGTACTAACTTATTGCTAAAAATAACCAGGCCAATTTGCGCTCGCACCAGTTTTTGGAGGTCGTCTTGCCCTACATCATCATATTTAAGAATGGCTCCGTCGGCCAACCGGCTGTGTAGTTGCTTAAGCACTTTCGCTTTGCGGTCCGGGGTATCCCCGGTATTAATTATCATTGAATAATGATACTCATCCGCCACCTTCTGTATGTCCTGCACCAGTTTATTGTCGTAAGGCCGGCCAATGTCAATCAGGGACAGGCAGATGCGTTCGGTGAGCAAACGGCGCAGGTTGCGCCCGGCCATGTTAGGCACATAATTTAGTTGGGCCATAGCCTCATGAACCCGGCTCTGGGTCGCGGCGCTGATTTTTGGGCTGCCCTCAATATGCTGATTTATTACATATGAGACCGTAGCAGGGGATACTCCGGCTAACCTGGCAACGTCTTTAGTTGTGGCTATCGTTTTACGCATCTTTTACTTCTATTTATAACTTTATAACTAATTTGTCTTATTTTCGACCTTCGCTTTTGACCTGACAGGGCTTCTGGATATAAGAAATTGGCACGATACGCGCTTTTTAAAGAGTTTAGCACCCCAGAGATTTATAGAGTGTGTAAAAGAATTTGCGAAGGAATTTCATTTAATCGAGTCAATAAAATACTCTAGCACAAGTATTTCTTAAAAGCAATCGAGAGCCTTTGAGAGCCTTTCATAATAGCTGTTCTTGTAGATTTTGAGTTCAAATTTGGTTTTGATTAGCCTCGATATAGATTCAATGAGTCTAGCCCTGAGAGGCTTTGGAAAGATATCGCAGGCATCTTTTTATACCATTTGGACTTATTTAGGAGCCTTAAAACGCCTCATAAAAAGCACTTTTACCAATTATGAAAGGCTCTCATTCAGGACATAAAATAACCGGTTGAACGGTAAATTGTTTTTAGAAAAATTATTGAGATAGCCTGTCTGCTCCAACTTTAGCCTGGGTGGCAGCTACAGGCATCGCACAGACCATTCCCTCGCTAAAACCGGTAGCCCCAATCCCCAGCGACAGGTTAAATCGGCCCCGGTGATTTTCCAGGGCAATAATGTGGGTCAATTCTACAAGTTGAACCTCGTTAAAATGTTGGCGGAGCTGCTCAAACAGGGCGTCCGTCACCGCGACCGGGGTCTGGCTCATAGCGACCGAATAGTCAAGGACCAGCTTTTCAAGGTCACTAAAATGTGAGCTGGTGTGGTAAGCAGCCAGGTCAAGAAGTTGCTCGTCACTGAGGCCGGAGCGCCGGGCCACGGCTGACCCCAGGTCAATACAATATTCGCAATTAGTAAGGGTAGCTGCTTTTAACTCGGCCAGGTATTTTAGGCGTTTGTTCAGGTAGTGTAATTTGGCGGTAGCCTTTTCAAGGCTAGCATAGCCGCGCAACAGGCCGGGTATATTGGCATAAACTTCGAGCGGTTCAAGCATATCCCCGGTTTCCCGACCGGCCAGTTTTGCCATGTTATGCTGGGTGAAATAAAAAATTACTTTCATCAATGGGCCAACCTCGCGGCTGGAAACTCTTTTAACACGGGCCATTTGAAAACTTCTTTCCTTTCTTTTTTACCAAAACCTTAATCTTAATCAACATTCAAGTTAAGCTGGCGAAGCCGGTCCGGGTCGCTCAACACATAAATTTCAACGATCTTCCCACTTTTGACCGTGAAAGCCATTACCGAGTAAGGCTGATTGTGCCGGGTTGCTACAAGGCCCGCTTGGCCGTTTACCAGGACCGGCCGGGCCGACTGGACAAGCCGGGCGAAAGTGAGAGCCTGGCTGGCGACGTTCCTGGCCCCCTGCACAATTTTTAAAGGTCCGCTGCCTTTATCACCCGTATCAGCGCGCAAAATCACTTCCGGGTCGAGAACAGTTAAAAGACCTTGGAAGTTGCCCTGATTAGCGGCCGCCAAAAAGGCCTTGGCCGCTTCGCGCTGGCTGTCCAAATTCTCTTTGAAACCGAAACCGGGCGTCGTTCCCTGGATTCGGCGTCTGGCCCGGCTGGCAAGTTGCCGGGTGGCAGTTGGTGTGCGGTCAACAATCCTGGCGATTTCGTCATATGGAATGGCGAAAACATCGTGGAGTACAAAAGCAATTCGCTCAGCCGGGGCGAGAGTTTCAAGCACCACCAGCAGCGCCAGCCCAACCGCTTCACCCGCCAGGATCTGGTGTTCTGGGTCTGCCGCGTCATCGGGATAAACAATAAGGTCAGGAAAATGCATGTCGAACGGTTCTTCGCGCCGGGCCTCTCGCAAACGTAGCATATCCAGGCAGACCCGCGCCACCACAGTCATTAGCCAGCCGCGCAGGTTGTGAATATCACGGGGGCCAGAGTTTGAGCGGCAGAGATGCAGCCATGTTTCCTGCACCGCGTCGTCAGCTTCGGAAAGCGAACCCAGCATGCGGTAGGCTATTCCTCGCAAAATCGCCCGGTTATTCTCAAAATCCGCTACCAGCTTTTCGTGTTCGTTCATGGCCTCTTGCCTTTTGTATTTTAAACCTTCGTATAAAAGACGTTAAAAATCAGACAAATGTGACAGGATTACCACCGTCCTGCTTTTATTTAAACTGGCCGGTGCTATTTCGGTCGAGTAATTGTCACAAAGTGAAGCTTTAATTCGTCACACTATGTGAAGGGGAGAACTACAGGTCTTGTTTAAAGAAGGAGCCAAACCTATGAGGACCAATGCTGATTTTTAAGAAACGACCGATGTGGCGATAATTGGCGGCGGACTGGCCGGGCTGACTGCCGCCATCTTCCTGGCCCGGCCGGGCTAACTGTGACCCTGTTCGAGAAAGCAGCCGAGTTAGGCGGACGGGCCGCTACCCAAAATTTCGACGGCTTCCTGCTCAACCGGGGTATCCACGCCCTTTATTCGGGCGGAGCCGCCAGTGCGGTGCTTAAAGAATTAGTTATATAGATCATCAGAAAATAAAATAGAATCTCACTTTGTTTGCAGCCTCTAATTTGAAAGAGTTTTTCTGATTTAATATCTGATGATCTATAGGTCATGAGTCAGCTGAAATGACTATGCGTTACGCTCATATTCGTGACGAAACGCTCAAACAAGAATATCTTCGATTGCAAGGACGGTTAGTAACCGTGAGCGGGCAGGTAGCGGAAAGCAGCGACACTCAGGTAAATTCAGGGGAATTGCAGTGGCTCAAGAAAAATATCCTGGCTCAATCCCTACCCAATGGCTATTGCGCTTTGCCGGTTGTAGCAGGTCCGTGTCCCCATGCCAATGCTTGCCTAACCTGCACCCATTTCCGTACCGATGCCAGTTTTTTTACCTCAGCACAAAGACCAGTTGCAGGAAACTGAACGAATATTGAAGGTAGCCAGGGCCAATAAGTGGTCGCGTCAGGTTGAGATAAATGAACGGGTACAGACGAACTTGAAAATAGAGAATCAGGAACTCAAACGACAACTTGAGGTGGCATTCAGGCAACTTTACAAGGTAGCCCATTGAATTTTGGGTAACTACAAAAATGTAACGCCTTCATGAGGGTAATAGTAATGCTATTACCCTCATGAAGGCGAGTTCGAGGCTTTTGCCTCGAACTTTCAGTTTGCTAAAATACGTTGTAGAATTTTCTATAATGTATTTATCCTATAGAGAGGCTATAGATACCCAAGACGCGCTACAGATAAGACTACAAAGCGGTACATTGCCCCTTATCATAACACTATTTAAGTTGGGCCTATTTAGGGAGATTGTTCAATACCGGGGGCTAAAAGGTTTTTGCGACACTGTTAAAA
>CADDZM010000095.1 GCA_902812345.1 Chloroflexota bacterium | reverse complement strand
CGTCTAAAAGTACGTAATCGAATCTTTTCATCACTTCTTCCTCTCGTCTGGATTGGCCTGTAAAAGCAGACCAATTTGCTCTTGTTTTATTCCACAATCCGCTTTAGAATGTTTTATTAGTAATATACCTGTTATTATATAAACATTGGTATGGCGGTAAATAGCCAATCGAAAGGAATTGGTATGGAACTGGAGTGTGCCGAAATAGTCAAACGGCTGGGGAAGTGGCCGGTGGGCAACCAGCCTTTATACCAGCTACTGGCCGAAGGCTTGAAAAAAGCTATCCTGGACGGGCAAATCCCCCTGGCGTCACGCCTGCCGCCGGAACGTGTTTTCGCGAAAGCCCTGGCGGTCAGCCGCAGCACTGTCGTGGCCGCATACACTCTTTTGCGCGAAGAAGGCTGGCTGGAAAGCCGCCAGGGCAGCGGCACGAAAGTTTTGATGCCGCCCATACCGCACGCCCCTAATTTAGAAACGGTCTATAACCCGTCCACGTCCGGTAGTTCCATCACCGAGCAGATGTTTGGCAAACCGGACAACCTGATAGATTTCTCGGCAGGGATCCCGGCGGCCCTGGACCTGGCCCAGTTCAGCGAAACTTTCTTCGACCTGGGCTGGATGATGCAGGAAAAACATTACCTGCCCCAGGGTTGGCCGGCCCTGCGCCAGAGCGTGGCCCACCAATACACCCGCCAGGGCATCCCGACCGGCGAGGACCAGATTCTAATTACGAACGGCGCGCAGCAGGCCATTTCGCTGTTAGCATCCCTGTATCTACAACCGGGTGATAGCGTCCTGCTGGAAAACCCGACCTACTTCGGCGCGCTGGACGCTTTTCGCCAGGTCGGGGCGCGCCTGGCCGGTATCGCGGTAGACCCGGCTACCGGCGTGCGGCTGGATTTGCTGCAAAATGCTTTATCCGGCATGCACCCGCGTTTCGTCTACCTGACGCCCACCTTCCAGAACCCGACCGGGGCGGTTATGCCAAGCGAGCACCGCAAGAAACTGGTCCAACTGGCCGAACAAAATGACCTGGTAGTTATTGAGGACAACACCCTGGCCGACCTCGAACTGGACCAGAGGGCGCCGCCGCCGCTGGCCGCTTTCAGCCAGGGCGATAAGGTGATAACAATCGGCTCGATGAGCAAACTTTTCTGGACCGGCATCCGAATTGGTTGGGTCCGGGCCACCCCTGCCATCATTACACGCCTGACCAGGCTTAAAGTGGTCAACGACCTCGGCTCAGGCATGATAAACCAGGCGATTGCCACCGGCTGGCTGGAGAATTACGAACAGGCCAAGCAGTGGCGCCAGCAAGAGCTATTGCCCCGCCGCGACCAGACTATCCGGCTGCTGCAAGAACATCTGCCGGAATGGGAATACAACCGGCCGGGCGGCGGTCTCTTTTTGTGGGTGAGGCTGGCCGGTGCCAACGCGGGGGCTTTTGCCCAGTTGGCCTTGCGTTATGGGGTAGTGCTACTGCCGGGGAATATGATGTCGGTGGACGAATCCTACAGCCAGTATATCAGGCTGCCTTTCCTGCACGACCACGCCCACATCCAGGACGGCATCAGCCGGTTAAGCCGGGCCTGGCAGTCGCACGGCCTGTTAAACAAGAACGACTCATCAACCGTAAATTTTATTGTATAGATTTTAAGTATGAGAAGATTTAGCCGCGCCGCCACTCCATCCGGCGCGCCACGAAGAACATCGCCAGGAAGTCAAAGACGACCAGGAAAGCCAGGTCTAGCAAGAAAGTGAGGTCGTAGCTGGCCGTGAGCGAGTGGCGCAGGGCATCGGCGGCATAGGTGCTGGGTAGCACGTGGCCGATGATGTTGAGGAAGTCGGGCAGGCGTTCAGCCGGGATTAAAATCGGGCCGCATCCCATGAACAAAAACTGCAAAATGCCTGTAATAGTATTAGCTGTATCGAAATTGGGCGCGGCCACTCCCACGAAAGCCCCGACCGCCGAGAGCGAAAACGAGGCCAGCGGCACAATCAGAAAAAAGAAGGGGTTCACCTGGAAGTGCAGTCCGAACAACTGGGCAATCAAGATGGTCAGAAGCGAACTGGGCAGGGTTAGGATGAGAAAACCGGTGTTGACGGCCAGCACCAGCAGAATCTTGGAGACCGGCAAGGTCGCGTAGTAGTCCAGTACGCCAAAGGTCCGCATAAACGAAAAACGGGCGCTGGTGCCGTACATGGTCGTGAAAATCAGCGAAATAATAATATTGCCGCTCACCAGGAATTCAGCCGAAGCCAGGTTATCCCCGGCGGCCGCTCTCAGGAAAAAGAGGGCGGTCAGGGGCACCAGCAAGCCGTTAATCAGGGTCGCGGGCCAACTCCAGCGCCAGTTGGCAAGCTGGATTAAGAGTAAGTCCCAGAAAGCCCTGGCCGGGGATAAACTGGCCGGGTCGGCCCGGTACTGGTCGTCAGGGCGGTCGGTTTCGGTGATTGCTTGCAAACTTTTCTCTTGTTACCGTTCGGTTGAATTCAAAGATTATTATCCGGGAAAACTTTTAAGCCACTCTTCAAGACCCGGGCTGGCCGCAAAACTATCAGCCAGGCTGTTTAGCTGCTTGGTGTCGCATTCTTCCAACCGGGCCGCCAGGTTCGCTGGGAGAGCCGTTTCCCCGTAGCGGCGAGCTTGCCGCAACAAAACACTTCTTAAAGCGGCCAGTTCGCCTTCTTCGCGCCCTTTAGCTTCGCCTTCCGCCAGACCTTCTTCGCGACTTTCTTCGCGCCACTTTGCGGCGGCTTGGCCGGCAATATCCTCGGCTGTCAGGTTCCTGGCAAACAGGTCGTGCATCGTTCTTCGCCAGCCCGGCAGCAGTCTTTCACACCTGATTTCGTCCTGCTCGGTGTACTCGGCCGGTTTTTCAGGGTTTTCGACTTCGTAAACCCAGATTCTGTGCTTCCTGGCGTCAACGTCCCAGATTACTTCAGCTCCGTTGTCAAAATAAATCCGCCGTTTATTACGTTCTTTGGTCCGCCGATTTGATGGAGACCGTATCTCAACTACCAGTTCCGGGCTACCTTTCAAAACAAGTTGTTCGTGACCTTCCTCGACCGGCTTGACCTGCGCATCGAAACGCTTGTCGGAAATCAGGCACACGTCCGGCTTCTGGACGTTGCCGTTAGCCATTAAACACTCGGCCTGGTCGGGATAGGCCTGCCCGAAATGGGCAAAACGGGCGGCTAATGACAGGATTTCCTGGATAACCCCGGCGATGCGCCGTTCTTTGAGGTTGGTCACCGGTTGGCATACCAGCCAGCCGTTAAAGAGTTCAAGCGGTTCTTCTTCAAGAAGCACCCAGGCGTTAACGGCGGTGTATGGGCCGGGATAGCGGTTATAGGCATCTTCGAAATCCAGGGGCCAGTTGCCGCTATATTTGTTGCCCCTGTAACGTTTTGTTGCGTGCGCGGAACCATTCTTCCCTGGCCTTTTTTTAGTTGTCAGAACCTCAGTTGCCATTGCTTGCTACCCTTTTACTACTTTTGACTTGAGCTAACAGCGTCCAGCTATAATTTGTCCCCAAATTATAACACGACCATTGAATTAACCTGCCTGGTATAATTTCATCCTTCAAAACATTTATCTGTCAGAATGCGATTTTGTTCCCCGCGTTTTCCGTTTAACGCTTTCCATTTAGCGGGTTGTCTTCGCCGCTTTCCTCGTTTGAGATAGTGTGGCCGGTCAGCCGCATATAAACATCTTCCAGGCTGGCGGTGTGAACCCGGAAATCTTCGAGCCGTTCCAGCTTCACCAGGCTTAAAATCCGGTGAATGGCTTCCTCGCCCCCGGCTCGCTCGACCCTCACGCTCCAATGGTAGGGTTGTAAGCGCTGCGCTTCGGGCCTATTTCCCAGGACAGCTTCAGCAGTAGCAGCAGCGTCCGGCCTCAAAAACAGTTCCAGGCTAACTTCCTGCTCCATCTGGGCCTTTAACTCGCTCACCCGGCCCAGGCCAACAATGCGGGCGTCGCTCATTACAGCGACGCGCTGAATAACCCGCTCGGCTTCCTGCACGTTGTGGGTCACTAATATAATCGTGGCACCCTGGCGCTGGTTGACCTGGACAATTTGCTCCCAGACCTGCTTGCGAAAGGCCGGGTCAAGTTCGTTGGTCGGTTCATCAAGGATTAAAACGGGCAAATTTCCGGTCAGAGTTGCGGCCAGGCTGACCAGGCGGTGCTGCCCGCCCGAAAGATGGCGGACCGCTTTCTTACGCGCGTCTTTCAGACCCCATTCCTCGACCAGGCGCCGGGCTTCGTGGCGGGCCGCGGGCCGGGAAAGGCCCCGCATGTGGCCGGTATAGTAAATCGCTTCTTCGGCAGTTAAGTCGAGCAGGGCGTGAGGTTTCTGGGGCATGTAAGCTACGTTGCGAGTGACCGCGCCTGGGTAGCGGGCAATATCCTGGCCCATCAAGAGAATCTTGCCGGAAGTAGGCGCGACCAAATTAACCATCTGGCGAATAAGGGTGCTTTTCCCGGCCCCGTTGCTGCCCAATAAGCCAAAGATTTCGCCAGGCCGGATGTCCAGGTCAATGTCCTGGTTAGCCGGTTTAGTGGTTTGTAAAGCCCGGCCTTTTGCGTAGATTTTAGTCAGCCGTTCAATATGGTAGACCGCCTGGGCCGGTCGGCCGGCGGGCGAGTTTATCGGTTCGTGGTTAGTAGAAATCAATCCGGTTCCGCTTCAATACCTGTTAATTTTAAGTTAAGGCATTATAACATTTAAACCGGGCGGGATCCTGTTGCTGGCTGCCCGGTTTGGCCCTCACTCTCGTTAGGTAGAAAGTAGAAAATCGGCGGGCCAGTTTGACGTGTTTTTTCAGGAGTGTTAAATTAAGGCCATTCACCTTGTAAAAACTGGCAAAATCCGTTTCAAAGGAGAGGGCAACCGGCCATGAAAAAAGTTTATGCAACTGCGGAGGAAGCAGTTGCCGATGTCAGCGATGGCGTAACAGCAATGTTCGGCGGGTTTGGGCTTTCCGGCAACCCCGAAAATCTCATCAAAGCTTTGCACGAAAAAGGCGTTAAAGGGCTGACTGTTATCAGCAACAACTGCGGGACCGACGATTTTGGTCTTGGTATCTTGCTTAAAGATCGTCTCATCAAGAAAATTATCGCCAGCTACGTCGGCGAGAACAAAACCTTCGAGCGGCAAATGCTGGCCGGTGAGGTTGAAGTCGAACTGAACCCGCAAGGAACGCTGGCCGAACGCATCCGGGCCGGCGGGGCCGGGATCGAAGGATTTTACACCCCGACGGGGTTCGGAACCGTTATCGCGGAAGGTAAAGAGACCCGCGAAATAAACGGAAAGATGTGCGTGCTGGAGACCGGGCTTAAAGCGGACTATGCTTTTGTTAAAGCCTGGAAAGGCGACACCGCCGGAAACCTGGTATACCGCCTGACCGCCCGCAACTTTAACCCGATAATGGCAACCGCCGGGAAGATTACTATCGCCGAGGTGGAAGAACTGGTCCAAGTCGGCGAACTTGACCCGGACAATATTCATACACCGGGCATCTTTGTCCAGCGAATAATCCAGGGCAAGAATTACCAGAAACCAATTGAGAAAGTCACCACGCGTCCCAGGCCGCAAAAGGAAGGAGCTTAACCATGCCGCTGACAAGAGAGCAAATGGCCCAAAGGGCTGCCCAGGAGCTTCAGGATGGCAATTATGTAAACCTGGGGATTGGACTGCCGACCCTGGTCGCAAACTATATCCCGGCAGGCGTTGATGTCTTTCTACATTCCGAAAACGGCCTGCTTGGTATCGGGCCTTTCCCCTATCCGGGCGATGAAGACCCCGACCTGATTAACGCCGGAAAGCAGACCGTAACGATGGTGCCGGGTGCGTCCATTTTCAACAGTTCGGATAGCTTTGCGATGATTCGGGGCGGCCATATTGATCTAGCTATCCTGGGCGCGATGCAGGTCAGCGCGCAGGGCGACCTGGCAAACTGGACGATTCCCGGCCAACTGGTCAAGGGGATGGGCGGCGCGATGGACCTGGCGGTTGGGGCCAAACGAGTTATTGCCCTCATGGAACATGTCAGCAAGAAGGGCGAGCCGAAGATTTTGCCCCAATGTACCCTGCCCTTAACCGGGACGCGAGTTATCAACCGGATTATCACCGAACTGGGCGTAATAGACGTGACCCCCGACGGCCTGGTGCTGGTCGAAATCGCGCCTGATGTGACAGCCGAAGAAGTGGTGGAAAAGACCGGCGCGTCAATCACCGTTCCCGAAAACGTGAAAGGTATTGCCCTGGAAACCAGCCACAACCAACCCGTCGGGGCTTAGCTTTCCCTGGTCTTTTCAACTCGCTCACCCGATAGATCAAATCCGCTGGGCCTGCATAGAGTGACAGTCCTGGGAATCGAGGGCAGGCGTTTAAAAGTCGGGCCGTGGCAGCGATTGATGGAACACCTGTGGTAGATATAAAGCCGGTCCTGTTTCATTCGACAGACCTCTAGATCAATAAATTTGCCAGATCAGGGCTGAAATCCTGCCGCAATTATGGTATAATAACGGCTGTTCCGCACCGCTAACACCACCTGGGGCCGGAACAATGCCAGAAAAAGGATTTGAAATCCGACTTGCCGCACCTTAAGACAGGTTGTATAATAGGTAACTCAGGATAGAAAGAAGGACGGTCGCTGGTTCAAGCCAGAGGAAAGTCCGAGCAGCGCAGAGTAGGGTGCCAGGCGGAGACTACGGTTTAAGCCTGGGAGACGGTTCGCAAGAACCGCCGACAGTCCAGATTGGGCTTGCCGTTAAGACCTCCGGCAGCGGAGGGATCAACGGCAGGTAGAGCAACAGAGACCAAACCCTGGCCCCAGGGGTCAAGGGTGTGAAAAGGGCAATCCTCCCTGCTGCAATCTCCGAATCGGCCGCCAAAGACGGTTACTCGCCGAGGCCGGAAGTCGAGAGCAGCCACAAAGGCGACGATGTGGCCGGTAGAAATACCGAGATAGATGACCGTCACGAACAAAACTCGGCTTACTCTCTTTCTATCCTTCCAAGAAACGTGGTGCCCATAGCTCAACTGGTTAGAGCACCGGTCTGTGGAACCGGGGGTTGTGGGTTCAAGTCCCATTGGGCACCCTCACTAAAAAACCGCTTCTGTTAATACAAAGCGGCTTTTTTATTTTATAGATTTTAACCACTCCTTTATCTTATGTACGAAGGCTGGTTTTATTTTGGTGTTATAATGAGATAACTTTAGGTAAAGCTATAAAAATCCAAAATTTGGAAACAGGAGAATTTTCATCTTGCTGCCTCGATTTTCATCACCTGCCCCGTGTAATAACGCTGCCCCACGCATTTTTAAGATATGGCTTGTTTTGATTGTGGCTGTGTTGACACTGTCGCTACCCGCGAATACCCTGGCAAACGGCGGTACTCCCATCTACAACGGCGACATTGGCAACTTTAACGTCTACCTGCTTATCAGCCCATCGCCGCCGGTCCCGACGGTCCCGGCCCACCTGACGATGGTTATTACCAAAAAGGGCAGCGACACGCCCGTAACGGCCGCAACCGTCCTGGTCGAGCCGTCCATGCCTTCTATGGCGATGCCGGGTTCGGGCGGGCAGCGTTTTATCCAGACACCAAGCCGCCCAAACCAGTATGACGTGGACGTGCCGGTAAGCATGGAGGGCGAATGGACCTTCAAAATTACCATTGCCGACCCGCAGTACGGCACCGTTTCCTTTAACGCGACTGCTAAAGTCGAAAAACCGGATGCGCCCTGGCCTATTATCATCGCCATTCTTATTGTGCTGCCTGTGCTTGCCGGATTTACCTGGTTTTTCTTATTCCGGGGTAACAACGACAAAGACGAGGATGACGAAGACGAGGATGACGACGATAAGGACGAAGGCCAGGATAAAGGCATCCGGGAGGTAAAAGTTGGCAAATAAAGTTATCGAGCTGCAACCCGCCTTTAATCCGATTAACCCAAAACGCGACGAGGACAAAGAACGGCACGGCTTCGATTTATACACTATCCCGGTCTTGCGCCGGGTTTTAATGTGGCGGCACAGCCGGACCGTCTTGCAACTTATCCTGCTGCTGGCGGCGGCGGCGGTTATTTACGACGGCTATTTTGGCAGCAAGCTTGCCCCGCGCAATTTCGCCACCGTTGGAGCCTGGATTGATTACCGCTTTTTGCTGGTAATGGTCATACTTCTGGTCGGCAACCTGTTTTGCATGTCCTGCCCGTTCGTCCTGGTCAGTCACAATATTCAGAAGCGGGTCGGCCTGAATAAAGTCTGGCCGCGCTGGCTTAAAGGCAAGTGGATTGCGCTCGGCCTGCTGGTCCTGATACTTTTCAGTTACGAACAGTTCAGCCTGTGGGATAGCCCGGCCCTGACTGCTACGGTTACGGTGGTTTATTTCGCCGGGGCCGTCCTGACCGATTTTGTCTTCAAGGGCAACGCTTTTTGCAAATACGTCTGCCCGCTGGGCCTCTTTAACCAGACCTACGCAATGCTCTCGCCAACCGAGGTAAAGTCGCGCTCGTTTACCATGTGCAAAAGCTGCCCGACCAAAGAGTGCGTGAAAGGCGATGCCACCCGCCACCAGGAAGGCTGCCAGATGTCCCTGTACATGGGGACCAAAACCAGCAACATTGATTGCACTTACCAGATGAGTTGCGCCAAAGCCTGCCCCTATAACAACGTCGGGTTGCAGGTACGAAATCCGGTCCGGGAACTCTGGACCAACCTTAAAAAACGCGATTTTTCGGTGGGCGCGGTAGCCCTGGTGTTGGGTTTTGCGGCCCTGACCAACGCCGGGAGTATGATTGGGCCTTTCAACGATTTCGAACGCTGGGTCGGCAACACTACCGGGATTCGTGATAATTTCTGGAACTACACCCTGATTTTCCTCTTTTTTGTGGGCGCGGTCCCGGCCCTACTCGGCTGGTTCGTAACCTGGCTGACCCGCAAGTTAGCCCGCAGCGAGGAACCGCTCGAAGCGATTTTCAAACGCTACGCCCTGGGCCTCTTGCCGCTCAGCTTTTCTTTCTGGATTGCTCACTACCTGTTTCATTTCTCGGTCGGGGCCAAAGGCTTCTGGCCGACCGTCCAGGATTTGTTCGTGCGGCTCGGTATTCCCATTTTCGGCCAGCCGAACTACAGCACCGGCACCATTCTGCCTTACGAGTTCGTCAACCCCTTTCAGATATTTATAATCTATGTGGGTCTTATGACCAGCGGGGTCGCCCTCTACCAGATTAGCCGCAAAATGTACAAAAAGCGGGTAGCGCGGCGAGCTTTCGTGCCATTTCTGGCGCTGGCAATCCTGCTGGCTGTGGCAGGCATCCTTATTATGGTACAGCCTATGCAGGCTAGGGGAGCGTAAGATTATTGATAAGATAGAGTATTCGTCTAAAAATTAATCAAGCATTAAGAATAGTTTCATAGAGGCTTAACCGCACAGGAGAATAATACTCTATCGGCGAGGGCGTGTGGTAGGCCTGGATAAAAACGAACGAACGGTGGGAAGCAAATTCGGAACTTCCCGCTCACACGAGAGAGAAAAAGAGAATAAGTTTAGGAGATTTTAATTGAGTAGATGGTTTTTGATTATTTTAGCGTTCCTGGCGACCGTACCGGCTTTACTCGCGGTTTCGCTTGGAGCGCATCTTGATGTTAACAATCCAGAATTAGGCGCTTTATTTTTTGGGGTAGCTGTCCTTGGTTCCGCCTTTTTACTTTCATGGGCCTGCGAAGTAGCCCAGATGGATATACCGCCAGCCCTGGCTTTATCCGTGTTGGCCCTGGTCGCGGTTCTACCGGAATACGCCGTAGACTTCAATTTGACCTACCAGGCCGCCACCAAACCGGAGTACCAGGAACTGGCCGTCGCTAACATGATTGGGGCCAACCGGATGATTGTCGGTCTGGCCTGGCCGCTTATTATCTTTATATTCTGGGCGCGGTTCCGCAAAAGAGGCGTCACCCTGGAAAAAGGCCAGCGGGTTGAAATCGGCTACCTGGGCCTGGCCGGGCTTTATTCTTTAATAATTCCGATTAAAGGCCACATTGACATGGTGGACGTAATTGTCCTGGTCGGCCTGTTTATCCTTTACACAGTGCGGATTACCCGGCAGTCCATAGAAGAGCCGCACCTGATTGGCCCGGCTGAAGCTATGGGACAACTCCACCGGAATTTGCGGTGGTCGCTGGTCGGTTTCATGCTGGTGTTCGCCGCCGCGGTTATCTTTGTATCGGCCCACCCTTTCTCCGAGTCGCTCATTCATATGGGTAAGAATTTAGGGATAAATGAAGTTTTCATGGTGCAGTGGTTCGCCCCGATTTCCAGCGAAGCGCCTGAAATTGTGGTCTGTATCCTCTTTACCCTGCGTGGACTTGCCAGCGCGGGCCTGGGCGCACTGGTAGCCAGTAAAGTCAACCAGTGGACGCTATTAGTGGGTACTTTGCCGCTGGTCTTTTCGCTTGGTTCGGGAAGGCTCCGGGGACTGCCGTTCAGCAACGACCCGACCGGCCTGCCCCTCAACGGGGACCAGGTGGGGGCTATGTTTGTTACCAGCGGCCAGACTCTGCTGGCAGTTGCGATTATGATTAACCTGACCGCGCACGTCTGGGAAGCGTTCTTGCTGTTCGGGTTGTTCGTAGCTCAGTTCTTTTTTCCCGAAAAATTCTTATTTCTACCGATTGACGCGCACTACATCTTTGGGGCAATCTATATCGTCCTGGCTTTAATCCTCATCTTCCGGATTCCTATCCGTGAACACCTTGAAATAATTAAAACAATGTTCGACTTCAAAAAGCAGCCTGACCTGGTCGCTGCCGGAGACGGTTCACTTGAAGGGGAAGAAGCCGCGGAGCCTATTTCGTCCGCGGCTCGTCCTAAAAGCGAAATCCATACTTTAAAGTAGGATTAAAATCAGGCTTTTTTCGGGCGGGCTTTGGCGGCGGCTTTGTTGAGGTTTTCGCTAACTCTAAATTGCACAATTCTGCTTATCAGGTCCAGCGGCAGAGGCTGGTTGAGGGGGAATTTAACCGAATCTTTAGTGTTCTCAAACAAGGCTATTTCATCTTTGAATGCCTCAATCCCGCTGCCGGTTGGATAAAACCCGATGTGATTCTTTAGCCCTGCAAAATAGACCAGGTTCCCGTGCAAGGCGAAAGCGGGCATCTGGTAGCTTATGCGCTCCTCCGCGCCGGGCGCGGCCGCTTTGATGGCCACCCGAATTTCTTCAAGCCGCGTCTGGATGTTTTGAGGGAAGGCAGCTATGTATTCGTTTATCGTAGTGTAGCTACTTTTGGCGCTTTCCATGGTCTTTCCCTTTCTCTGCTTACTTTCTACTTTATCTCTCTCCGCTTACCTTACTATCTTTACTATCTTTACTATCTTTACTATCTTTACTATCTTTTTCCTTACTATTATGAAGAATTATCCTCAATGGCCGGGTTTGGAGCCTCCCCGATTTTTATCTGGACGACAGCCAGCCCTATGAAAAGCCAGAGCAGGGTCGCCATATGGCTGAACTCGCCATTAAAAAAGTAATGGTCGAGCAAGCCCACCGCCAGCGCTCCAATGACTCCGCCGGTCAGACCCAGCAGGTTGGCTTGCTGGCGGTCGGTCTTCAGGCGGTAAAGGCGGTGCAGGGCGTAACTGAGGAAAAGAAACATAATCAGGAGGAAAAAGAGCAGGCCGATTAGACCCATGCGCTCGGCGATTGTAAGATAAATCATGGAAACGGGCACGGTCAGGTTAAGAGTAGCGATACTGCCAAAGCCGACCCCGAATAAAGGATGATTGCCGATAACATCGAGGGCGTTCCGGTATTCGGCCAGGCGCAGGACCGTCGCCTGGTCTTCCAGGGCAAACCCGGCGGCCAGGCGCGCTCCCAGGAAGGTTGAAGGCAGCCAGACCGCCCCGGCCACCAGGAACGGCAGGGCATACAGGAAGATTTTGCGGTATTTTATCAGGGCTACAAAGGCAATCACGGCTATTGCGCCCAGTTGCGAACCCCGACTGTAAGTCAGGTAAAGCGAGAAAACCGGCCCCAGCAGCATAAGAGCCAGCAGCCAGCGCGGCAAAAGCGGTTTATTAGAGACCAGTTGGGTTACCAATAAGGCGATAATAAGGACCAGCAAACCGCCAAAGCTGTTCGGGTCAATCGAGGTGCCGGTAGCGCGCTGGGGCTTGGTCGGGTCGTCCTCGACATAGCGCAAGACCCGGTCGTCGGTGGGGTAAGCGACGATGCTAAGTTTTGTGAGCAGGGTAAACTGCAAGTCGCGGGGAAGGCGGGTCAGGAGCGCGCCCAGGTAACCTGCCGCTGCCCCGGAAAGCAGCAGGACACGCAGCAGGGTATCAACCGCGACCTGGGTCCGCACGATATTAATAACCGCGAAGAACTGTAAAATCGCCAGGAGCAGCTTGGCGTAACTGTGGATGAGGTCGGTCGAGTTAGCGGTCTGCCAGTTTAGAATGTAACAGAACAGGCTCAGGCCCACAAAAAGCAGAATGGCCCAGTCAAACGGGCTGCTAACCAGTCCCTGACTTTCGTTTTGCAACCGGTTACTGACCGCGAGGCGCAGCAGCCACACCACGAACAGCACCAGTAAGGCCGCTTCTAAAAATGTAAAGGTCAGGCCAAGTTTGACCGGGATGGTGCCGAACGGCAGCAGGCAGCAGATGAAAGCGGCCCCCCCGAGGGTGACGAGCGGCCGGGCAAACATGACGCCTACTACAACCAGCCCCAGCACCCCTACAAACCCGATTAGCGGATTCGGCAGCAGGACAGCAGCCAGACCGGCCCCGCCACCCAGCCCGACCGCCAGCAAAATTAACAGAGCCTGCGCTAAATTTTCCGGCAGGACCGACCGCAGTTTAGCCAAAAAATTTGGCCGGGTCGGGGGTATCTGGTTGGAAAGTTTTGTAACCGCCATGCCGGTGGAACTTAATCTTCTTTCAGATTTTGAGCGCCTTTGCGGGCCACCCGGTTTAAAAAGCGGCCCTCATCAATAATAAAACGCTCGTGACGGCCCTCGCCGATTCTTTCAAGTTCATCGTAGGCCGCTACCTGGAAGACCAACCGCCGCCCCTCAACCTCGACCAGTTCGGCCTTTGCCCGGACAATTTGCCCGATAGGAGTCGCCGCAATATGGGTAACATTGACCAGGGTGCCGACGGTACTCTGGCCGGGCGCCAGGTAGGGCTGAACCGCCTCGGAAGAAGCTTTTTCCATAAGGGCAATCATCTGGGGCGTGGCGTAGACCTCTACCACGCCGGAAGCGATGCGGTTCGCCGTCATTTCAGGCGTAACTTTTATGCTGGCCTCGCCTTTTATGCCGGGTTTCAACTCCGATTCCGCCATTAGCGACTCTCTTTCTTTTTGAGAACTTTAACGGTTTTTCGCTTTTAAGCACATTTAACGCCGGGTGGGACATTAAAAAAGGCCGCCGGGCGGCCCTTTTCCCGGCCTGGCCGGTTTATTTTACCAGAATTAGCGAGCGGCGACCGTAGCCCCGGTTGGCGCACCCGCGAAATCAATCTCGCTGTAGCGCATTAGTTTATCCAGGCGGTGCCGCGCCCGGACATCGCGCATGGTGCCGGACTTCGAGCGCATGACAATCGAGTGGGTATGCACGCCGCCTTCGGAATAGCGCACGCCCTCCAACCGCGCCCCACCGGTCACGCCGGTAATCGAAACAAAGACATTTTCACTTTTAACAAGGTCTTCAACGGTATAAACCTCGTTCAAGGTCAAACCCTGGGCCAGGGCTGCCTGACGGGTGGCGGTGTTATGCGGATAGAGACGGCCAACCATTTCGCCGTCCAGGCATTTGAGCAGGCAGGCAGCAACAATAGCTTCACTCGCGCCGCCGATACCCATCAACACATCAACGCCGGTTTCGGGCAGGGCCGCCATCATGGCGGGGTGAATATCGCCGTCGCTGATAAGGTGCAGCCTGGCCCCGGCCTGGCGAATTTCACGGACCAGTTGCTGGTTGCGAGGCCGGTCTAGCACGACCGCGGTCACTTCCCGCACGTCAATATGTTTGGCTTTAGCGATATTTTTAAGGTTCCATTCGGCCGATTTATCCAGGCTGATAGCGCCTTTTGCTTCCGGCCCGACCATGATTTTGTTCATGTAGCGGAGGCCGGGCGGCAATTTGTAGAGGCTGCCCGCATCGGCCAGGGCGATGATAGAAATGGCGTGGGGAGCGCCGTGAGCCAGCAGGCGCGCGCCGTCAATTGCCCGCACCGCCACATCCATTTTCGGCCCAATACCGGTGCCGACCGGTTGGCCGGTGTAGAGGTAACCGGCCTCACCTTCTTCGCCCTCGCCAATCGCAATCCGGCCAGCCACGTCCACCGCCCGCAAAGCGGTATACATAGCCTGGGCCGCGCCCTGGGTAATTATGCTTATGTCACCCCGCCCCATAACCAGGGCCATCGAAAGAGCGGCGGCTTCCGTTGCTCGTATCAGTTCAAGCGATAAATTCCGGTCGATTTTCTCGGACATACACATTCTCCGTCTACTAACGAAAAGGCCACCTTTGTCTTAACAGTGTTGCCGCATTATAGACTCCCCGCCGGTTAAAGTAAATCAGTCCAGGCTAGAAGAAGCCCCAGGGAATCTGCCGCCGCGAATTCAGGCTTGGGAAAACCGGGTTTTCCAGCAGCCGTTCCAGCCTGGACAGAAAGATGTTTACCTCGCGCTGGGTAAGTAGTTCGCCAAGCTCGTTGGTCAGTTTATGCAGACGCTCTCTATTGGTAGCCAGTTCCAGCAGGTCGTCGTAAATATCTTCGGGGAGCCTGTCTCCCGCGAATTCCCAGATTATCGTGCGCAGTTTAGGGTCGGTATTGAAGCATAAGCCGTGGTCAATGCCCCAGATATAGCCTTCGCTGCCCAGCAAACAGTGACCGGCCTTGCGGTCGGCATTATTGGTAATAAAGTCGAAGACCGCGATGCGTTTGAGTTCAGTGGCGTGGCGGTCGCGGAAATCGTAATACTGGCGTTTTTCGTCCACATCCACGAAAAGCTGGACCGTGCCGATACCGTGCGGGCCGTCCCGGATGATTACAGGCGGGATAAAGTTCCAGCCAAGCGCGCGGCTAACCAGGTAAGCGCCGTACTCGCGTTTATAGAGCGTGCCGCCCGGAAAGTCCCAGAGGGGCGCTTCACCACGGACCGGCTTATAAATCACGGCAAATTCCTTACCGCTTTTTTCGTCGCTAAGAGGGGCGATAAAAGTATAATTGCTACCCCAGGGCACCAGCTTGAGACCGCCAAAAATGCCGCGTTTGAGCATCTTGAGGATTTCTTCCTCGCTCGATTTAAAGCGCCAGGCTTTTGTATCAGCCACAGGCAGGCCGGCCATTTCCGGCAGTTCAACGACAATGGGTTCCGCTTCATCTTCACCATCATCGTCGTCTTCTTCGCCTTCAGGGTCTTCCTCAGCGTCCTCATCTTCTTCGTAAGATTCGGAATAACCCAGCGCCTCAAAACCGAGGGCAGCCGGTTCCACTTCTTCAAATAATTCGTCCGGGGAGCGTTTTTCAGAGTCAGGTATAGACATTTGCAACCTCCGTCTAGCAAAGCTGTGTTGCGGAAATTGTAAGTTCGCCGCAATACTTTGTCAACGGCTAAACGTGATACTTCGTAATGATCGGAATAGTTTACTAAACCTGGTACATTTTCATATAGCTAAAATAACAGGCCATCGAGCGATAAGGCGCGAAAACGCTTGCCAGTCGGGCCGCTTCCTCGCCGGAAATATCGGGTGGGCGGTTGAAGCCGACCGCGATAGTTTTTCGCAGACCGCCTTCATCAATAAAAACATCGGGGTGCGTCAGGCCGCGCATCGCCACATAATGCGCCGTCCAGGGTCCGACACCGGGTAATTCGTCCAAAATTGCTACCGCTTCCGCCCCCGGCAGCCGCTTTAATTTTTGCCAGTCGAAACGTTCCGGCCTGTCAAGCAGCATCTGGGCCAGACCCGGGATATAGCGGGCTTTCTGGCGGCTGAAGCGCAACCCCAGCAGGTCGTCCGGCGCGATTTCGGCCACCCGCTCGACCGAAGGGTAAAATTTGTACGGCTTGCCCTGGAAGGTTGCCGTATTCTCGCTGTAAAAGTCTACCAGGCTCCTTTGAAGCTTCACGGCCAGGCCGGGGAAAATCTGGTTTGAAATAACCGTCCGCAACAGGCCTTCCCAGGGTCCGGCGAGGTTGGCCGGGCGATTGGGCCAGTAGCGACCAACTAAATCCAGGCCGTACTCGTTGACGCTAAGGGCTTTGCGGACTTCCTCCATATCGAGTTCCCAACCAAACCGGCGGGAGGCAAACTCGACGGCCTGCTGTACCTCAGCATCGCCCGGGACTTCGCCATAATGGTCGTCGGCAGTCAGGCTGATGGCAACGAAAGAAGCCTCCCCGGTGGCAGGCAACCCGGTTATTCGCAACAAGAAGGGCCGCTCTCCCAGCTTGACCGGCCGTTCCACCCACTCGCCCGCGCTAGCCTGGCCGAATGCGTCCAGAATATCGTTCGCGCCGCTATTTCGTAAGCTTTCAAGTTGCTGGTGAAAATCAATCTCGGTGTCTAACCGCAACCTGGCCCGAACCCCCGGCACATCACCTTCAAACGGGGTTAAATCTTCGAGTTGAACCGCTACCATCGGCTAGATTCCGGCCACGTACCGGCCAGGGTTAAGGGTCCGGTTGGGGTCAAGTTTCTCTTTGATGCCGCGCATAAGTTTAAGCTCACCCTCGGATAAAGCCGTACCCCAGACGTCACCCAGGCGTTGTTTTAACGAAAGCGGCAGACGCTCCGCCGCGACCGAACCACCGCCCCGCTCGACATAGCCGGTCAGGTCTTTGATTAGCTCGAAAGCTTTATCTTCGTCCTCGTACCCGGCAGTCAGCCAGGAAATACCATGCCCGGCGTGACTCAACAGTTGCGCCTCCAGGCCGAGTCTTTCAGCTACCGCCTGGGCCTGGGACAGTAGCGCGGCGCTCTGGTCAGGCAATGTGCTGATTTTAAGGATAAGATTCCGGTCGGGCTGGGCCCGGTAGGGGAAATTGGTTACTTGCTGCCACAGGTCGCGCTGAGCCTGTGCCTCGCTTTGAACTTGAGGACCACTGACCCCGGCTTCCTGGCACAACCGGGTCAGGTCGCGGACCTGCCGGTCGAGAGCCTGGACGGTGTTGCGGACCTCGATTAAGAGGGTGGCCTGCTGCTCCGGCAGACCAAGTGACCTGGACGCGCCCCGGTCGAGGACGGTCAGGGCCGAAGGGAAAGTCCCGGTTTCGATGGATTTGAGGGCAAGCCCACAAGCCGCCTGGTAGTCGTCGAAACCAATTAGCAGGGTCGAAGAAACGGGCGGGAGCGGCAGCAGCTTGAAATTCATCTCATATATAAGGCCAAGCGTGCCGAGCGTCCCGATAAACAGCTTCATCATATCGAACCCGGCCACGTTTTTAACAACACGCCCGCCCCCTTTCGCCTGGGTGCCGTCGGCCAGGGCAAATTTGACGCCGATAAGCCAGTCCCGGGCGGGGCCGTAGGCCAACCGGAAAGGGCCGCTATTGTTAGCCGCGATTACTCCGCCGATGGTTGCGCCCTGCTCAATGCCAGTGGTTTCGATGGGTAAGAACTGGCTATTTTTCGCCAGTTCAGCCTGCAAATAGGCCAGCTTGACCCCGCCTTGAACCCCTACCATGAGGTCGGCGGGCGAATATTCGGTGATGGCGGCCAGCCGGGCCGTTGATAGGACCATATCGAGCCGCTCGATTGGATTGCCGATGCCGGAATGGACTCCGCCGCCCCGGATGCTTACTTTAAGCCCGCGCGAGTCGGCGTATTTGAGGAAAGCGGCAGCCTCCTCGGCAGTCGCAGGCTGGACGATGGCTGTGGGCGTCTTGCCGTCCACGCTGGCCGCTTCCAGTTGGGAAGGCTCGGTGGTCAGGGCATCCTCGCCACCAATGCCAAGCAAATCGTATATCAGGTTATCCGTTTCTAGCATTTTTCCTCTATCTCGTTCCCACGTTCAACGTTTGACGTTCGACGTTCAACGATTTCGCTAAATCCAGGCTTCATCCATGTTGGGTAGCGACTTGAGCAGGCGCATTTTCAGGGAAATTTCACCGCAACTCTTTTTGGTCGGAAAGACCTTCCAGGGATTGATAATATCCGCCGGGTTAAAGACATCCTTGACCTTACGCATGGTCGCCATGTCCGCCTCGCTGAAAATCCAGCTCATGTACTCCTGTTTTTCGGTGCCGATGCCGTGTTCACCGCTAATGGTGCCGCCAACCTCGACGCACAGGTGCAAAATCTTCTCGCCCGCTTCTATTACGCGCGGAAGGACGCCCGGTACCCTGGCGTCAAACAAAATGTTGGGGTGCAAGTTGCCGTCCCCGGCGTGGAACAGATTAGCAATAACCAGGTCGTACTCCTTGCCGATTTCCCCGATACGCCGCAACACTTCGGGCAGTTTCGAACGCGGCACCACCCCATCGTGCAGGTAGAAGTTAGGAGCGACCCGGCCAAACGCGCCCGCCGCGCCCTTGCGCCCGGCCCACAACTTCGTACGGGCTTCTTCGGTCGTGGCGCTTTTTACATCGAAGGAGCCGTTATCGTTACAAATTCCGACAATAGTGCCGGTCAGCTCGTCCATGTTTTTCTTTGAAGCCGTCCACCTCGATGAGAAGGACCGCTCCCG
>CADDZM010000094.1 GCA_902812345.1 Chloroflexota bacterium | reverse complement strand
GTTGCCCGCCGATAAAGACAAATTGACCGTTACCGCGCCCGGTTACGAAACGGTGCCTTTACCGCTCACAGCAGACGCTACAAAACCTGTTCAGCTCAAACAGCGCGTCACGACCGGTACCCTTATCGATAGCGACACCCAGCAACCGATTGCCGGGAAACTCGTCCGGGGTGGCGATAAAGCTGCTATTACTGACGACTCGGGTAAATTTAGTTTCACCGGACTGTCCGATACCGATAAATTGGATGTTGACCTGATTGGCTACCAGAAGACCGAGCAGCCTGTCGGCGCAACTTCAGGTGATTTAACCGTCGCTATTAAATCAACGTCCTTTAGCGGTAGCCTGACCGACGCTCAAACCGGCAAACCCGTCCCGAACGCCCTGGTTAAGACCCTTGATGACAGCAATATGGCTACCACCGGCGAGGATGGCAAATTTACCTTTAGCGATCTCACCCGCGACGACAGCACCCAGTTAAAGGTGCGCGCCCCCGGCTACAAAATCCAGACCTTCAAGGCGACCGACCTGGCAAAAGGCGCCAAAATGGACGAGTTCAAAGTAAACGCGGTCTATGTGCCGGGTGTCTTTGCCATCCGCGCCAACTACCAGGAATTATTCATGCCGTACTTGCAAATGGCCGATAAAGGCGAAATCAACGCGATTGTCGTTGACATGAAGTTCGATGACAACGGCACCCTCTGGTTCGACAGCCAGACCGACCAGGCCAAGCAGTATAAAACCATCCGCGATGGCGGCACTAACCCGGACGTTTTAATTGACGTTAAGGCGATGCTGGCCGACGCGCACAAGCACGGCCTCTATGTCATTACCCGCATGGTGGTTATGCGCGACCCGGCAATTGCAAAAGCTAACCCGGCCTGGTCCCTCAAAAGCCGCGCGACCGGCGAACCCTGGAAAGACCAAAACGGCCTGGTCTGGCCGAACCCGTTCGTCCCAGAAGTCGCCGATTACAATGCGGCCCTGGCCAAAGAACTATCCGACTTGGGATCGGACGAGGTCCAGTTCGACTACATCCGTTTCCCGACCGATGGCAAGTTGAGCGACATTCAGTACAAGCCTGACCTCAACTGGACTCAGCTTTCGGACGATGAGAAGTTGCGCGAGCAGACCATTGATAATGTGGTCAAAAAGACTTACGACATTCTCAAAACAACCGATACTTTCCTGTCAGTGGATGTTTTCGGCATGAGCCTCTGGCGTGAAGATGATAATAATATCGGCCAGCAGTATAACGACCTGGTTTTCCTGGCCGATTATATCTGCCCGATGGTCTACCCGACCCACTTTGAAATCGGCACTCTCGACCAGAAGCAATATCCCGGCCCGACCGGCAACTATCCCGGCGTTATCATTACCAAGAGCGGGATAATTGCTAACAAGCTGGAAGAAAAGCTCAAGCCGATTGCCAAGTACCGGCCCTGGTTGGAAGACTTCAGCCTGGCCCCGGTGGTCCATACGCCGGAGCGGGTACGTCTTCAGATTCAGGCCGCTAACGATAACGGCTCCTGGGGCTGGAGTCTCTGGAACGCGGGCGGGAAATACACCACCCAGATTCTCCAAAACTTTGCCCAGGCCAAGAAGTAATTTTACCAATACCTCCTGGGTAATGGTCTAATCCTTTCAGGAAGAACGGGCCTCTAGCCGCCGTTAAAAAGCAGCTAGAGGTCTATCCGCTTGCTAAAGGGCTTTAAGACTGGCCTAAAGGGTGGCATTGAGTCTACAAGGAACGAAAGTTAATGCGACGCCGCAGGCGCACTCTCAGCCGTTTGCCCACCAAACCAAAATTAACCCCCATGCTTGTCTACATACTCATGGCATTGCTGTGTGTTGGCGGCCTGTATTTAAGCAAGCAAAATTTGGTCAAAGTGGTTAACGGCAAGGTTCTGGACGCTTATAGCGGCCAACCCCTCGGCGGCGTGACCCTGGTCCTGACCAACGACCGCCAGCAAGCCAGGACTGCCGGGGTCGTCCAGACTTTCAAAGCTTCAACCGATAATTCCGGCGTTTTTCAATTTCCCCAGGCTACCGATACTTTTTCCATTTCGGCTGAAAATAATAATTACAAACCATTTCAGGCGACCCAGTCCGGCCAGACTAACCTTGAAATAAAAATGGTGCCGACCCTTTTGCGCGGCCAGGTCAAGGATGCTAACGGCAATCCCCTGGCCCACACCCAGGTCAGCCTGGGAACCAAGATAGCCGAGACCGGCAGCGATGGCAGCTACAGTTTTTCCGATGCGCCCGAAAGCGGCGTGGTCCAGGCGCGGGCGGCCGGGTATCGCCGGGGAAGCGTTACCTTTAACAAGAGCGTCCGGGCCGATATTACCCTCCAGTCCTTTAATGTAAAAGCGGCCTATATAGCCCCGGCGGACGCAGCCGTTCCCAGCAATCTTAATACCGTCCTGAACTCCATCAGCGATACCGAACTGACGGCAGTTGTGATTGACCTGAAAGACGAGCAAGGTAAAGTGCTTTTCGATAGCAAAATACCCGAGGCTTCGGCGGCTATTGCGGCGAGCGATAAGAAGATTCCCGCCTTGACCACCCTGGTCAAGACCTTACAGGACAAGAATTACTATGTTATCGCCCGGATTGTAGGTTTCCAGGACCCGGTCCTGACGGATGTGAAGCCGGATTGGACCCTTAAAAGCAAAAGCACCGGCAAGCCCTGGGCCGATACCGGCGGCTACAACTGGATTAACCCTTACAAACGCGATTCGTGGGAGTATTACCTCGGCCTGGCCGACGAAGCCGCTAAAGCGGGCGTTGACGAGGTGCAATTTGATGGGTTTCACTTCCCGGTCCTCGGCGCACTTAGCGACATTAACTACGAGTTGCCCGAAGGCCGCACCAGCAACGAAACTACTCGCATGGATACAATTAACGCCTTCTTTAAAGCGGCCAGGGACCGCCTTTCCCCGCTCGGCGTTTATACCTCTATCACGATTTACGGCACGGCCCTGGTGGAAGGCGGCGACCTCGGTATCGGCATGAATGTAGCCCAATTGGCCCCCCAGGTGGACTATATCTCGCCCTTGATTTACCCGTCCGAATGGAGTCCCGGCGCGTTCGGCATTGACCAGCCTTCCGACAAGCCCTATGACCTGGTGAGGCAGGCCATGTTAAGCGCCCAGAGCGTGTTGAAGGACCGGCTTTCGCAAATCCGGCCCTGGTTGCAAGACTTTAACCCGCCCACCGGCACTTATGGCGCGGCCCAGGTGCGTGACGAAATCCGGGCGGTCGAGGAGACCCAGAAGAACAAAATAAGCTGGGTGCTTTACAATGCTAACAGCCGGTATAGCGTTACAGCTATTCCTCCCAAATCATGAATGTATTCTGCGCGTTGCTAGAGTGAAAAGTTAGTTGTATAATTAAAATCTCTTGCCCAGCCCGGCAGGACCGGTACACTTTAATTTTAATTCAGGAAAAGCAAATATGCTAGAAAAAAAGAGGGTACTATGCAACTCGTAGTGCAATCAGGTTCGGAACCAGGGCGTACCTACGATATCACAGCATCCCAAAAAATTAGAATGGGTCGCCAGTCTGGCAATGATGTAGTTGTGCCCGACGAGCAGGTATCACGCCGGCATGCTGAAATCGAAGAACGTAATGGTGGGCTGGTTGTAACCGATCTCGGTTCTTCCAACGGCACTTTTGTCAATGGGACTCGCATAACTTCAGCCCAGACCCTGCAACCCGGTGATATGGTGCAGGTCGGGACAACCGTTTTGAAAGTAGTGGGGTCTCCGTCATCGGGCGGGGCAGGTGATTACGACCAGGGCGCGACCCAGGTCGGTGGTTTCCAACCGAGCGTGCAGGATTACGGCTATAACAGCCCGGCCGCTCCGAGCGCTCCGGCTAACGATTACGGCCAGGTTGGCGGCTACGGCCAGTCGGCCCCGTCATACGGCGGGTCGCCAGGTGCAGCATCATACGAGCAGGGGCAGAGCGCCTATGGCGGCTCATCCCCGGCTGGTTCCTCTTATGGGGGGAGCAGTAGACCGTCCTATGACCAGGGGCAGAACGCTTACGGCGGTTCCGGCCAGGGTGCGCCTGGTTATGGCGGCGCACCTTCCGCTGGCGCAGCCTACGACCAGGGGCAGAGCGCCTATGGCGGTTCGTCTCCGGCAGGCGGAAGCTCTTATGCTGCCGGTTCGTCCTACGACCCAGCCAATCCGAGCGCAGGCGCGGCTTATGGTGGCAGCTCACCGGCGGCCGGTCCCTCTTATGGCGGAGGAAATTACGACCCGGCTAACCCTGGCGCGGGCGCGGCGGCTTATGGGGTAAACGCGGCTTCCTACGACCCGGCCAATCCGAGCGCGGGCGCGGCGTACAACCAGGGCCAACCGGCTTACGGCGGCCAACCGGCTTACGGCGGCCAACCGGCTTACGCACAGCCCGGCCAGTACCAGCAGCAGGGTAATTATGTCCCGCCTGCTACACCTACGGCCGCGAAAAAGGGCAGGTTACCGCTGCCTTTGCTAATCGTTGGCGCAGTTGTGGCGCTTTTGATTATTGCTGCGCTGGTCTACTTCCTGGTCTTGAACAAGGGCGGAAGCGTCGGTGATATTCCGGCCCCTCCCAACTCGACCAAGATTGATATTTCGGCCCAGGACATCGCCAAGCTGAACCCTGAAGTTGACCAGGCTAACATCAGCAAGGTTAACTACGGGTTCTACGCCAGCAACGATTCGGCGGCTTCGCTCCTTACCTTCTATCAGAACGAGATGAAGAACCGGGGTTGGACCCAGGATACGACCAAGTCGGATTCTACGGGCGGGCTTTTCAAGAAGGGCGACCAAAGCGCCGGGCTTGCCCTGTTACCGATAACGAGTGACGCCCAGCTAACCGGCCTTAACGCGGCTTTCCCAGCCATGAACGGGAAAATAAAGGTGGGTCAGACCATGGTCATCGTGGCTTCCGGCCCGTCCAGCGTGTTTAAGACCACACCGGGCGCTTAACGGCCAGGCAGGAAGAAAAAGAGGCAACCCGCAAGGGTTGCCTCTTTTTCTTCTGGTAAAAATTGTAAAGGTATTTCGAGCCTACCACCTTCACTTCAAAAGTAGTCCCTCACCCCTGCCCCTAAGGCGGGTAACTTTCTTACTTTCTTTGAAGTGGAAGGGTAGGAGATGGGGTTACAAATTTATTTGTAGACGACCCGGCGGCGTTTAAAGCGGCTGACCAGCGTTTCCAGCAGGAAAATAGCCAGGGCCAGTACAAGGTTTATGGCCGCCGCGAAAGCGAAAATCCAGGTCAGACTCCCCATAAGCTGGCGCAAAGTTTGCTGCCAGTCCTGCGGCAGGGGCGGCAGCACCCCGGTCACGGCCAGCGCCAGGATAACCGCTCCCGGCAGAATCAGGCCGAACAGCCAGGGGCGGCGGTCCGGTTTACTCGGCAGCATGCCGTTACTGACCGTAAAGACGAAATAAAGCCACAAAAAATTAATAGGCTTCTGGACGCTGGCGACAATCTCTGAAGGCAAGAGCGAAATACCCTGCCAGATGCTATCGTTCTCCGGGGCTACTGTATTGACGCCGGTATTGAAATTCAAGAGGGCCGCCAGCAGGAGCAGGACCAGGATACCCGCCGGAAGCGGGGACAGCCCGATAAGGCTCTGGCGGAGGGGGTCGGTTTTAAAGATTTCTACATATCCCAAAGTTACCGAACCATTTGGCTTACCTTTATTCTCAGCAGGCTGAGGGCGAAACAGGGCAATATCCCTGGTCGGCACGAAAAGCAAGCGGGCTACCAGCCAGTGGCTTATTTCGTGTAATACTACCCCGGGAGCCAGCAGATAGAAATAAACCGTCGAGGCGGGCCGGGTCCGGTTGGTAATAAGCAACACCAGACCCTGGATATGCCGTCCCAACCACCACTGCACTCCCCAGAAAGCCACGAAAGTTATATAGAGCCATAAAACTGCGGTAGCCCAGACGGAAGCGCCGCCTTCCATGCGTTGTTCTTTCTAATTTTTGCGCGTACCGGGTAAATTTTGGGTTGCCCCGGCTCGATTATAGCCGCCTAGCAGGGCAAGGTCAACCGGCCCGACTAGAGTGTGTTAGAGAAGCCGAATTTTCCATTTGATTTTTACCCTCCATTAAGCCATAATTAAAGTGTTAGTAGATTAGCGATGATGAAGAAAACCAGGGGACACCAGGAGAAACTTTATAATGGCTGACGTTTCCGCGAGTCTTGGAAAAGGTAGTCGGATTGGCCCATACGAAATATTGGGGGTATTAGGGCGAGGCGGTATGGCAACCGTTTACAAAGGTTATCAGTCCTCCCTCGACCGGAACGTAGCTATCAAGGTCATTGCGGAACGCTACGCCAGCGACCCGACTTTTGCGGAAAGGTTCCGCCGTGAGGCCCGTTCGATTGCCCGCCTGCACCATCCCAATATCCTGACCGTCCACGACGCGGGCGAAGATAACGGCCTGCTTTATATCGTAATGGAACTGGTGGAAGGTGATACGCTGCGCGACGAGATGAACCGGCATCCTTTGAGCCTGGAACGCTCGGCCAAAGTTCTCGGCCAGATTGGGGCCGCCCTGGACTATGCCAACAAGCAGGGCATTATCCACCGCGATATTAAACCATCTAACGTCCTGTTTGACTCGCACAATGACCGGGCAGTCCTCTCGGATTTTGGCATAGCCAAGATGCTCGACAATACCGCAGCGGGTCTTACCGGCACCAACGAAGGTCTCGGTACGCCCGATTACATGAGCCCCGAACAGGCCAACGGCACTCAGTTAGACGGCCGCAGCGATGAATATTCCCTCGCGGCAATGGCCTTCGAGCTTGTCACCCGGCAGACCCCTTTCCACGCCGATACGCCTATCGCAATTGTGATGGGCCACCTGTCGAAGCCGGTTCCTTCGACCCGTCAGATTAATCACGATATTCCCCCGGCCCTCGATGCGGTTATTACCAAAGCCCTGTCCAAGAGCCCGAACGACCGTTACCCCAGCGTGGCTGATTTTACCGAGGCTTTCCAGAATGCGGTAAAAAACCCCCAGGTGTCACCGCCACCACAGCAGGTTGCGCAACCGCTTAACTATAACCCGAACCAGCACAGCGGGCCATATTTTCAGGGCCAGCAGCCTGGCAACCCTTCTTTTGTACCGCCTGCGCAGCCAAACTGGATAAGCTCGTCAGGACCGCAGCCAACGCCATACTCGCCGCCCCCACCGACCCCGGCGCCGCAACAATACCAGCGACCGCCGACACCCGCGCCCCAGCAGTATAACGCGCAAATAAACCCGGCCTATACCCAGGGGTATAACAGCTATCAGTCTGGTTATGTCCCGCCTAAAAAAAGCAACGTGGGGCTTCTGCTGGGTGGGATAGCCGCTATCGCGGTGGTCGCTATCATTATCCTGGTGGCAATTCTAGCCCTCGGCGCAAACAAGGACGATAGCGCCACTCCAACTTCACCGGTTTCCCAGGTGACAACTACCCAGGAAGGCAGCGTCATTCCTACGGCTACCAGTAAAGGCGGCGGCGCAATAACCGCTCCAGATTCTACCAACCCGCCGGAAACAACTGCCGCCCCCAACCCGGACAGCGCGACGCCTGGCGGCTTTCCGGTTGAAAGTTCTCTAAAAGTAATCACCGCAGACCCGGATGCCCAGGAATCGTTGGAAGCGCCTTATGCGGACCTCGGCACCGATGTCCACGTGTTGCTATTCACTTCGCCAAAGTCGGTGGACGAGCTGAAAGCTTATTATAAGGGCGAACCGGGCGGCTGGGCTTTCGTCAAAGAAAGCAAAAAGACCAATTTTACATACGAATATTTTATCAAGAACGGGCAGGGCGCTCTGTTTGGGGCCGCGCCAATTACCAAAGTTTTTATTAACGCGGCGGATACCCCGGCTTCGCTGCGGCCCCAACTCAAAGAGGGTGATACTTTCGTCTTCCTGGTAGATAACCTTGATTACGCCAAGGCTAACGCCACGCCGACCGCTTCCGCAGTCCAGCCCAACGCCGCCAGTGTTGAAAGCAATTTCATGGCTTTAGACGCCGCGTTAAACAATTTTTTTCGCAAAGAACTATAAGGCCAGGGCGCGTTAGTTCTTATATGAGGGGAATGTATGTTAGTCGAAAATTCTCGGCCCCATTTGTTTGATATATATAATCCCCAGACCAGCCGCTTTTTTGACGAAATGTTCGCCACGGATTCGACGGTAAGGGAGCATTATGAGACCATCTTGACCCTGTTTAATGAACTTAGCCCGGCTGAGATAGAAGCCCGCAAACAGATTGTCAATGTGTTCTTTCTTAACCAGGGCATTACTTTTACGGTTTATGGCAATAACGAAGGGGTCGAGCGGATTTTCCCATTCGATATTATTCCCCGGATTGTGCCGGGAGCGGAATGGGACATGCTTGAGCGGGGTCTGACCCAGCGTATTACCGCGCTGAATTTGTTCCTGTTCGACCTGTACCACGACCAGAAAATCTTGCGGGATAAGGTGGTTCCGGCGGAACTGGTGTTGGGCAGCAAACACTTCCGCCGCGAATTTGTCGGGGTCAATCCGCCGCTGGGCGTGTACATCCACATCACCGGGTCGGATATTATCCGCGACAAAGAAGGCGCTTACCTGGTGCTGGAAGACAACCTGCGCTGTCCCAGCGGGGTTTCCTACATGTTGCAAAACCGCCAGGCCATGAAACGAGCCTTTCCGACCATGTTCGGCAACTACCGGGTGCGCCCGATCGAGAACTATCCCCAGGAACTGGCCAGTATTTTGCAGCAAATCGCTCCATCCGGCGAGAAAGCCTCCATCACGCTTTTAACTCCCGGCATCTACAATTCGGCTTACTTCGAACATTCTTTCCTGGCCCGCCAGATGGGTATTGACCTGGTGGAAGGGCGCGACCTGGTTGTTAACGACAACCGAGTTTACACCCGCAC
Organism: Chloroflexota bacterium; assembly: GCA_902812345.1. GTDB lineage: Bacteria > Chloroflexota > Chloroflexia > Chloroheliales > Chloroheliaceae > 54-19. The sequence goes on along the minus strand of CADDZM010000094.1, from coordinate 9,927 downwards.
GACCAGGGGTCTCAAACGGGTTGATGTTATCTACCGCCGGGTGGACGATGATTTCCTGGACCCGCTGGTCTTTCGCTCCGACTCGCGGCTGGGAATTCCGGGCCTGATTAACGCTTACCGGGCCGGGAACGTGGCCCTGGCGAACGCCATTGGTACAGGCGTGGCCGACGACAAAGTTATTTACAGCTTTGTGCCAAAGATTATCAAGTATTACCTGAATGAAGACCCGCTGCTGCCGAACGTGCCGACTTACCTGGCGAGTAACCCGGGGGAATTAAGTTATATCCTGGCTAACCTGGATAAACTGGTCGTCAAAGCCGCCAACGAGTCGGGCGGCTACGGCATGCTGGTCGGGCCGCATTCGACCCAGGCCCAACGTGACGAGTTCGCTGCCATGCTAAAAGCCGACCCGCGCAACTATATCGCCCAGCCGACCATCGCGCTTTCGCGGCACCCCGCTTTCGCCAACGACAACAGTTTTACGGGCTGCCATATCGACCTGCGGCCCTACGTCCTGTACGGCGAATCGGTCAAGATTGTGCCGGGCGGCCTGACCCGCGTGGCGCTCACACCCGGTTCGCTGGTGGTAAACTCGTCGCAGGGCGGCGGCAGCAAAGATACCTGGGTATTATTCACGTAAAACGAAACAACGTTTAACGAGGAGAAGTTCATGCTTAGTCGAGTTGCCGAGTCCATGTTCTGGATGAGCCGTTATATCGAACGGGCCGAGAATACCGCCCGCTTTCTGGACGTTAATTTTCACCTGCTACTCGACCTGGATAAAATTACCGACGTAGATTCGCGGGCCTACTGGGAGCCGCTAATCATGGTAACGGACGACCGGGAACGCTTTTTAACCCTCCATAACGAGTTTACAGCCGCAGCGGTCAGCGATTTCCTGGTCTTCAATCGTAACAATCCGAACTCGATTTTTTCCTGTATCGCCCTTGCCCGCGAAAACGCCCGCAGCATTATCGAAACGATTGCCAGCGAGATGTGGGAGCAAATCAACCGCCTGTATCACTTCCTCAACACCGCTGACCACGATATTTTGCAGACCGACCCTTACAACTTTTATCAGGCTATTAAAAACGGTTCGCACCTGTTCCAGGGCATTACCGACGCGACCTTCAGCCGGGGCGTGGCCTGGGACTTTGTCCAGGCGGGCCGCTACCTGGAACGGGCGGATAACACTTCGCGCCTGGTCGACGTTAAGTATCACCTGTTGAGCAATTCTTCCAACAAGGATGAAATGGACCCCATTGACAACATCCAGTGGATGGCCGTGCTAAAAAGTTGCAGCGCCCTGGAAGCCTTCCGCAAGGTCTATCTGTCGCGGATTGAGCCGGAAACGGTTATGCAATATCTCGTACTGGACCAAAATTTCCCGCGCTCTATCTACTTCTGCGTCCAGATGTTGCAGGAAGCGCTCTGGCATATTTCGGGCAGCCGCCACCGCGAGTTTGCCACTAACGCCGACCGTCTGGTGGGTAAGTTGGAAGCCGAGCTTAATTACACCACTATTGAGGATATTTACCAGCAGGGGCTACACGCCTGGCTGGAAGAGTTGCAAAAGAAACTGGCCCGCATCGGCGACCAGGTCTATGAAAGCTATTTCTCTTACCACACCTTTCTGGATAACGAGGATGTGGCCCTGGCGGCGCAGCGCCAGAATACCGGAAGCTCTTCGTCGAGGGTTAGTCGGGCGGTCTGGAGCCAGTTGGATAGCTCTGAGCAGCAGCAGCAGCAACAACAATAACATTAATGGAAATAATTATGAAAGGACATTACAATGACCGTTGGTTCGTTAGTAGGCGCTAGCGTCCGGCGCAAAGAAGACCCGCGACTGGTGCAGGGCAAGGCTACTTACGTGGGGGACATCAATCTGCCCCATATGCTCTACGCCCGCTTTATCCGTTCTCCCTATGCTCACGCCCGCTTTACAACGCCCGACCCCGGCGACCTCGGCCAGGAAAACTATTTCTTTAGCTGGAAGGATTTTAAGTCTTCCCTGAATTACAACCCGTTGTTTCGCGGCCTGCCAAACCGGCCTTTCCTGGCTGATGACGAAGTGCGTATGGTCGGGGAAGCGGTCGGACTGGTCCTGGCTCCTACCGCCGGTCATGTTGAAGACCTGGCCGAAGGTTTCCCGGTGAATTACGAACCACTCCCGGTGGTGGTTGATCCCGAAGAAGCTATTAAACCGGACGCTCCTAAAGTCCATGCCGGCCTGCCCTCGAACCTGGTGCGGGTCGTTGAAAAAGGCGACCGCGTCGCCGTTGAGGCCAAATTAAAGGAATGTCCGGTTGTAATCGAACAGCGCATCTATAACCAGCGGGTCGCGGCGGTTTCACTCGAAACCCGCGGCATCCTGGCTGATTACAACCCCGGGACCGGCCAGTTGACCATCTGGCTTTCCAACCAGGCTCCCCACCTTTCCCGCTCGGCTATCGCGAGCGCCCTTAAACTGCCCGAACACCGTGTCCGGGTGATTGCCCCGGAAGTGGGCGGCGGCTTTGGCTCCAAAATTATGGTCTACCCGGAAGAATTTATCGTCGCGGCGGCAGCGGTCAAGCTGGGCCGCCCGGTTAAGTGGCTGGAAGGACGGTCGGAAAGCCTGGCGGCCACCTATCACGGGCGCTGCCAGATTGATTATTTGCGGCTTGGCGCAACCGAAGACGGTATTATCCAGGCGCTTGATTTGCGCCTGCTGGCCGACATCGGCTGCTACGCCAGCGACGACGGCCTTTTCATCCCGACCCTGACGACGGCGATGGCTTCGGGCTGCTACCCTATCCCACACCTTTCGACGCGGATAGAGTACATCTTTACCAATACGACCCCGACCACGGCTTACCGGGGCGCGGGCCGTCCCGAAGCGGCTTATTTTGTCGAGCGTATCATTGACGAACTGGCCGCCCGCCTGAAAATAGACCCGGCGGAAATCCGCATGCGCAACTTTATCAAGCCCGAAGATTTCCCTTACAAGTCGGCTACGGGCGAGACTTACGACAGCGGAGACTATGGCAGGACGCTCCAGACCGCCCTCGACCTGATAGATTACCCGGCCCTGCGCGAGACCCAGGCCAGAATGCGGGCCGAAGCGGGCGACCGTATCCCGCCCAGGCTCATGGGCATCGGCATCGGCTCTTATGTGGAGCGAGGCGCGATGGGCTTTGAAAACGCGGTCGTGCGGGTCAACCCGGACGGTAGCGTGGCGGTCTTTACCGGGACTTCCCCGCACGGCCAGGGCGGTGAAACAACCCTCGCCCAGATTGTAGCCGATACCTTCGGCCTCCCGATGGACCGCATCGAGGTCAGCCACGGCGACACCAAAGATACCCCTTACGGTCAGGGCACCTACGGCAGCCGGAGCGCGGCGGTCGGCGGGTCGGCGGTAAAAATCACGGCCCTTTCGGTCAAAGATAAAATCAAGCAACTGGCCGCCCACATGCTCGAAGCCGCCGAGGGTGACATGGAAATGGCTGACGGGCAGGTCTTTGTAAAAGGGGTGCCAAACCGCTCGGTCAGCTTTGAGAAAGTCGCCAGGGCCGCCTACAACCCCGGCAAGTTGCCGCCAAACATGGAAGTGGGCCTGGAATCGTCCCGGTTCTTCAATCCCCCGGACGTGGTTTTTCCGTTTGGCTCGCACATTTGCGCCCTGGAAATTGACAGCGAAACCTTCGATGTAAAAATCCTCAGGTATGTGTCGGTGGACGATTGCGGCATCGTCATCAACCCGATGATTGTAGACGGGCAGGTCATGGGCGGAGTAATCCAGGGGATTTCTCAGGCACTGTTCGAGCAGGTCATTTACGATGAAACCGGCCAGATTCTAAGCGGCAGCCTGATGGATTACAGCTTCCCCAACACCCGGCTTTTGCCGACCATGGAGCTTGGCCGGACCTTTACGCCCAGCCCGCGCAATCCGCTCGGCGCGAAAGGCATTGGCGAGTCGGGCGCGACCGGGTCACCCCCGGCTGTGGTCAACGCGGTCCTGGACGCTTTACGCCCTTATGGCATTTCAAACCTGGATATGCCGCTATGGCCGGATAAGCTCTGGAAAATCTTCCACGACACGACTGGCCTCAAAGATAAGCAATAAAGCTATAAAAGTCAGGTGTAATCAAAAAGACCGGCTTCCGCAATCTCAAGGAAGCCGGTCTTTTTGATTGCTCGTTAAAGGATTTGAGGGAGGATAAGAGATGGGATATATTCTATTTGCCGGTAAAGCCGGATATGGTTACTTTAAGCCTGGACCTCTTCCTGGTTTAGCGGTAAATAGAGCCGCCCAGGAAGGCAAATTTATATAAATCCATACCGGCCTTTTTAATCAGGCCTTCTTCAAAGGCTAACTGGCTGTCCCAGAGAATTTTAAACTTATTCAGCCACATAATTTCTTCATCACTCAAATTATGTTTTGTTTTATCGTGCAGGTTCCGGTAAATAGGCAGGCATACCCTTAGTATTTCGACTGCTTCTTGTTCATTCATTTGTTACCTCATATATTCCAGGTAAAAGTACCGGGTATCGATTACATTTAGTATATACCTGAGCTAGCGCGCTGGATAGTCACTTTTGTCTAAACTTTGGGTTGAATAAATGTTAAAAATAGAAAAATTTATGGATGTTTCATTTGAGCTGGTTTACTGCACTAAAAAGGCTCTTTAGGGATCCTTTTCTGAAAATTCGTTTGGGTTTTTATTGGAATTTCCTTTTACGCATAATTTCCCTGATAAAATATTAGTAATAAAAATCAAGTAATTAGCATAATAAAAGAGGCCGGAAACAGTTATATCAATCACAAAACCGGACATTTACTTTTTAATCAAAAAGAGCGCTTCCCCCGGTGGAAAGCGCTCCCAAAAGCAATTACTCGCCTGTTATTAATTGTTCTTTCCGCTTGCTATTAGCTGGCCTTCCATGAACTGAGGCTGCTTGCCGGCTTTAACCGGGATGCGCCGGGTCTGGCTGCTCTGGGTTTTGGGTAAGAGCAATCTTAACAGGCCGTTTTCGTAGTGCGCCTCAATCTTCTCGCTGTCAAAAGCGCCCGGTAACTGGAATTGCCGGTAGAACTGCCCCTGCGGAATTTCCTTCAACAAAGTACGGACAGACGGGCCGGTCTCTTTACCCTCTTTATCCCTGGCATTGGTTGCGGGAGAAGGTGTTTCGGGCCAGTTGCTGAAAGAATAGTTGCCGCTTACACTCAGAACATTCTCTTTAACATTGAGGTCAAACTTCTCCGGGTCAAGGCCTGGCAGCATACCCAGAATATAGAAATTGGTGTTGTCCTCATAGATGTTAAAAGCGGTCATAAGCTTTTGCTGCTCCAGGTTGCCGGACCAACTCGGGCTTAAGAAGCTGTTCTCGAACAAACTATTAACGGCATCCGGCAGCGAAATCAGGTCGTTAAAAAACGAAGGGCGGTTCGTCAGACTAGTCATAAAACATTCCTCCTTTTCTGAAAGTTGTAAATACAACCTGCAAAAATTTCTAGAATATCTCAGGCTGGCAATTACGCCGGTCTTTTTTTGCCTGTTAATCGTTAATACCGGCGGTTGCTCATCCTTGACTTGCATCTTTATTTTAGCCAAATCTTTAAATTGGTCAATTAGAAAAATATATGAAGTTTGTTAGTTTTATATTAATTTGGGTACTAAAAAAGGCTCCATTATGGAGCCTTTTTTATGCAATATTCGCTACTTGATGAGCCGGCGGCGCATCAGGTTTACTGCCAGCAGGTAGAAAAAGACCGTCAGACCCAGGATCCAGACCACATTTAGCAATAGGCCGGCGTGAATATTGCCGGTGTATAGCGCCCGGCCTAGGTCGACCGCCGGGTAGAGGGGTGATAGGAAGGCTACCCAGCGCACGTTCTCCGGCAGTTGCGAGGCCGGGAAAAAGACGCTGCTGAATAGCTGCATCGGGATAACGCCGAGCGTAATATAGTAGTTAAACGAGGTAAAGCTGGAAACCAGGCTGGTTACGACGACGGCAATGCTTGCCAGCATAAAGCCGGCCAGGAGGGCTACCGGCGGCACTAAAATCACCCACCAGGACGGAATCAGTTGCAAAACGGCCATCACTACAATTACGCAGGTGCCGTTAAAGGTAGCGCGGACCGCCGCGAAGAAAATTTCCCCGCTGACGACTTCCTCGATGCTGACCGGCGTGGCGATAATCGCGTCGAAAACTTTCTCCTGCTGCATCCGGATGAAGGTGCCGAACATGCACTCGAACGAGGCGGTAAACAGCACCGAACTGAAAATCAGCCCGGCGGCGATAAACTGGATGTACGATTGGCCGTTGACCTGCGCGATGTACACGCCCAGGCCAAAGCCAAAGGCAAACAGCGACAGCAGCGCTTCGACTACCGGCGGCCAGAGTTCAGTCTTCCAAAGCTTCAAAAAGACATCTTTGTTGCGCTGGAATACCCGGTAAGTGCCGAGTGTGAATGGATTTGGAAAGACGATGCCCCGGCCTGGCGCGCGGACAGTTCCCGCTTCTGCGTAATTAGTACTCATAATTATTTGTTCCCCTTAATTCTCTAAAATTTCTTTACTCCGCGCCCAGACCACGCCCGGTCAGCCGCAAAAAGACATCTTCCAGGCTGGCTTCGCGCCGGAGGCGGTAATTGCCTTCGGGCAGGGCCAGGTTATGGAAAGCCTGGTTATGCTGGCCGAACAGGTAAAGGGTGTCCCCGGCTTCTTCTAAAAGAATGGGCCGGTTGGCAATAAGGGGAAGCAGGCTTTGTTTTTCTTCTTCAGCCAGGCGCATCTCAATGACTTCGTAGCCGACCAACCGCTGGACCAGTTCGCGAGGCTGGCCTTCCGCCATAATCCGGCCCTCGTTGATAATCACCAGGCGGTCGCAAAGCTGGGTTGCTTCTTCCATATAGTGCGTGGTCAGCAGGATAGTGACGCCGCGCTCCCGCAAGAGCCGCAACTGCTGCCAGACCACCTGCCGGGCGGCCGGGTCAAGGCCAGTAGTCGGCTCGTCCAGGATGATAAGTTTGGGCTGGTTAATCAGGGCGCGGGCAATTACCAGCCGTCGTTTCATCCCGCCCGAAATTTCATCGGTCTTGTTGTTGCGTTTCTCGTTTAACTGGAACAGTTCAAGGACTTCGTCGGCGCGCCGGGTGGCTTCCTTCTTATCAATATTGAAGTAGCGAGCGTAGACCTGCAAATTCTGCAACACGGTCAGGTCAACATCGAGATTGTCGTCCTGCGGTACGACCCCGATTTGCGTTTTAATCTGCCGGATGTCGCCGGTAACGCTGTGTCCCAGCACCGACAACGAGCCGCCGCTAATCGGGGAAACGCAGTTAAGCATTCGGATAGTGGTACTTTTCCCGGCTCCGTTAGGACCGAGCAAGCCAAAGCATTCTTTCTGGTAGACCTGGAACGAAATCCCTTTGACCGCTTCAAAGTTTTTGTAATTTTTGCGCAGGTTCTTGGCCTCGACCACCACATTCGGGCGAGGCTGGGCTGCCTTATCTAATACGAGACCCGTTTTAATAGCGTTATTTGACATAAATGTGTTCTTCTCTGTTGTGAGCATATTTTCTTTCCGATAAAACTGCTTAGATGGTTATACTATAACAGTACAACCGGTTTGTCAATAAGCCGGAGGTCTAATTAATACTGCTTAAAGGCAGATTTTCTATATTATTATTATCGATATTTTTTGATTTAAGTGCTACCAATATTTTCGAACTAGAAAACTTTAGCCTAATTTTGATTAAGAAATTGCAGAAAATTGAAGTGAGAAAAATAAAAAAGAAGAGTAGTTGAACTTAAAAATCTTTGAAAACTAGGGTAAGCTGTACAACCGGGATTGGACAAGTTCAATTTGTTCAACAGCGCCGGGAACCGCTACCTTTACTTCGCTTATAATGTCCCTGTAAGAGAAAAGGGCGATATTTGAAGGTTTAACCCGGTAAGTTCCAGTACGTTCTATAGTTAAAACTGAAGTATCCCGCACAACTTTACCTGTAGGAGTATCCACCAGCCATTCCACTTTTAGTTGCACCGGGGTTTTTACCTGCACAGTGAATTCTAACCCCGCTAATTTGGGGGCCGGTATTTGTGGTAGGGTAATCCTCATATTTTCGTTTAGCTTCAGCGCAGGGTTGTAGTTTTCGGTTTTAATCACCTGTTCTTTTTTATCTTTAATTTGTTGATTGCGAAGTTTTAAGGCCTCTAAAATTTCATCATGCTTTATAATCTGGCCGTCCCTAACTTCGAGGAAGTAACCCTGGTTAAGACGGGCTTCCGCTACCGGAAAATCGGCCACCAGCAGCGTTTCGACTGTCCGATTGTTGTATTGGATTTGAACTGCCTCATTAAATCCGACCTGAAATGGCGGGGCATATTCGTTTGTCCATTCCAGGGGTATCCCGGTCAGGTAAATTAAGCCGTAATTAGCCGGGTCAGGAATTTCTTGTTTTATTTGAGCCAGCTTCCGGTCCATAGACCCGCTGGTATCGGACCACATTCCCTGCACAACCTGGATTTGGCGCACCGCGTTGTAAATGAAAATAACCAGCAAGATTATTTTTAGCAAATCCATTACCGGTGACGAATAAAAATTTAACGCTTTTTGTGAAAAAGTAGAGTTAAGGGGCTTATCCTGCCCGCTATAACGGCTGAAATCCCCAACAGGGGAAAATATTACGGCGATTACGATTGCCGCTCCCGCCGTCGAGATATAAACATACCGTACACTTGGCGGCGTGCTAAGGGCCGGTAGTAAAAATAAGATTATCCACCCCAAACCAAATAGCAAGGCCCGCGTTAGCCGGTAATTTAACTGGTTGGGTCTGGCCTGGGCCCGCTCCCAGAACACTACGCCTGCCGTTAAACTAATTGCTACAACCGCAACGATAATAAACCAGCGGGCGCTTTCAATTTGCAAAGGGCGAATAAGCCACTTAAAGTTTAGCTCTATAAAGCTATTAAGACTGAATTGCCAGGCGGTTTCCTTGAATTTGTAGCCTCCAATACCGCCAAACAGGATTAACCGCAAGCCAATGTTCAAACCTGTAACAATAAAGAAAGGTATTTGCCTGACTACTGCCTGCCGAAAACCCACTGCTGTAAGTGCCTTAAAGGGCTTGCCCGGTTCAAATCTTCCATAAAGCAGATCATAACTGAGCGGTACAAGGAAAAAGCCTGCCGCCGATTCTTTATTAAGCAATCCTAAAATAAAGCTGCTTAAAGCTAAACCATAGTATAAAAATTTAGCTTTAGTGGTTACATGGCGGAACTTTATATAAAAAATTATCCCCGCTAAACAGCACAGCAAGGCTAAAAGGTCAGTCTGGTCGGCAATCCAGCTAACCGGTTCAACATGAGTTGAGCTAACCGCAAAGATTAAACCTGCCAGCAGCCCTACACTTTTGCGGCGGGTAATCTGCCAGACCAGCAAATAAAGCAAGGCCGTATTGGCAGTATAAAGAATCAGGCTGGCTAAATGCCAGAATGCGGCATTAAAGCTAAATAAAAAATATTGGGCTGCGAAGAAAACCCTGGTGAAGGGGCGGTAGAAATTAATACCCATGCCCCAATCGCGGGTAAAGTAACCAAAGCTATCAAAAAAGTTCAGTTGTTCAAATTTTAGCTGTTTGAGGAAGAAAAAGTCGTCGGATAAGAAAGCAAGTTTGAGCGTGTTTAAATAAAGGCAAAAGGCAGTAATCGAAACTATAAACAGCCCGATAAAATGAGGTACTTCAAAAAATTTTGGCCTTACTGAAGGCGAAGCGGGTTGCTGTAGTGAACGTGCCAAATTAAGAATTTCTCAGGCAGCGTAGGAAAGGCGGTACCCGCGCCGGAGACTGCGCTCGATCAGGCGGCGAATCCGGGCCAGGGCCGGGCGGGGATTGTTGAAATGCTCGGTGTAAAACTGCTGCTTGACCGACCCAACTAT
>CADDZM010000093.1 GCA_902812345.1 Chloroflexota bacterium | reverse complement strand
TATTGTTGAAGGACCATTTTTGCCTGGCGGGCGGAGCGTACCCATCCCCACCAACCATATCGAAATAAGGATTGTCGAGAGGTTCGGCGCTGACCTTGCCCTGGGGCGCGGCGGCTTTTTTAGCTCGCCTGCGTTTGCTGATTTCGATAGGTTCGTCAAATTCAGCCGGGGGCGGTGGCGCTTCAGGGATAGGCGCCCGGTAGCTCTGGACATAGGGCCGGGTCGAGAAGGGCCGGTTGACCGGTGGGGTGTTTAGATTCTGGTCCTGGGAAGCGTCCGTATACGAGAATTTACGCAAACCGGAAGGGGTCATAGTGCCGTCACCGCCCAGGCGTGAGGTGAAAGCTTTTGGCTTTATCGGGCCGGGTGAGGTAATCGCGTCCTTTGACCCGGCGATGGTAGGCAAATCAGGGTCCGGGTTGAGGGACCGGCCTTTGAGGAAGGCTGGCCGGTTTAAGTCGTCGCCTTCACGGTGCATCCACGAGCCGCTATCCGGGTCTTTAGTCGCCAGCGGGTCGTTCACCTCGTTTTCCGAGATTGCCAGCGGCTCGTCGGGTAGATTGAGAGGCCGGGTAACTCGTTTAACTTCCTGGGCCGGAATGCTCCTGGCTACGAAGGGCGCTTCACCGTCTTCCATGTAATCGTCGGTTTCGCCAGGCGCGACGTTCGAGCGAGGTCCGACCGGGTTAAGCCGGGCTGCCAGTAAGCTAACCGCTCCGGCCATGTTTTCGGCAGTGCCTTTCCAGCCGTTGTCGGGCTGCCGGTCATTGAAAGGCCGCGTTCCAATTTCCTCGCGCGTCCCGATGATAATTGCGTAGCCGTCGTTAAGACTTTGCTTGCGCGAATATTCGGATAAATTAATCAGGGCTCCCCGGCTGTCCGGCTGGTCTAGAATCCATAGCAGGCTTTCATCGTTCAGGACGCGGGTATAGTTGGACGAGCAAAGCATTAGCAGGTCGCCCGCCTCGAATATATTCCGGCTTAGAATCGGGTCAATGGTGGTGTAGCGTCCGAGCGATGGAAGGCTGGGGTGGCGAGGCAGCGGCAAGGTGGACTGGGAATCGGTGGCGGCGCCGGCCCGCCCGCCTGTTAACTGGTCAGTAGAACGATTGGCCTGGGCGGTAAGGGCGGCGGCAGGCAGCGTTTTAAGTTCACCCTGGTGATAGAGGTAAGCCCTGGTTGGCAGCATCTGGCCGGAATAAACCTCGTTGCCCCGGACAAGCGCGACGGTCAAACCCACGCCCCGGCGTTCCGGCGGCAGGAGGGCGCTGTTGTAGTTGAAAACCAGTTGGTTAGCCTTATCGAGAGCGTGTTTAAGAGCGCCGGTAATAGAGGTGTTAGCGGTATTGTAAAAGTCGTGGAGAATAGTATCCTGGACTTCTTTACATAACTCAACGTCACCGTTGCGAGGCTTTCCGCCCGCCATATTTTCGGTTTCGGTGATAATATAGAGAGTGCCCCGTTTTTGTAGTACCGGAGGAGGAATAATTTGTTCGGCGTCTACCAGGCAATCTCCCCGGTCACGGCGCACGCCATTACTCAGCTCTAACTGGTTTGCTACAATATACATAGCTTTACCCCTTTTAGACCAGGAGGATAAGTTGGCTAGTTGTTTTGTGTTGAGCAATTATAAACCAAAGAGGCTTTCTTTGTCTATATTTCAGACGGGGTCGGGTTGGGAACATATCCCAAATGTGGAAAATTAGTAAAAAAGGCTGGAAATCCGTTTGAAACGGATTTCCAGCCTTTTCGACCGCATATTATCGCAAAATGTTAGCTGATGCCTTTGGTTACGGCGCTAAACATACTGCCGAGTTGCGGGCCTAAATAAATGAGAATTGCTACAACTACAATCACGACTAAAAGTAAGACCAGCGCGTATTCTACTAACCCCTGACCTTCTTGTGTCGTTGATTGTGCCGGTCTAACCTTAGGCCAGAGCAAGACACAAAACTGGTCCCACCAAGTTTCCAGGTTTTTCAAGGTACGGTCCTCCTGCCTGTTGCTATTACTATTAAAATGAGTGCTGTTTCAGGGAAACCAAATAATCTGGTTTTGTACCGACCAGTCTGAGTAAAATGAGGTGAATTTGCACAGAGCGCCAGATAATCCAATCAGGATTGAAAAATCTAACATTACTAAAGTATATATGATTTTAATACTTTTAACAAGCACTCGGTACTAAAGTACTACGTCATCCTTCAGGTTTTTTAGGGACAATTATGGTAAGTTAAATATTGTCCAAACATCCAGTAGAAAGTTATTATAATGGCTGAAACTTTCGTGCCTTTCCCGTCCGAATTCACCCGCGATAACTATTCCGCCCACCTGGCAAAAATTGACGGCTGGCTGAGGCGGGAAGCTTCGAGCTGGCTCCGAAAAGCCGGCAAGCGGCCAGACCTGTTAGCCGCCGCCCGCTCGGACGGCTGGCAGCTTCAGGAGTGGGGTAACCTAATTTTCGGCCAGTTCCAGGACGGCCCGGCCGGTTTGCTGGTCTATATCCCACCAGGCTCCGCCGGAGCAGCTAACCTGGCGGCTTTGCTGGCTTCGGTCAGGTCGTGGCAAGCTGCCGGGGAACTTCCCCTGACCGTGAAGTTCCTGTGGGGGCCGCTGGATAAAACTACCCTGACCGCGCACGCTGGCGATCTGGCGGCGGACGCTATTATTTATGCAGAAGGCGAGTACCGCCAGGGCCGCCCGCTCCTGAGCCTGGGCGTGAAGGGGCTGCTCGAAGTGGAATTGCGCGTGAAGACTATGTCCAAAGACGCGCCCAGCGCCTTTAGCGAAATTATGCCCGGCGCTTCCTGGCTGCTGGTCCAGGCTATCGCCGCCCTTAAAAGTGACAGCCAGGAAGTCCAAATCGAGGGCTTTGACGAAGACATTTTCCCGCTGCCGGTCGAGGAAAGCGCCGCCTTGCGTAAAACCGCGCCCGATTTCGCGCCGGAACTGGCCGGGCGTTTGCGGGATTACGGCCTGGACGAATATATTTTTAGCCTGAACGACCGGTTGGTGTTGCAGACTCAGTTCATGGTCCCAACCGTCAATGTGTCGGCCCTGGAATGTGGCAGTTTTAGTCCAGCAGGCCGGTTGAAACTCCCGGCGACCGCCCGCGCCGGGCTGGATTTTTTACTGGTGCCGTATCAGAACCCTGACATGATCTTTGAAAAGCTCCGGCAGCATTTGCTGGCAAAAGACTTCGGCCCGCAGCTTGAAATAATTCAGTTGCCCGGGTCGCAACGGCCCAGCCGCACGCCTTTTTCGGCCCGGTTTGTCCAGGCGACTTTAGCGGCCGGAGAAGCTCTCCCACAGCCGCCGCTGGTCGCGCCTAGCGCGCTTTTTGCCGGACCCCTGGCCGATTTAAAAGAAGCCCTGGGGAATCCCCCGGCGGTCTGTTTTGGCCTGGGCCAGGGGCGGGTCCGCCTATCCGACTTCAAAACACAGGTGCGCTGGCTGGCGCACCTGTTTCCGCTGGCGCAAAGCGGGAATGCGGCTATGTTTGAGGTTTATCCCGACCGGCCAATCGAGCGGCTCACCTCTGCCGCGAAGAAAGTACCTGCGCCGACTGAAGCGCTCGACCTATCCGACCTTTCACAGCTTATCCCGGATTTCCCGGAACTGGACCTGGAGAATGAGCCATTTGACCTCGCCATCGAAAATAAGCCCGGCAAGCTCAGCCCCTCCTGAGCCGCGCCCGGGTCCGCAAAGATGGTTTGGTCCGGCCTACCGTCCTTACTGGATTTTGCTGGGCCTGGCTTTGCTTGTCCGGTTGGCGACGGCCCTGCTTTTCCACCAACCCGGCTATACCGATGCGTATTATTATGCGAACGTGGCCGAGTCGCTCTATCGGGGCCAGGGTTTCCGGGAGGATTACATCTGGAATTTCCTGACCCGACCGCTACCCGCCACGGTTACAGGCAGTCCAGCCAACCTCTACTGGATGCCGCTCACTTCTATCCTGGTTTATATCGCTTATCTGCTGGGTGGCGGGCCGTCTTTCCTGGCCTCGCAACTTCCCGGCATCGTCCTTTCGGCTTTCCTTGCTCCCCTAACCTTTTACCTGGCTACCTCCGTTTTCGGGGATAATGAGCGGGCTCACCGTTACGGCTGGCTGGCCGGGACGCTGACCATCTTTAGCGGTATCTACGCCGCTTATTTCGTCTTCCCCGACAATTTTGCGCCCTTTGCCCTGTTCAGTAGCGGCTTTTTAATCTGCGCGGCCCAGGCATTGCAGCGCCTTCTTACTCAAGCGGCGGGAGTGTACCGCCGGGCGGCCCTGGCCGGAATACTGGCCGGACTGGCCTACCTGACCCGCGTGGACGGCTTGCTTCTGCTGGCGGCACCGGTCGTTTGCCTGTTTTTACGCCTCTCCGAGTTGAAAAAGGTCTGGCCCGTAGCCTGCCGAGCCGGGCTGGTGATGCTGGGAGTGTTCTCCCTGGTGATTTTCCCCTGGCTGGCGCGAAACCTCACGGTTACCGGACAGATTTTACCGGGCGGCGGTTTCAAAGTGCTGTTCTGGCGCGAGTACAACGATTTTTTCAGCTTTTCAAAACCGCTCGACCTGCCTTACTACCTCAACCTGACTCAGCCTGACCCCAACTGGGGCATCGGCCCTTTGCTCGGCACCAAGGCGGCGGCCCTTTACGAAAATCTCTTAATTGTGGCCCGCGGCGCTCTTTTCCTGACGCCCTTCCTTATAATAGGGCTTTTCGCCCGGCCAAATATTGCCACACCTCAAATAGAACCGGCCCGGCCTAAATTTAATTCTGAGCGGCTGTGGCAGCGCCCGGAATTTCAACCGTTCCTGGCCTACACGCTTTTGCTTTATTTAGTTATGTCGCTGGCCTTCACTTTCGCGGGGACGCGGGGCAGCGTCTTTCACTCGTCGGGCGGCCTTTTGCCCTACATTTTCCTTATAAGCCTGGTGGGACTGGATCAGGCGATTAATTGGCTTGGTAAAATCTCCCGGCCCCAGGCTACCGCCGCCCGCCAGCGCCGTTATGGGTGGCTGGTTGTGGCGGCTTTTGTCTGGATCTCGGTTGGCCTGACGCTGTCGCTGCCGGGGAGTTGGGACAAAGATTACAACGAGGCGCGGCAGGTGGGAGCCTGGCTGGACGCTCACGAAAGCCCCGATACGGTCGTGATGCTGCCGCTTGGCCCGGCCTTCTGGTATGCGACGCACCGGCCTTCGATTACTACGGCCAGCGATTCCCTGGCGGTAAATCTCCAATTGGCCCGGCAGTATGGGGCGCGTTACCTGGCGCTTTTCCCCGACCACTACCCCGACTCGTTCGCCGGTTTATATGACACAAAAAAAGCGCCCGGCTTTGAACTGGTCGCAGATTTTGACGCTGTTCAACTTTACCGGGTGCTGCCTACTTGATGCTATAGACCCGCTCCAGCGATGACCGGATGGTATCCTCGCTGAGAGGGCCGACCGTTATGCGCTGAATGACCCCGTTTTTATCCACAAAAAGGCTGGTCGGGTAGCCCCGTACCTGGTAGCGGTTGGTTACCTCGCCGGTATTGTCCAGGCCGACCGGGTAGGTTATCCCCACGCTTTTAACCCGGGCCTCCACGGTCCCGGCATCTTCTTTCATGTTGATGCCAAGAATCACCAGTTTACCCTGGTTGGCCTGATAAGTCTGCACCAGTAAAGGCAGTTCGGTTATACAAGGTGCGCACCAGGTCGCCCAGAAATTTATCAATACCGGCTTGCCCCGGAACTGGCTTAGTTTGATGGTCTGGTTGTCAGGAGTGTTCAGGCTGAAATCAGGCGCGACGGCTCCGATTTTGATTTGTTCGCTTTCCGGCCGGGGCGGATCGTAGGGGGTATTGACGGCCGGGGCAATCGTATTGGCGGGTGTAACCTGGCCGGAGGGCGCGGCCAGGCCGGTAACGGTGGGGGTTGCCTCGCCGCAAGCCGCCAGGACAACCCCGGCCAGGACTAAAACGACCGCGCTTATAATTTTATAAAACGTTGTACCCTTCACCTGAAAGGTTTCCTTCTCTAGCTCTGGTAATCGTAAAAACCACGACCGGCGGACTGGCCCAGTCTCCCGGCCCGGACCATCTGGCGCAGCCCTACCGAAGCCCGGTAACGAGGGTCGCCGGTTTCGGCGTGTAAATAGTCAAGCGTAGCCAGGACGGCAGTTATGCCCAGGCGGTCGGCGTACTGGAACGGCCCCAGCCCGTAGTTCATGCCCAGCCGCATGGCCGTGTCTATGTCACTGACCGAGGCCAGGTTTTCCTGCCAGGCGAAAGCCGCCTCGTTAATCATAGCACAAATGGTTCGCAACACGATACCCGCCGGGGTTTCGGGCATAACCGCGTAGCTGCAGCCGGCCTTTTCGAGCAAGGCGGCGACCTTTCCGGCAGCTTCGCGGGAGGTTTCCAGGCCCAGGCTTATCTCGTAAAATTTGTCGTTTTGAAAGGGTAGCGGGTTTTGCAGCCCGACCACATTTTGGGGCTGTCCGCTCAGGAAACCGGCCTCCGTAACCGAGGCCAGGGGTTCCATTATGGCGTAAAGGGTATCTCCGGCGGTCTTGCCCTGTTTGAAAAATTCCCGGTAATCCTGCGGCGGCGAAATCAAAACCAGCCCGCTTTGTTTGTAATCTTCCACTACCTGGCACCCGGCCTGCGTTAGCTGCTCTTTAAGCCGGGCTGCTTCCGGTCCATTGCCGAGAATCGCCACGTTCGCCGGGGCTTCCGCTTGCGGTAGCGAAATCTCGGGCTGGCGCGGCACGGGGCTTTCGGCCTCTGCCGGGTAGAGGTAATAACCTTTCCCGGCCTTCTTGCCGAGGTGTCCGGCCCGAACCAGCTTGCGGACGAGCGGCACCGGCCTGAAACGAGGGTCGCCGGTTTCCTTGAAAATGTTCTCGGTAACGGTCAGGCCAATATGGACCCCGCTCAGGTCGCTGGTCATGAGCGGCCCCATCTTAAATCCCGCTCCCTGCACCAGCGCCCGGTCAATTGTCAGGGAAGAAAGGCCGTCTTGCAGCAGTTGTTGGGCTTCCAGGTTGACCGGGCGGTTTATCCGGTTGACGATAAAGTTGGGCGAGTCGCTGCAAACCACGACGGTTTTGCGAAGACGCTGACCGAGGGCGATGGCGGCCTGTTCGACCTCCGGCGCGGTATCGCTGCCCCGCACCACCTCGACTAGCTTCATGAGCGGGACCGGGTTAAAAAAATGCAGCCCGACAGTCTGGTGGGGTCTTCCACCGGCCGCCCCGATTTCGCTGATGGAAAGGCCGCTGGTGTTGGAGGCGAAGTTAGTCTGCGGCGGGCATAGTTTGTTCAACCGCTGGAACAGGTCGCGTTTGACCTTCATATTTTCAAAGACCGCCTCGATAACCCAGCTTGTATTTTGGGCGGTCTCGGCGAGGTCGGTCGTGACCGTCAGGCGGCTAATAGCGGCTTCGGCGGCAGAGTTTTCAAGTTGGCCTTTTTCAGCTATGCGCCGGATAAACCGGGCGATTTGCGCCCGGGCGTTCTGGACCAGTTCGTCTTTCAGGTCTTGCAAAGTCACCCGGTAGCCCGCCAAAAGGCAGACCTGGGCAATTCCCGCGCCCATCGTTCCGGACCCGATTACGGCAATCTTTTCCGGCATAGTGTCAACTTCGTGGCTGCTCACCCTCGGTTCTCCCCGTTTCTACAAAAAGTATCGTAAAAGAATAAAACCTGGTCCGGCTAACGTACCGATTTTTAAGATTTTTGTCAATAACTGTGACATACGCTTTTGACAGGCGTCTGGCCCAAAGCTATAATTCTTGTAGAAAAGTCAGTTGGTGCCACATCAATACGAGTAAAATTATGCTTAAACCCCACGAAAATATCGCTTCTTCCTCGACGGCTTTACAGGAAATCGAGAGATTAAGAAAAAAGTACGAATTTCGAGATAAAGAAGAAGTAACGAGCTTTATAAAAGCTAACCCTCAAATTGAACCGCTTTTATTTGAAGCGCTGGAACCAATAGGGGCTGTTTTCCCCGACTCACCTTTATATCTTGAAGTCTTTCACAACCCTGAATACCAGGATTCCGACCAACTGGTAATAAACATTTCTACCGGATTAGAAGTGAAAGAAGCTTTAGAAGAACTTGATAAAATTGACCGGGGCTGGTGGGGAACTAACATTAATCGGGCCGAAGGAAAGTTATCAATTGACCTGGAATTTGAATTAGTTTCGATTTTCTAGAATTTTACTACCAGGCCGAGGATATTTCTGATAAACGGCACCGGATTCCCTCAAAAGAAATGAGTCTGGCTGTTGAGGCGGATATGCGCACCGCCATTAGCCGGGCCTATTATGCCACTTTCCATAAAGCCAGCGAATTTCTTCAAAATACCAGGGATACTACCCCGCAAACTTTGGCTGGTGGAGTACATGAAAGACTTATTAGCCGTTTTACAAACAGTTCTCTCGCTGAAAGACGTGCTATGGGTGTGAAATTAGATAGGATGAAGAAACTGCGCCATATCGTTGATTACAACTATGTTATCAAGAAAAAATATAATGGCAATCTCTACAAACTTGTAGATGAAGTTTTATTCACTTCCCGGGTTCTTATAAACGAATTTAATTCGATTGTAGACCCCAACTCCGAGCCTTTAATTCCTTAATTTACAATGTATGAATCGCTAATCCCATAGCGCTTTCGACGCTTTCAAGGGTCATTTCGCCGAGGCCGGGATGCGGGTGCAGGATTTCGGCCAGGTCAGTCAGGGTTGCGCCCATCTCGATACCCAGTGAAGCCTCCATTATCAGGTCCCCGGCTTGCAGCCCGACAATGGTCATGCCGAGCAAAAGCCCGCTTCCTTTTTCGGCCACGACAAGAGCCACCCCGTTTTCGCTGTTCAGGGTAAGCCCCCGGCTATTGGCGGCGAGAGGAAAGCGCCCGGTAACAACCTCGAACCCTTCAAGGCGGGCGGCTTCGGCGCTCAGGCCGGTATAGGCCAGTTCCGGCGTTGTATGCACCACTATCGGCACCGCCTGCGGGTCATAGGCTACCTTGCGCCCGTCCAACGTTTCGGCGGCTACCCTGGCCTGTTTGTAGGCCACACTTGCCAGGGCTATCTGCCCGGTAACGTCCCCGACCGCCAGGATGTCCGGCAGGTTCGTCACCTGGGCCGGGTTAACCGTTATTTCACCATTGCGGCCGGTCTTAACGCCCGCTTCTTTCAGGTTAAGTTTATCCGTGTTGGGCTGGATGCCGCCGGAGACCACTACCGGACCGGCCAGGCGCTTTTCCTGGCCGCCCGCTTCATAAACCAGTTCGCCCGCCGCCATTTTTAGCCATTGCGCGTTTGTCACGACCTGGACCCCTAGCTTGCGCAACCCGGCCTGGACAAGACGCATCGCCGCCGGTTCCACTTCCGGCAAAAGTTTATCGCCTTTTGTTAAAAGAGTTGTAGCGACGCCCAGGTTGCCGTAAAGGCTGGCGAGTTCCAGGGCGATATAGTCGTCGCCGACCACATTGATACTCGCGGGAAGCTCGGATAGGGCCAGGGCTTGCTGGGGTGACAGGACATTTTCGCCAAAAGGCAGTCCGGGCAGTTCGCAGGGTGAAGCCCCGGTCGCCAGCAGGCATTTCTCGAAAGCCAGGCGGTGCGAACCGTACTCGCCTTCGACGCGCAGTTCTCGTTCGTTCAGAAACCAGCCCAGGCCATGCACAATCTCGATTTTATGTCCGGCCAGCAGTTTCTCTACTCCGCCGCTCAACCGCTCGACCACGCCGGTCTTCCAGGCTTGCATCTTGCCCCAGTCAAACGAGGTCGTGCCGGTCTGGATACCCATCGTCTGAAGGCTCTCGTCATTAAGCTGGCGAAAGCGGCGTGAGGCCGAGACCAGGGCTTTGAGCGGAATACAGCCCCTATTCAGGCAGGTTCCGCCCAGCGGTCCATCCACCACCATCGTCACGGACTGTCCCAGTTGAGCAGCCCGGATAGCGGCCACATAGCCGCCCGGTCCCGCTCCTACAATAAGAGTGCTTACCGCCGTGGTAACATCACCTACAACCATTTTCAAAACCTCGCAAAGCTAGCCCTAGACGGCGTTAAGGAGTAACAGGCCGGGCATTTCCAGCACTTCTTTCAAGGCCGCCAAAAACATTCCGGCCTCGGCCCCATCAATCAGGCGGTGGTCGAACGACATCGAAAGGGGCAGGGTGTGGCGTTTAACCAGTTCCCCACCAACCACCATCGGCCGCTCTTTAAGGCTGCCAGTAACTAAAATGGCTGCTTCCGGCGGGTTAATAATGGCTGTTCCGGTGCTGCCGCCAAAGCTGCCCACGTTGCTTATGGTAAAAGTGCTGCCGGTAAGCTCGTTCGGTTTCAGGGTGCGGTTGCGCCCGCCCTCGCCAAGCCGGTTGACTTCGGCGGCCAGTTCCAGCAAGGTCAGGTGGTCGGCGTCCCGCGCCACCGGCACCAGTAATCCGTCCGGGGTAGCCGTCGCGATACCGATGTGATAATAATTTTTATAGATAATCTCGCGGGTCTGCTCATCCAGGCTGGCGTTAAAGATGGGGAAGCGTTTGAGGGTCTGGACGACTGCCTTAACAATTAGCGGCATGTAAGTCAGATTAACGCCCTGTTTTTCGGCGGCCGGTTTTAACTGGGTGCGCAAAGCCACCAGGCCACTGCCGTCTGCCTCGTCAAAACAGGAAGCGTGCGGGATGGTTTTCCAGGAAAGCTCTATCCGTTCGGCTATCCGCCGCCGCAGTCCGGCCAGTGGTTTGCGTACTTCGCCACCCGGCGAATGGTCCACCGCTCCTACCGAGGCCGGAGATGGGGTAAAAGCCGGGGTTGGTTGTTGGGAATGACCGTTCGATTGGCTGTAGCCGTTACCGTTGGCGGCCGGGGTGGTCGCGATGGCCCCGCCTGTCGGTATCTTCTGGGAATATCCGTTGCCGTTATCGGAAGTTGTGACCGGGGTGGTTTGCCCGTTTATGTTGTTGGCCGCAAAAGCCTCCACGTCTTTGAGCAGCACCCGTCCATCCGGGCTGCCTGGCGGCACCAGGCTCAGGTCAACGTCCAGTTCGACCGCCCGTTTGCGTACCGCCGGGGCCGCCCTTACCCGGCCCGGTCCGCCGCCAACACCGGCGCGCACCATCGGGTTCGCTGCGGGGCTGGGCGGGGTTGCGGCGCTTTCATCCATTTTGGGCATCGGTGCGGTCGAAGGCGCGCCGGTCTGGAAAGTTATCAGAACTTCGCCCACCCGGGATATTTTGCCAGCCGGGGAGAGAATCTCGCCGACCTGCCCGCTGACCGGGGCCGGGATTTCCACGACGGCTTTATCGGTCTGGATTTCCAGCATCGGCTGGTCCACTTTTACGCTATCGCCCGGTTTAACGTGCCAGCGCAAAATCTCTGCCTCGTGCATTCCTTCGCCCACGTCCGGCAGCTTAAATTCAAACATAGCTTCTCCTGTAAATTGTGGTCGGGTCTAGTCTTCAAGGGTCTGTCGCAAAGCTTTAACCACGCGCGAAACAGTCGGAATATAACTGTCTTCCAGGCCGGGAGAAGGGAACGGTGTGTCGTAGCCGGTGACGCGGGCGACCGGTTTGAGCAGCGAATACAGGCAGTTGTCGTTGATTATTGAGACTACTTCCGAATTTACTCCACCGGCCCTGGGCGCTTCATGGACCACGATAGCCCGGCCTGTTTTGGTCACGGACTTGATTATGGCTTCCTCGTCCATCGGCCAGATAGTCCGCAGGTCAATTATTTCGATGGACGCCCCGGTTTCCTCCTGGACTTTATGGGCGGCCTGCTGGCTGACCGGCACCATGGCCCCGTAAGTAATAATGGTGATGTCAGAGCCTTCCTGAAGCGTGGCGGCCTGACCGAGGGGAATGGTGTAGCGTTCGGGGGGCACTTCCTGTTTGAAGGAGCGGTACAGCTTGATGTTTTCAAGGAAAATCACCGGGTCGGGGTCTTCGATGGCTGAAATAAGCAGCCCCTTCGCATCATAGGGCGAAGAAGGCAGCACCACTTTAAGGCCCGGCGTTTGCAAAAAGACTCCTTCCAGGCTGTCGGCGTGCATTTCAGGGGTGCGGATACCGCCGCCATAAGGAGCGCGGATAACCAGCGGGCAATGGTACATTCCGGCGCTGCGGGTGCGGATACGGGCAGCCTGGGAGACAATCTGGTTCATCGCCACGAACATAAACCCGGCGAACTGGATTTCCGCGATAGGCCGCAGCCCGTTTACGGCCAGCCCGATTGAGGTGCCGATGATGCCCGACTCGGCCAGGGGCGTATCAAAGACGCGGTCCTCGCCAAAGCGAGCCTGCAAGCCGTCCGTTACCCGGAAGACCCCGCCATTTTTGCCGATGTCCTCGCCAAGCAACACGATTCGTTGGTCGCGCTCCATTTCGGTCGCCAGCGCCTGGTTGAGCGCTTCAATAATAGTCAATTTGGTGGCAGTTAGCGTCATAATTTTTTACTTAACCTCCGCTTCCAGGTTTAATTCGCGCCGGAGTTCTTCGCGCTGTTTTAACATTCGGGGCGTTAATTTCTCGTAGGTATTGGTAAACATACCGTCCGGGCCGGGCGTCGGGTGGTTGTAGGCGATATCGGCCTGTTCGTTGACGTAGCTTTCGACTTCTTCCCGGATTTGCCGGTCTTTTTCCTCGTCCCAGACGCCCTGCTCAACCAGGTAATTTTTCAATCTTAAAGTGGGATCGCGCTGCATCCAGTATTCGACCTCTTTCGGGTCGCGGTAGCGGGTCGGGTCGTCGGCGGTAGTGTGCGCGCCGTGCCGGTAGGTGACGGCTTCAATCAGGGTCGGGCCTTCGCCGTGACGGGCTCGCTCGACCGCTTCTTTCATGACGCTGTAGCAAGCCAGCACGTCGTTGCCGTCCACCAGCATGCCGGGCATGCCGAAACCTACGGCCCGGTGCATTAAATATTTGGCGGCGCTCTGGTGACTGCGCGGGGTGCTGATAGCCCAGCCGTTATTTACCAAAACGATTACGGCGGGCGCTTTGAAGACCCCGGCAAAGTTGAGGGCTTCATTGAAATCACCCTCGCTGCTGGCTCCATCGCCCACGCCAATCATGGTCACGGCATTTTCTTTTTTTATGCGGGAGGCCATCGCGATACCAACCCCATGCAGAGTCTGGGTGGCAAGGACAATCTGGTAGGGCAGGCAGCGTTTGTCCTGGCCGACCAGTTCGGGGGCAATTGAGAATCCACGGGTGTAATAAAAGAGGGCTTTCATGGGGTAGCCTTTAGCCATATAGGCTCCGGCGTCCCGGTAGGAACCGACCATCCAGTCCTGGGGTTGGAGGACCGCACCCATGCCGATAGCGGTGGCTTCCTGGCCGTTGAGGGGTCCCCAGGTAGTCGAACGGCCCTGGCGCTGCAAAGCGACGGTTTTGTTGGAGTAGTAGCGGATTTCCCACATCAGGCGATACCACTCCAAAAGTTTCTGATTGGTTAACCCTTCCGGCATGGCGCCCAGCATTTTACCTGCCGGGTCCATAATCTGGTAGGGTGTTTCTAGCTCGTCTTTGCGCATGAACAATCCTTCCACTTGCATTATTTTAAGGCCGTTTTTTAATTATAAGCGTTTCTCGCGCCTGCTAACATTATAGCACTATTAAAGCCACTGTAAATCTTATTCTATGAGAAACCAGGGGAATTAAAAACCAGCGGTTACCGGCTAAACAACTCCTGCGGCCTGGCCCGGCTGAATGGCCGCGAAAATGATCTCTGCCACTTATCCTATTACCTGGCCGACGGACGAACGAGATTTGAGGCTGCCGGCTTTATTTAACCCTCCTTATAAATCGGAATTTTAAAGCAGCTAATAGCTGTATGGCAAATATGTTATAATCGCGCCGGAACATGAAATTTCAGCTTGGATACAAAAAAATAGCCCTGGCCCAGAGCCAGCCGGTCCCCATATTTGACGAGACTGAGCCAGCCATGCCCTCGGCCTGGCAGCCCTGGAGCTTCCAGAATTTATGGCAAAAGGGCCGCGCCTTTCTGACCGCCCCGGCCTTCTTTGCCTTCCTGGGGTCTTTGCTGCTGGCCGCCATTTACGGCCGGGTGGCGGTCTTTAACCTGGGTTACGGCGTGGTCGGCGGCGACCTGGACGGCTACGAGAATTTATGGAACGATAGCTGGATTCGCACCGCCATTTTTGAGCTGCACCGCAACCCGCTCTTTTTCACCGATTACCTTTATTATCCAACCGGCATCAGCCTGCGCTTTCACACGCTCAACCCGCTAAACGGGATTTTTGCCTTGCCCCTGTGGCCGCTGTTCGGCTCGGTGGCCTCGACAAATTTAAAGTTCTTGCTTTCGATGGCCCTCACTTGCTTTTGCGCCTACCTTCTTATAAAGGATATGGTTAAAAGCAGCCTGCCTGCTTTCGCCGGGGCGGCGGTCTTTACTTTCGCCAATGACTTGCTTCTCGGAAATTTCGCCTATGGGCAGGCCGAGAAACTTTCAATGTGGTGGGTGCCGCTTTACCTGTTCTGCCTTTTCCGGGCTGTCAACCGGGCGCGCTGGGTGCGCTATGCGGTCGGGGCGTTTTTGTGCCTGCTTGCGATGTGCCTGACCGACTGGCAGTTTATCCTGTACTCGGTCCTGTTGACGCTCGGTTATTTTGCCTTTACGCTCTTTACCCGGCGGAGCTGGCGAGAAAAGGGCATAATTTTTCTTAAACTGGCCCTGATTGGCGGTGGGTGGGCGGCAGTAGTCATTTTCCCGATGCTGCTGCCTATGATAAAAGAGGCCGCCGAAAACCCCTGGCTTTCGGTTAGTGACCAGGCGGTCTCGCGCTCGCGGACCTTCGCCGGGTATTTTGACCTTAGCCACACCAATCCCGGCTACCTGGCCCTGGTCGTAGGACTGGTTGGGCTTTTTGTGTGGTGGCGCAATAAGCCAGAGCGGGGCGAGCGCGAAACCGTCCTTTTCTGGGGCATCACGGCCCTGGTTGCCAGTTCGTTTACCCTGGGGCCGCGCCTGGAAGTGGCGCCCGGCGTTACAACCGGCATTCCGATGCCTTACGCCCTGGTTTACAAACTGCCGGTGTTGAGTATCGGGCGCGACCCCGAGCGTTTTTACATGACCGCCCTGCTGGGATTTGCCATAATTTTAGCGCTTGGGTTGCGAGAACTGCTGGCCTGGCTTCGCGGTAAGGCCAGGGATTGGCGCTGGCAAACTACCCTGACTAAAGCCGTTTCGCTGCTGGCGGTCGGGCTTTTCGTGGCCGTTACGCTGGCCGGGTTTGTGGTTAAGTCCGGGGAAGCCCGGGCGTACCCGCCTAACTGGCCGCCTTTTTACTACAAGCTGGCCCAGGATAAAGAAAATTACGCCATTATGGAGCTACCGCTTTTTGCCCAGGACGGCTGGGGACGGGGCGAAGATACTTACGAGGCCTACCAGAGTATTCACGGTAAACCACGCCTGGGCGGACGATTGGCCCGCGACCACAAACTGACCAACCCGAATAATTTCGTTAAGAACACGACCCTTTTCCGGGATTTCTACCGGCTAGACCCGGATTTCATGGAACTGGTCCGCCCAACCAAAACCCCTGACATTCTCGCCACGCCGGACTACAAGACCTGGGGTATTCCGCTGTTTAACTTTTACAATATTCGCTATATCATTTTTTACCTGGATGCCCTTGAAAGCCATCCCGATAGTTTTGCTACCGCCGAAAACCTGGTCCACCAGGTGCTGGGTAACGATGCAAAGCCAGTCTATGAGGATAAGTTGATGCGGGCGTACCGGGTGCCGCAGGAGCCGCTCCCGGCCAACAACCTTTTTATTGATATGGGCAGCACCGGCTGGTATCAGGCCGAAACAAACGCCACCGGGACTTTTCGCTGGGCCGATACATGCTCTAACGGGGACGCGGAAAAGGCCCAGGACCAATCGCTTTGCGGCAACGAACCGGCTAAACTAAACATCTTTAACCTGAGCCAGACCGGGCAACGGGTGAAAGTAAACCTTACCGCCTTCAACTACAGCCGGCCCCGGCAACTTAATATTGCCCTGGACGGTTACCCGGTACAGACAGTTGACCTTCAGGCTGGCGACTCCAAAGATTTAATTCTGGAGTTCGAGGCGCTTTCCGGCATGCATACTCTCACCCTGACCTCTCCCCAACCGGCCAGCAGCACCGGCAGCAAGGACGATAAACGCTTTTTGAGCTTTGGCGTAAAAAACGTCAAACTCTCCCCGGCCGGTTAATAATAAATTTGTTATACATTCTACAATACTGAAAAATTAAGCTTTTAAACTCCAATTTCAGGGTAGCGCTGGCCCGAAAAATGCAGACTTCGATTCCGGCTGTTGGTCATGAATCTGGCTTATTTTGGGCTTAATTTATTTCTATTATAGATAATTATAATGAAATCTTAACGCTTCAAATGTATAAAAAGGTGTATAATTAGTATGAGCAATTATTTCGGGATGGCATCTATTTCAATAAAAAAATAATTCGCTCATAGCTGTTCCTTCTACAACGTCTTAGTACCGAAACGCCCAGACGAACAACAGAACCAAACCGTAACACCAAAAATTAAATAGCACGACCCTCCTTTGGCTCGAAGGAGGTGTAACAATAAAATAACAAAGCGTCTAAACTCTATCCCACAGAGTTATTTTTCGTTTATGCTCTAAAATAGACGGATCGGGAGAGGTAAGTCCGTTTTGTTCGATGAAGAATAAAACCCAGGATTAAACTGGTTAAAGGATGAGGCAAAGCCGTCGAAAGGAGACCTATGTCACACTCACCATACAAATTAGCCCCCGGTGAAAGAGTCTGTCCTATTTGTAACATCTTGATGGGGCCAAAACGCCTGGCCCGCGCCACCGATAAAGGTTACTGCACTTTCTGCGAAGCCGATATTAAGAAACGACAGCACCGGCTTATTCGCGATGGGCGGCAGAGTATGTTACTGGCGACCCAGGAAATTTTGCTCCAGCCGAGCCAGCCCCAGAGCGGCACCTGCGGCCGGAGTGAGTGCGGCCAGGTACTCAGCCACGCTCAAATCGTCAAGGGAAACAAATTCTGTTCGCGGCGCTGCGCAGCCCTGGCCCGCAACAACCAGCCAAACACCAAAGCTGTTTGGACCGATAAGAAAGCCAGCTAAGAAAAGAATTTAAAAAACCGCCTCTGCTCAGGCGGTTTTTTAGTCTATAATAAAACCGACCCATTTAAAATTGCTTTTCAAAAGAAGGGGAGATTTGTTATGGATCAAATCAAACCAGGCTGGCAAGCTTTAACCGGCCAGAAACCTCCAAATTACCAGGAACCGGAAATCCTTGCGGAAATAAATGTTAAGATTTATGGGGTGGAAAAGGGCCGCTCACAGGTCCAGGTGATTCCCCCCCAAAGCCCTTTAGCGGAAGGAATAAAAAGGCTGGAAGCTTACTCTCGGCTTTTAACTATAATTGTTTAACTATAATTGTTTAACTATAATTGTTTAACTATAATTGAAAGAGAACTTGAAGATGCATTTAAAATGCTGGGCCAGGTTTAATCCTGGCCCAGCATTAAGATTTAAGTTTATTCTTCGACGGTATCTTTCGACCGGACCGGGGCTATCTGGGCCGGTTGGCGGCTGACCTGTACCAGTTGGGGCGTTTCTAGATCATGCAAGCTTTCGGCCTGAACCCTGCCTTCTACACCGTCCTTCAAGCGGGAATTATTAATTTGGGCAGCGCCGGATTCTCTCGATGGCGCCCTGTACTCTGTGAGAAAGAAAAAGGCTAACAATATTTCCCCAATTTGATATTTGTTACTCCAAAAGTAATTAACCAGGATATCTGTAATTATATTTTCGTTGTAGTTGAAGAAAGTGAATGGAAAATAAGACCTGTCGGGAAGCCCGACCAAAAGCAATCCGCCAATAAGCAAGTATAAAGACCATGACTTGTTAAGTTCGCCGCGATTTTTATAATAATACAAGGCATAGAAAATTAAAGGACACAACCAGACCAGATTCATAATCCAGGTCATTGGGCTGGCAAGTAAAATAACAATCAGCCCAAGCTGCCAGAATAAGAATTCGTCTTTAACCTTAAATGTTTCTTTTCTCCTGGAAAAGTTTCTTTCCCGGCTAACTATAACCAGAAAAATGAAGCCAAATACCACCAGGGAAATCAGCGACATGCTCGGGTTCAGGTAATGTTGCGAAAAGAAAGTAATCAGGGGTTGGACCAGGTTGGGCTTCCCATCGAAATTTTGCATTGAGGAAGTATAAACAATACCCTGTTTGACTGAATAAGGGGCTATACCGGTTGTAGGGTACAGGTTGCTGGCAAATATTTGGTCGGTATACCCATCTTCCCCATAGGTTGAAATGCGAGGAAAATCAGTGGTTATATAATGAACGGTAACATCAAACCCATTAAAAACAACCGAGGCAAGTATTATTAGAATACCGCCGATAAAGTACCCTAAAAAAACGTCAAATCTTTTGCGTAAAAGGAAAAAAGGTAAAAGAAAAAGACAATTTAACTTTAATATAGTAGCCAGGGCAAAAAGTAACCCGGCGTCCAACGGTAGCACTCCATTAAACGGTGAAAAACAGGTAAAGTTGAAATAAAAGCGTTCATCTGGCAAAATTTGGTTACTATGAATAAAGAACAACCAATGCCGATGAACGCTGGGGAGCAATTCTGCTCTAACCAGCATTGTCCCAAAAGAGGCCTCAAAAAGCAAGGCAACATCACCATTCATGACCGAGTGCGCCAGCGGTACCGCTGTAAAGTCTGTGGTAAAACCTTTAGTGAACGCACCGGCACCGTGTTCGAAGGATTGCGTAAGCCCCAGACCTTAATTCTTGTGGTGGTTACATTACTCACCTTTGGTTGTCCTATTCAGGCCATCGTCGCCGCTTTTGGGCTGGACGAAC
>CADDZM010000092.1 GCA_902812345.1 Chloroflexota bacterium | reverse complement strand
TCGTAATAACGTCGCTCAGGCAGGGTTGTTCATCAAGCATTTTTAGCATCAGGTTATAACCGGCCCCGGCGTCTTGCTGGCAGGGGTAAGTCAGACCCGACAGGCCAATTTTTCAATACCCTGCCGGAACCCGAAATCTGCCCGGACCGCCGCGCCGAATTCCTGGTCAAGTAGCGGTTGGGCCTCATTGATAAAGCCGATACAGCTATGGCCCAGCCCGGCCAGGTACTCCACGCACGTATAGAGGGCTTTTTCAAAGTCCAGGTCCACAAAAGAAAGCCCGGTGTTATCGGCCTGGCCTTTGCCCTGCTCCTGACCGAAGGAGTTAAAAGATTAACAAACCTGCACCGGGTAATTCTCTACCTTCCGGCTGTCCTGCCGATGCTCGTGGTAGGTCTGGTCTTCAAATCCATCCTGAACCACCAGACTGGCCTCCTGAATGAATTTTTCCGCAGCATCGGCCTGAGCGGTCTGGCCCAGAAATGGCTGGTGGACGCCAATATCGCCCTTTCTCGATTATCGGGGTTGATACCTGGAAGGGTGTCGGGTACATTATGGTCATTTTGCTGGCTGGCATCCAGGCTATCCCAAAAGACTATTACGAAGCCGCCACTATTGACGGCGCTAACCCCTGGCAGAGATTGTGGAGCATTACCCTGCCTCTGCTTACCCCGGTCACTACGGTCATTACCGTCCTGAACCTGCTTTACGGCCTGAAAGTCTTTGACATTGTCTACGTGCTGACCAAAGGCGGGCCGGGCTACGCGGGGTAGTGACTGGTATGACTTCTGGACCGGCCAAAAATTCGAGGGCGCCAAACCATTGAAGCCGCCGCCGGGCTTGAAACCATGCCGCTATACGTGCGAAGTGGCTCAATTGTGCCGCCAGGGCCGGACGTGCAGTATACCGGCGAACAGGAGAACCCACCGCTTGAATTGCGGGTCTATTCAGGGCAGAATGGGCGGTTCAGCTTGTACGAAGACTAGGGCGACAATTATAATTACGAAAAAGGCGCGTTCTCGACTATCGAAATCGCCTGGGACGAGGCCGCCCGTACCCTGACCATCGCTGACCGGCAGGGCAGTTATCCCGGCATAGCTACCAGCCGCGAATTCCAGGTGACATTGGTTGGAGGCGGCAGCAGCGCAGGCCAGACTGTACGGTACGAAGGAAAACAGGTTAAAGTAAATCTGTAAAACTTTTACCTTAAAATTTGCATTAGAGTGTTACCATAGAAATGGTTTTACTGTTTATTTAGAGGAGAATAAAAAATGACCGATTTATTGAATAAGCCGCTAACCAGCGAAGCGGGCAGCGACCAATTCGCCCCTACCAAAGCCGACAAGTTTACCTTTGGCCTTTGGACCGTCGGCAACCGCGGACGCGACCCCTTCGGCGATTTCGTACGCCCTGTCCTCAACCCGCTCGTCCAGGTCAAAAAGCTTTCGGAGTTGGGCGCCTGGGGTCTTAACTTCCACGATAACGACCTGGTGCCTTTCAACGCTACGCCTTTCGAGCGCGACCGCATTGTTAAAGACTTCAAGCAAGCCCTCAACGATTACGGGATGGTTGTACCAATGGCGACCACCAACCTGTTCTTCCACCCGGTCTTTAAGGATGGCGCTTTTACCGCCGTTGACCCCGGCGTGCGCGCTTACGCTTTGCAGAAGACCATGCGAGCCATTGATTTAGGCGTTGAACTTGGAGCCGAAACCTATGTCTTCTGGGGAGGCCGCGAAGGCGTGGACGCTGAAGCTTCAAAAGACCCGATGGAAGCGGTCAAGCGGATGCGGGAAGCGATAAACTTCCTGTGCGAGTATGTCAAGGACCAGGGCTACAACCTGCGCTTTGCCCTCGAACCGAAACCGAACGAACCTCGCACCGACACCTACCTGCCGACAGTGGGGCATATGCTGGCCTTCATCTCGACTTTGGATAACCCGGATATGGTGGGGGTAAACCCGGAAGTAGCCCACGAAAGTATGGCCGGTCTAAACTTCTATCAGGGCGTGGCTCAGGCTCTCGAAGTCAACAAGCTATTTCACATTGACCTAAACGACCAGAAGGGGCCGCGTTACGACCAGGATTTGCGCTTTGGCAGCGAGAGCATCAAGAACAGCTTCTTCCTTGTAAAGCTGTTGGAGGAAAAGGGTTACACCGGGCCGCGGGCTTTTGACGCGCACGCCTACCGGACCGAGGACGAAGCGGGAGTGTGGGACTTCGCGTTAGGCTGTATGCGGACCTACAACATGTTCAAGGAGAAGGCGAAGCGGTTCGCGGCTGACGCGGAGATACAGGCTTTGCTTTCGGAAATCAACGGCGGGGACCAGACCTACGGCGGTTTGCTGGGCGGCAAGTACAGCCCTGAGAAAGCGTCGCGGTTAAAGGGCAGCGATTTCGATGTAGACAAGTTAGCGAGCCGGGGCTACAAGTACGAGAAGCTTGACCAGCTTACTATCGAGATTATTCTCGGCGTCCGCTAATTTCTCAAATCTCAAAAGGCAATCTGTCAGGTTCTTCCGGCAGGTTGCCTTTTCTTTTAAAGATAATAAGTGACCTGATTTTTTAAGAGAAGTATTATGGTTGAAAAGTGTTATTTTCAACCATAATACTTCTCAATATAAACGCCGTGTTTAATCCCTGGACCCTTCGCTACCTTGCCGCTATTTTGGTATACTGTTCTTAGCTTTTGTGTTTGGGTGCCACTATCTTAAATTTTTGGACAGACGCCGTGAGCCAGCAAAACCCACTCCTGACAATACCATCGCCCCAAGAAGGACCGGATCTGGAACCGGCTGAAACTACCGCCCTGACGGTACTAAACCCTGACTCTCGCCCGGCCCTTTCGCCCTTAGAACTGGAGCGGCTTACTAACACGCTGCTCAAAAATGTCGCTGAAAGCAGCCGCCGAGTTTACCAGACCGATTCCTACCAGTTTTTTAAGTGGCTGGCCCAAAACCGCCTCGACCTGGCATACGTAGAGTACGCCCATTTGAGTGAGTACCGGGCTTACCTGGGGGGTCGCTACCAGAAGCCGACCGCGACCCGCAAACTGGTAGTAATGCGCCGCTTGCTGGAAGTGGCCGTGCTGTTAAAACTGCGCCCGGACAACCCGGCCACCGCTCTTAAAGGCTACGGTTCGGCGGCGAATGAAACGACTCACCGCGCCCTCACTAAAAAAGAGGCGAATGAACTGCTGGCCGCGATTGACCAGACCTCCGCTAAAGGCAAGCGCGACTACGCCCTCTTTTTACTGCTTCTGCGGACCGGTATCCGGCGGGCCGAGGCGGCGGGCCTGACCGTTGGCGACCTCTCTACTGAAGGCGGCTACCACATCGCTACTATCCGGCACGGTAAGGGCGACAAACGGCGCATCGTGAAACTTCCCCAGCCTGTGCGCGAGGCGATTGAGCGCTACCTGGCCGCCACCGGGCAGCGCCAGGGCGGACCCCAGACTCCCCTCTTTGCCCGTTTTACCAAAGGCGATAAACCTAAAACAGCCGGCCTTGACGGGCGCGACATTGAACGCATCGTAGAGGGTTATGCGGCCCGGTGCGGCCTGGACCGGCTTACTCCGCACGGTTTACGGGCCAGTTTCGTAACGCTGGCTCTTGAAAACGGCGCGAGATTACAACAGGTCCAGTATGCCGCCGGTCACGCCGACCCTCGTACGACCGAGCGTTATCAGAAACGCAAACTTAATTTGCAAGACAACGCGGTAGACTATCTTGATTTAGGATAGCAGGCCTTCCTGTTTTCAGACAAGCCTGCTTTTATTTTTGTAAGAATGACAAAGGCTGCCTCTCAAACCACCTGGCAAGTTCAACACTAAACTTAAAGACCAGGCCAAAACAATTATCTCGGCGCAGCTTTGCCTTTATTTCTCGGCCATTGAGGCGGAAACTCTTGACCAACTCATCGAGATAACCCGCGACAACTCGCAATTAAAGGAAAGCCTTCGCCAGACCATTTACTGGCACGAACAGGGCTGGCAGGGGTTCGATAGCCTCAAAACCGGACTCAGCCTGTCTTTATTCAATTTTAAAGGAAAAGGGTTACGGCTCTACACCACCTGCCGGGTCGTTCCAGGCCCATTTAGGGGAGTTGTTGCGGACCCGGTTGCTTCCAGGCCAGCTAAAGAGGCTTTGCGATGAGTTTTATGTAAACTACAATGGTTGAACCAGCCGGGTCCGGCACAGGGGCGCCCTTAAGAAGGGAACAACCACGCAGGTAAGAGCAATTTCATCCGGTTCGATTTTTCTTTCTTCAGGAATGAACAATTTGAAAAATTGATATAATTTTGTAATGATTTTCTTTAGGTACTTCTGGTATTATTTATTAAACCTACCCGAGCGATAGTAGGTAAAAAACAACCCAATATAGGTTAGGAGCGAAACCTTAATGTTACAATATGACTTTAAAAACCCTTTAATCAGGTCGATTGAAACTTCCCCTGACCCCTATATAATCAAACACGGTGAAAAGTACTATTACTGTTTGTCCGATTCAACAAATAAGGAAATATGGCTTTGGAGTTCGGCTAATCTTGAAGAGCTTGATACGACTAAAGAAAAATACCTGGTCTGGCGCGCGCCTTTAGAGGGACCATATTCAAAACAGGTCTGGGCACCAGAGTTACACTTTTTAGACGGTAAATGGTACATTTACTTTACCGCCGATGACGGTAAAAATAAGAACCACCGGCTGTATGTTATCGAATCTGTGGGAGACTCCCCGCTGGGAGAATACCACAATCCGGTAAAGCTGCAGTGGCAAGACGATGATTACTGGGGGATTGATGAGACCGTCTTTCGTAACGAGTTTGACGGCACGCTGTACATGGTTTGGTCGGGCTGGCCTGGCGCTACCAACGGCAAACAGAATCTCTATATAGCCCCTATGGCAACCCCCACGACCTTAAAGGGGCCGCGCCGGTTGTTATCTCAACCGGAGTACGCCTGGGAAGGCTGGATTAACGAGGGGCCAAGTGTCCTTAAGCAGAACAACCGGATCTATATAACTTACTCGGCGCACGAAAGCTGGAGCAGCAAATATTGCCTGGGCTTGTTGTATATTGATAGTTATGCCGACCTGCTGGACCCAGTTTGCTGGAAAAAGCAATCCACTCCAATCCTTGAAGCCGATCACCAGGCTGGGATATTCGGCCCCGGTCATAACAGCTTCTTCAAAGGGCCGGATGACACCGATTGGATTGCTTATCACGCCAAAACTACCCGCAAAAAGGGCTGGAAAGACCGCAAAGCCTGTATTCAACCGGTAAAATGGGATGCGGCAGGTTTACCCTTCCTGGGACGGCCGGTCCCGTGGGAAATTGGGGCAATTAAAAAAACAAAGAAATCATTTGTGTATTTTTTGTTTAAGAGCAAAAAGAAAAAAGTGCTCTAACCGTCCTAATTTTTTTAAGAAAAGAAAAAAGACCACCTGGAAACCTTCCTTCCGGTGGTCTTTTTAGGTTAAACTCTATGCCCTTATTAATTCTGAGGTCAGGCCGCCGCAGGGTTCATGCGAATATACCGCTGCCAGATTGCATTGTCGCGGGCCTGACCCAGCAGCACGATTGACGAAAAAGCAGGCCGAGTTGGAGTGGTGCGCGGCCACATGCGAGCTTCGCCGGTCAGTTTGTTACCCTTCTTGCGGTTGCACGGTCCGCAAGCCGCCACGATATTGGTCCATTCGGTACGGCCACCCCGCGAACGAGGCAGCACGTGGTCGAGGGTAAGGTTGCGGTCCGAACTGCCGCAATACTGGCAGGTATGATTATCCCGAGCCAGCAAGGTCCGGCGAGTTAGTGGAATACTGGCGCGATAAGGCAACCGCACATAACTTACCAGCCGGATAACTGAGGGAAAAGGAAGAACCGTCTTTTCCGCCCGCACGGTCCGGCGAAAATCCAGGTCCCCGGCCTGTTCAATAATTTCGGCCTTTTCCTTTAGTACCAGGACGATAGCGCGGTTGAGGGAAACAAAGCAGAGCGGTTCGTAAGTTGCATTTAGAAGCAAGACCCGGCTGTTGCGCTGAACACTCATGGCATTTTTCTCGGACCACCTTTCTCAAAGTTTTAGATGTGAGCGGTGCGGAATCGAACCCACCTGACCCGGCTTAAAAGGCCGGTACCTCACCAGTCGGCCACGCTCACATGAAAAGTAGCCAGTAGCCGGTAGTCGGTAAACCTAAAACTGGACTAGCTATGCAAGGGTAAAACCTGGAATTAAAAAGAACTACGTTCAACGTTGAACTTTAAAAGAAACAACGTTAAACATGGTTTAGTCAAAGTCAGGGTTTAATTTCCTGACAATTGTTTAGCCAGTTTTTGCTCAGTTTTACTGACTACTGACTACTGATTTTTGACTGGGATGGCTGGATTTGAACCAGCATAAGGCTGCTTAACAGGCAGCTACCTTACCAATCGGCCACATCCCAATTTTTAAGTGCGCTGGAGGAGATTCGAACTCCTAAGCAGCAAGGTCTAAGCTTGCTATGTCTACCGGTTGCATCACCAGCGCAATTTATGGAAACAATGCCGGGGAAGGGATTCGAACCCTTACGCCTGACGGCCCCGCGTTTTGAATGCAGTATGTTTTCCAGTTACAACACCCCGGCTTTTTAGAACAGTGCGAGTGAGAGGATTTGAACCTCCATGCCAGAAGCCGCGCATTTTAAGTGCGTTGCGTATCCCGTTCCGCCACACTCGCATAACTTTGTCTGCTGGAACTGTGAAGCAAGCAAATTCGCCTGCTCCACAGTTTTGGGCTAAGCCAGTTTTACGGGGCTGTAGCGTTCCGCGTTCAACACCTCCAACATCACGCCGTAAGGGCTGGGGATATCCCCGGCCAGTAACGGCTTTAGGATAGAGGGGCTAAAGCCGCTGATAAGGGCGGAGTGCGTTTCGGTCTTGATAACCGGGTAGTTACCGGCCTGGCTGCGGGCAGCCAGGTTCCAGAAAACCACCTTTGGCATCGCGTATCCGGCCCGGTTGTAGTCGGACTGGATTTCCTCGAACGGCGTCTTACCACCGCTTGCCGCGTCAAATTCCATGTCCGACATAATCAGCACAACTTCCGGCATTTCGTCCGCCGGGACATCGTGCTGGGTAGCCTGGCGCAAAATCAGCTTGAAGACCTTGTTCAGGTCGGTACTCATGCCCCAGTCAGCCTTGCTTAACATTTCGACCTTTTCGCGGATATTCGAGCCTTCCAGCTTTACCAGGGCCGGTTTGCTCGAAAAGGTCACAAAGTAATCCTTGAAAAGACCGGTGTTGCGTTCGGCCACATAAATACCCAGGGCGATACTTACCTCAATGGGACGCGGAGCCAATTTGAGGTACATCGAACCCGACACGTCGCTGATAGGCAAGATACGGCGCGTTTTGCCTTCAGCCCCGGCCAGGAAGTCGGGCAGGGTCTTCCACTGGGCATCCAGCAGCATGGTTTCCTCGGCGCGGTTCTTGTCCTGCAAGGCGGCCTTAACTATATCGTGCGGGAATATAGCCTTCGCGTTAATCTTCGCGCCGCTTTCCGGGCGGGTCGCCACGTCCAGGATGTACTCCTTGTAGCGTTCCTCGTCGTGCTTCAAGAAAGCCTTGCGGTATTTCTTGGCCGCGATGGAAGGCACTTGGTTGTAGTTCACCTCGCCCCACTGCTTCGCGCTCATCTGCTGCTCGACCGTCTTCGACAGTTCCACCAGCAAGCGGCGGAAAGCCTTTGGCTCCTTCAAGCCAAGCGCCTTGCGAATCTTGACCGCGTCAGCGCCCTGGCGAGGCAACCACTTGGCCGCCAGACCGTTCTTAGTGTCAAGGCCGTCTCGGATGGTCGCCAGGGCCGGGTCTTCCAGGGGCGTGCCAAACAGGGTCAAAAGGTCGTCCCAGCGGCCGTATTCCGGCACCAACTTGACCACCGGGGCTATTTTTTCAGCGTGTTCCTGGGCCAATCCTTTCAAGGCGACGCGGAAGAAACGGCGCTCTCCCGCTCCCTGCAAAACATCCCGCGCCCAGAACAATAACTTCAGGGTAAGTTCGGGGTTTACCGCCCAGGCTGCCTTCACCTGTGCCAGAATCTGGTCCTCAGTACGGGCGCGGGTTGCGCCGGCTACAAAAAATAAATCAGTTACGGCGTCGCCGGTGGAAAGGTTGGTAAACGCGCCGTTTTCAGTGAACCCAACCGGGTTCTTCTGCATAACAGTAATTAACTTCGATACCTTGTTCTTCAAGCTCATTTCATCACACCTCTTTTCCCCAACCAGGCTCAGGGTCGGGCGTATCTCAGGTTCCTTTTTATGCCGTGAGGCAATCACTTTGAAAGAGTGGGTTTTTGGTTGCTGTAAGGAACCTTTAGTTACATTTTGGTCTTGCCTTCACACAGATGCCGTTTTACCGTTCGAAGGTATTTTGCCAGTTTTGGTGGTTAAGCATCTTTAGTCAGGCGCTACCGTTAGCACAGACTCCGTCTTCCCGTCGAAGGATTACCAGTTTATTTGCTGGATGGAGCCTTTAGCCGGGTTTGTTTTAGCCCGGTTTGAAGCACAGAATCCCATTTTTTTTCGTTTTAAGCGAATTTTTTAGGTTTGGCTGTTGGGATTCTTCTCGCCTCGCGCCGGGCAGGTTTTTTGGTTTCACAGGCTGGCGGCCTCGCGGCCCTGAACAAGGCAGCCTTTTGGGCTGCTGGTTGTTTCCCATGTTATGTTGCAGAAGCCAGCCTTCTCGAAACCGTTTCGCAGGAGTCGAACCTGCTCCCTTCGACGCATCTTTTGAATTTCTAACAGGTTGGTTTTTGTAGGCCCGGTGGTTAAGCCGGATTGCTCCGGCAACCGCGCCGGGTTAAACCCTGGGGGTATGCTGGAACCAACCTTTAAGAAACTCAAACGGTCTGGCGGGACTCGAACCCGCGCACCTGGTTTAGAAGACCACTGCTCTTTTCCACTGAGCTACAGACCCACCTTAAATTTAATTTTTAAAGGACCAAACGGGCCGGGAGGGATTCGAACCCCCGGTGGCCTTTCGACCACACCTGTTTAGCAAACAGGCTCAATCGCCGCTCTGACACCGGCCCATGTTTTATTAAGTTTTTAGTAGAATAAAGGCGACAAGGGACTCGAACCCTCAACCCCGCAGGGTCGCTGTTTTCGGGACAGTTTGCTTTCCAATTCGCGTATCGCCCAGGTTATGGCAGGGCCGCAGGGATTTGAACCCTGCCCCGCAGTTTTGGAAACTGTTATGCTAC
The DNA here is from genome assembly GCA_902812345.1 of Chloroflexota bacterium. GTDB lineage: Bacteria > Chloroflexota > Chloroflexia > Chloroheliales > Chloroheliaceae > 54-19. Next base: position 9,666 of record CADDZM010000092.1, on the reverse strand, counting down.
CGCTACACCACAACCCTATGTTTAAGACAAAACTGGATTCTAACCCGGCTTTGCCGACAGGTCTGGCAGGACTCGAACCCGCAACCCTCACGCTCGAAACGTGTCGCGCTTTCCGTTGCGCCACAGACCCAAACTTTGGAAAAAGATGTGCGCCACAGGGCTCGAACCTGTAACCCGGTGATTAAGAGTCACCTGCGCTTCCAATTGCGCCAGGCGCACCCGATAAAAGAATTAAAAAAGCATAAATGAAGGGCACGGCCGGATTCGAACCGGCGGCCTGATGGTTCGCACGCATCTGCTCCGTTCCACTGAGCTACGCGCCCTCGTTCGTAATCGGCTCTGTTGGAATCGAACCAACCTCACCAGCGTATCAGGCTGAGGCACTCTCCGCTGTGCTAGAGGCCGATAAGTTGAAACAAGTGCGGTAAGCCGGAATCGAACCGGCGTTGTCCTCGCTGGCGACGAGGTGCCGTACCACTGAGCCACTACCGCCAAATGGCGTCGAAGGCTGGCGTCGAACCGGCATCCTTCCGGGCTTCAACCGGACGCTCTTCCACCTGAGCTTCTTCGACAAAGGGTATCCCACGAGAATTGAACTCATCTCTCCAGGGTCACAACCTGGCGTTTTGCCACTAAACTATGGACACCATTATGGTCAAGGTGAGAGGATTCGAACCCCTGCTACCCGGTCCCAGGCCGGGGGCGCTGACCGCTACGCGACACCCTGATTTTCAATTATTTGTAAAATTGGCCCCCACACGGAGAATCGAACTCCGGCGTCCTGCTCGACAGTCAGGTGTCCTGCCATTAAACGATGCGGGGACTTTCTTGATGCTCGCGACGAGAGTCGAACTCGTTTTTCCAATTTGAAAGACAGGCGGCCTAACCGGTAGCCGACGCAAGCATTTTTTCCGTTCCTACCTCCGCTACAGCGCACGCTGTCTTTGCAGAGGACATATCTACCTTCTCAAGGCCAAGATTTTAGGAGGGGCCAGCCCGATGGATGCGGAGGGACTCGAACCCCCGGAGAGAATAAACTCGTCTGATTTACAATCAGGTGCAATTGCCGCTCTGCCACACATCCTTATCTATATTCGTATTTAATAGGCACAGGTAGACTCGAACTACCGCGTCTCCTCTTTGTAAGAGAGGTGCTTTACCGGCTTAGCTATGTGCCTGTGGTTTAGCGTTTCCCGCTTTCGGGTGAGTTTAATAATGCCAGGTAGACGGATTTGAACCTCTGACCTACCGCTTACAAGGCGGTTGCTCTACCAATTGAGCTAACCCGGCTAACGGCTAAAGATGGACCGCCAGGGAATTGAACCCTGAACTGTTGGGTGCTAACCGACTGTTTTCCCGTTAAACTAGCAGCCCCAAGGAGCGCCGGAGCGGACTTGAACCGCTACCGTCTGAGTGGAGGTCAGGGGTGCTGCCATTACACCACCGGCACATTTTTTCTTCTTTTTCTGGTTTGGCTTTGACTACCCGGTTGGGTAAAAGAAAAGCGGCTCACCTTGTCCTGGCGAGCCGCTTATGACGGAAATTGCTGCGACGAGCTTACCTCTTTTGCCGAGGTTGAGCGTCCGCAGGCGACTCACTTGAGGAACTAACCTTTATTTCACAACCGCTATAATTACCGGCCAGGCGGCTAAAATTAAGCCCGGTCTGCCCTTCTTGCCTGGACCGTTTACTCATTTCCTGGGCTGAGTCCTTTTCTTGCAGTTGGGACAAGGAAGTGACGAAGCAGGCAGGCACGGCGACAGACGAGAACGCCAGGGGGAGGCAGCCCGTTCTATGCCCTGTATGCGGTTGTGCTAAGATTGCCATTACCATCGTCTTGTCTTCCTTTGCCTTCTTATAGCCGTTTTCATAAAAAATAAAATAATCGTACTTCTTCACGCTGGCCCTTACTTACCGGGCATATCTTTCTAAGCTCTTTAGTTGCTTAGTTGCTTAGTTGCTTATATTATACATTATTTTGAAAAGGTGTCAAGAGTTTTTGTTAAATCCGGTAAAAAATGCTTCAAACTATACCACCCTTTTAGGGCCAACCCTGGTTGACATCAGTTGCCCTACTACCTCGGATTGTTATGGGGCCAGTGGCGCCGGGAATATTCTCGGCTACAACGGCAGCAGTTGGGTTCCTCAAACCAAAGTCGTCAATTTTGACCTGACCGGCATCAGGGGTAAACTTCCGGCAAATCGGCCTGAAGACTACCGGCACCGGTAACAAACTGACGTGTACGGGAGTTAATAAACTCCGGCCTAGCCTGGTAAAGCTTCTTTTAGGGGTTTGAAGGTCTTCAGCGTCACCTTTTTCCGGTGAAATCAAGAGGACATAAGACCGCAATAGATTTGAAAAAAAGGCTGGCTATAAACCAAAAAACCACCTATCCGGGTGGTTTTAGTAATCTAAATTTAAAAAGGCGCAAGATATAATAACACCCGGCGCTTCATTGCGTTAGACGAAGGGGTGAGCTATGGTCGTTTGACTACAGGCTGGCCGAACAGCCCCGGATTACGTTAAAAGGCCGATACAGGTCTTATTGCAACATCCACCGCGGGTCCACTTCGTGCAATTCCCCACGATGGGTGATATTACTCCAGGCTTTCCCGGCGAAGCGGTTAGCCAGACTGGAGAGAGCGGCGCCTAGGGCCATCCCGGCAACACTGCCGATTAAAACCCCAATAATAAGACTACTGTTAGAGTTATTTGCCTGGTTTTGCATAGTATCCTTTACCCTGGTAGACAGTAGCTCTCGTGTCGGGAGGATTTAAAAGGTCGCGGACCTCGCTACTGTTCTTTGAAATTGTGACGAAAGACCGTATATAGTATAAACCCTTTTTAGACAACTTTTGTTCCGCGATTAAAAAAAGTTTTATTGAACAACCAGCAAAGTTTGAGCGCCGGCCCAAAGTTTATCCAGGCTGTAATACTCGCGTTCAGCGGCGGTGAAAATATGGACAATCACGTCACCATAATCAAGTAAAACCCAGCGGCCCTGATCAATACCTTCACGGCTGCGCGGGCCAATCTCTTTTTTATCGAGTTCGTCTTCAATGTCGCGGGCGATGGCTTTCACCTGTCGTTCGCTGTTACCGCTGCAAATCACAAAATAATCGGCTAAAACAGAAACTTTGCGAATATCTAACAGTACGATATTTTCTGCTTTTTTTTCGTCTGCTACATCTACGATGGCACGAGCCAGGTCAATCGGTTCGATAAGAAATACTCCTTTGAAATAAAATTTTGATTTTGTTATACAGGAACGGGCGAGTTAGCTTTTAGCCGCTACCCGCCCGTTACAACCTCTTGCTAACTAAGTTACCAATCCGGATTAGCTGGTAGTGTTGCCCGCATCAGAGGCCGGGGTAGTCGAGTTATCAGGTTGGTCCTGGGTCTTTTTATAGAAATAATAGCCTGCGCCCCCCGCGATACCCAGGATCCAGAGCGTTGGCGGCAGGCCCAGAATCCGGGCGCCTTTCTTTTTGCCCTGCAACTGCCCGAGCGTCTCGCTTAGTTTAACGATATTTTCGGTAGTAGCAGCCATGTTGCGTAAAATCAGCGACATGGTATCCTCATCGGCAGCTTTTTTCAAAAGGTCTTTATAGTCCACCAGCGACTGGCGCTCTTTCTTCTGCAACAGTTTGAGCGCATCGGTTGAGTTCTTGGTGGAAGCGACCGATTCCCAGCCTTTTTTCAATTGGTCGCGCAGGCCCGGCAACGGGAACTTGCCGCCCGCCGCTGTCAGCTTGCCGCCGGCTTCTTCCAGGTTCGCCTCGTGGGTTTCGCGCAACTGGCTCAAGAGCGTTTTTACGTCACTCTCTTTTACTTTCCCAATTGCTACCGCCAGGGCGTTGGCTGCCAACTGTTCGCCTTCCACTACTTTTTTAAGCGTTTTTTGCGCTTTACCGTTCGCCATTCAAGTTGCCTCCTTTAGTCGGACCTTTGCCGGGTTTCTGCCGGTGGTCCGGTTCGTTCCTGATCTCCTTAGCGGCCAGGGGTCAATATTGTTTCGTAGTGTGTGAAGCACATTTTATGCCGCTAATTCCGAAGTCTTCCTGGTTAGTAAATGTGACAACCGGCTACTAGCTTAGCTCAATTACAGCTAAATTGCAACTTAATATACGTAAAAGAAATGAATATGTTCTATTTTCGGGGGTAAGTTTTAGTTTATTATCTTAAATCATCCCATCGCAAACCGTTTCAAAAGAAAAAGAGCTTTTCTCGTCCCGGGAAACATTAAAAATAGTAATCCTAAAAATAGCCGGCCCTTACCCTGGAGGAAGCCCGGAGGGAAAGTACTTCCCAGGGGCTTGTGGTTATTATTTCCTATATAAAAAGAATTTTTTTCTATTTATAATTATCTCCTGTTAATAAGCTAAAACAAACCTTTGAAAAATTTATTAAATGCAGCTCGCACAAATTTTTAATATTCAATCTGCCCCCCGTGACGAATTAACCGGCGCTCTTTCCCGCTTGGCTTTGTATAACTTTCTTGAACAAGAAGTAACCCTCGCCCGGCGCAACCATACTTCTTTTTCGCTGCTTGTCTTCGACCTGGACCACTTTAAAAGCATAAACGACGCTTTTGGACACAGCCGGGGCGACCAGGTGTTGATAAATTTTGTCCGGCGCGTTGAGACGGTTATCCGCAGCACTGATTTGCTTTTCCGGTTCGGCGGGGATGAATTTGCCCTCCTGCTGCCCGATACCGACCGCGCCCAGGCGGCGGTCCTGGGCGGCCGTATGGTGGGAATTATTACGGCAACCCCGGTTGAAGGGGAACCGCCCGTTACCGTGTCACTAAGCGGCGGCCTGGCCGCGTTCCCCGAAGACGCCACTACCATCGAAGCTCTTTTCGAGAAAGCTGACCAGCGTAATTACCAGGCCAAACGGACCGGGCGGGGCCGGGTCGTGGCCGAGGATGATGCCGTAGACCAGGCCAGCCTGCACCCGTTCGGTATCGAAAGCCCCTCACGTCTTTTGGACCGCGATCAGGCCGTGCAAGATTTTAACTCTTTTATGGCCGAAGTAGCCGCGCCTGGCAGCCATGACCAGCGCGGTCTGGCGCTTTTAACCGGGCTGGCCGGGGCAGGACATAACCGGTTCCTGGCCGAAACCCGCCAGGTAGGCTATTTGCAGGGCTACGGTGTCCTGGCTATCCGGGGTAACGCCGCCTTGAAAAACCGCTACCTGGGCGCGCTTACCGAAGCTCTGCAAAATCTACCAACGCGCTCCCAACCGGCCTTCTGGCTGGAAAACCCGGCCGGTCGCCCTGGTTCGTCCGAGACTTTAAATGTGAATTTGACCGCTTCCGGCGGAAAATCTTTGCTGCCGGCCCTGGTCGAGTGGCTAGCTGCCAGGGGTAACACCGGCCTCTTGATTACCGTCGAGAACTGGCCCGCGCTTGATTTGTCCAGCCAGGAATTTTTACGGCAGTTGCTGGGAAACCGCCAGGAATTAGCCTCTTACCGGGTGGTCCTGGTCTGCGGGCTGCCGGTCTCGCCCGCCAAAGGCACGGCTTTGCCGGTTGAAGAACCTCCCATAAGGGATAAAGAAACGGTCCAGCCAGCTTTATTCCGGGACGGCGCTTTCTTCTGTAAAAAAATAGATTTAAGCCCGCTCTCGGCTGGCGGAGTCCAGGCCTGGTTGCGCCACAGTTTACAATGGGAAGCCCCAACCACTTTTGTAAACTGGCTGCACGTCCAGACTGGCGGGCTGCCTATCCGTATCGGGGAAGGATTGGACTTCCTGCTTAAAGAGGAAATCATTTACCATTCCAGCACTCCCGGTGAAGCTCTTGAAAGAGAAGACCGCCGCCGCGCGAACAATCTACACAAAAACTGGCAACTCCGGCCAGACTTTGCCGCAAGCGGGCTGGCTGCGCATCTCGAGCGATTGGCTGAAGGCATCCCCAATAACCTGCCCTTGCCGGGTAACGGCTCTAACCAGACCGAATTTATTGGCCGGGAAGATTACTTACAGAAAATCAAGCAGGAACTGACCGCCGCCACTTACGGCAGCGGGGCCGGACGGTTGGTCACGCTTGTTGGGCCAGGCGGTATCGGTAAGACCCGCCTTTCACTCCAGGCTGGGGCCGAACTGTTGCAGCATTTCCGTGATGGGGTTTATTTCGTGCCGCTGGTCGGTGTCCTTAACCCGTCCGAGATTGTCCCGGCAATTGGCGAGGTGTTGCAGTTGCGTTTAACGGGCGACCGCCGGGTAATGCAAGAGCAACTTTTCAAACATTTGCAAAACCTGCGCTGCCTGCTCATCCTGGATAACTTCGAGCAACTGCTTGATGGAGCGGGAATACTGGCCGGGCTGTTGGACCAGGCGCCCCAGGTCCGCCTGCTGGTGACTTCCCGCGAACCCTTAAAACTACAAATCGAGGCCGGATTCTGGCTGGAAGGTTTGTCCTTTCCGACCTCGGTAGAGGCTGAAAACTTCGACTCATATGGCGCGGTGCGGCTTTTTGTCCAGAAAGTACGCCAACCGCTGGCGGAAACCAGCCTCCCCGAACTCGACCGGGTCTGGCTCTTAAAACTTTGCCGCCTGGTCGAAGGAATTCCGCTGGGTCTGGAACTGGCCGCGACCTGGCTGCGCTCCTTTTCGCTGCCGCAGATTGTTAAAGAACTTGAACAAAATTCAGGCTTTACCTCTTTCCCCGAAAATGAAAATGCTCCTGGCGAAGCGCCTGCGGCCAGGCTGCCCCAACGCCACCAGCGGCTTGAAGCGGTTATCAACTGGTTCTGGGCGCGCCTTTCTCGCAGTGAACAGCGCCTGGTCGAAGGGTTGTCGGTCTTCCGGGGCGGTTTCCGGAACGAAGCAGCCCGCAAGGTAGTGGGAGCTTCGCCGTTCTTCCTGGACAGCCTGATTGCCAAGTCTTTTCTCAGTGTCAGTCTTAACGGGCGCTATGAGATGCACGAATTGCTGCGGCAGTACGCCGGGGCGAAACTGGCTAAAACGTCCCGGGAGGAAGGCCGGGCCAGCCTGCGTTATGCCCGCTACTATGCGAGTTTCCTTCAGAAACGGGAAAGTGACCTTGAAAATGGCCGGCCCGATGTCCTTGAAGAAGTAAGCGCCGAACTGGAAAATATTCGTAATGCCTGGAAGTGGCTGGTGGACAATAACCGGCTGGAACTTATCTCGCGCTGTGTGCGCGGTTTGTCGTTCTTCTACCAGTACAAAGGGTTCTTTGGGGAAGGCGAGGATGCCCTTAACACGGCCCTGGAACGCCTGCGCCGCCTGCACGCCCGCAGCGAACCGGCTGCTTCAGCCGGAACCGAAAATATAACTGACCTGCATAAGGTCACCCGGGTTTACCCGCTCGAAACCGATTCTGAACTCGGCTTGCTGCCAGCCGGGCCGGAGGAAGGTCTGAACCGCAAGCTGGTTGAAGATGCCCTGGGTCGCGTGTTGATTGAAATCGGGGCTTTCTTGCGCGAACATTCCAGCTTCGAGCAACTTTGCCAGTACGGGGCAGAGGCGGTAACGCTTGCCCGGGCCAACCGCCAGCGCGGCCTGGAGGGCGCGGCCCTGGCCCGCATGGGTAGCGGCCTGTTGTGGCAGGGCAAACACCCGGCGGCGCGAGCGCATCTCGAAGGCGGTTTGCGGCTGGCACGTGAGGCCGGAATCCCGCTGGTGCAGGCCGATTGTCTGCGGCAGTTGGGGATTTTGTCGGATGTAGAAGAAGATTATGCGGCGAGCGTCATTTATTCCGAAAAAGGCCTGGTGATTTACCGCCAGCTTGGCAACCGGCTCTGGGAAAGCGCCAGTCTGAGCAACATCGGGGAAGCTTATTTCCAGCAGGGTTGTTACAAGGAAGCCGAAAATTATCTTCGAGCGGCTTTTACCCTCTCCAAACAGATAAATTTTGTCCAGATTCAAACCCTATCCTCGTTAAACCTGGGCAAGACCTTTACTTTGCGGGGCGACTATGCCGCCGGGACGCAATACCTGGTGCAGGGGTTGGAAATAGCCCGGCGCATCAATAACTCGCGCATGGAGGCGGAATGTTTATGCGCCTATAGTCTGCTAGCGCACTTCAAGGGTGAAAATGCCCTGGCGGTCGAATACGGCCAGCAAGCCTTAAACATCACCCGCGACCAGGGCAACCGGGAATACGAAGGCTACGCCCTGACCTACCTGGGGCACGCCTGGGCCGGGTTGGACCGTTGGGACGAAGCCCGGCAGTTCTACCAGGCCGCCTATGAATTGCGGACCGGGCTGCACCAGTACGCCAAGAGCCTCGATGCCCTGGCCGGGCTGGCTGTTTGCGCCCAGACCGCCGGGAATTTACCCCTGGCCAGGAGTTACGCCGGCCAGATTCTGGATTTTCTGGCGGATAAAAACTGGAAGCTTAACGGCATTGTGGACGCGCTGTGGGTCTACGAGACTTGCCAGGAAATTTTAGAAGATGCCGCGAGCGTGCCGGAAATCGGCGCTGGCCTGGTCTGGCAGCTAAAACAGTTCGGTACGATGGCCGGGGAATTGCGCGAACGGCGCTATGGTAGGGGCGAGGTCGTCGCCTAGAGCTTGCCGCCCCTTCCTCCTGCGTAGCGAGGCTATACCCCGCTAAAAATGTAGCGGTCGAGGAAAGCGTTGCGGAACTTGCCCTGCGGGTCGTAAGTGCGCAGCAAATTCCGGAAGTCGTCAAGCCTGGGATAGCCCGCCTGCACCCGTTCGGCGGGCATAGTAAAAACCTTACCCCAGTGCGGCACCACCCCAAACGGCTCCAGGGCGGCTTCAAGCTGGGGCAGCGCCAGCCTTACATTTTCCCAGTCGCGTTTCCAGGTAAAGTGCAGGGCCGCGGCGTCCTTTTTATAGAAAGGGCTCATCCATAAATCGTCGGCGGCTATAGTCCGTACCTCGCAGACAAACAACAGCGGCGCAATTTTCTCACACAACCGGCTAACCGCCTGAATAGCCGAGACAGCGTGGCGGCGCGGGAACAGGTATTCGGTCTGGATTTCCGCGCCGCTACTGGGCGTAAAATCCATCCGAAAGTGCGGCAAGCGGTTGTACCAGGGTCCGGAGACACCCAACTGCTGAGTAGCGGCTATCGGGTCCATTCCGCCGATGGGATGATGTTCGGTGGTGGCCCGTTTTGCCCCGAAATATTCGGCGGGAGCTTCAAAGTTTTCGCTATCCACAACCTTCCGTTTGAGCCAGACCAAATTAAAACTTTCTTGCCGCCAATCGGTAAAAAGGCTGACGCTGTACGCGCTGGCCTCGATTTCCTCGAAATGCTCCGGCAGCATACTGACCGGCAAATCTTCATAAATATCCTGGCGCACCTCAAAGGCCGGGACCAGGTCAAGGGTCATTTTTGCTATAACCCCGAATGCGCCCAGGCTCACCACTGCGCCCGCAAAGATGTCGCCGCCTTTCTCGCGGGATAATGTTTTCAGGTCGCCCTCAGCCGTTACAAACTCGAGGGCGGATACGGCAGTCGCCAGGTTGCCGTTGTGAATGCCCGACCCGTGAGTGGCCGTTGCGGTAGCCCCGGCGACCGAGATATGCGGCAGCGAGGCCAGGTTGGAAAGGGCGTACCCGGCCCGGGCGAGTTGTTCGCAAAACTGGCCGTACCTGGCCCCGGCCCCAACTGTAACGGTGTGTCGTTCGCAGTCAATAACCGGTGCGAAGTTCAGCCGAGAGAG
>CADDZM010000091.1 GCA_902812345.1 Chloroflexota bacterium | reverse complement strand
TTAAAAAACTATGGCTTTGTCGAAGAAGCGGTGGTCGGGCTGGGTAATTATTTGACTAATATAATAATTACCGGCCGCACCAGTCTTTAGACTATTTCACCCCGGCCCAGGTTTATTTCGATAATCTTAAAATCCAACAGGCCGTGATGTTACCCTAGCCAGGGGTGGAAAGGCTTTATTGAAAAGCCTTTCCACCTTAACATTACCCTCTAACTGTATTGACAAAGGGGGACGGTATATAACTCTCGACTTAACTCTTGCGAAAATAAAAATTAGGCTACCTATGCGAAAAACATTTAGCTACTTCTGGAACAACTGCTCTATGGTTGTGCCGAAGTGATCCGATCAGCATGACGGTGTATTAATTTCCAGGTGCCGTCTTCCGGTATAAAAATGACCGTTACCCTCAGCGCGTAATTATCAGGAGTTTCTTTGTTGTCAAATCTAGCCCTACTATGCTCAATCCAAACAAAATAGGCCATAGCAGGAGTTAGCGTCTTCGTAATGTTTTCGAACTCTATCTTACCATCGCGTACCGATCCCGCTACCCGCCTCGTGGTCTCCTCGAATGGCTTCTGTCCAACCATAGTGCCAAATGGGTTTGCTAGACTAAGGTTATCTCGTTGAGAGTTAAAATTCAGCAACGGGTCGGGGTTTCCTTTAAGAAATCCATTCAACGCTAGTTGATATTGCTCAATAACTTGATCTAAATTTGTCTCAGCCATATTACTACCCTCCGATTTATCTAAATCATTTGTAATGGCAACAGGGTTTGCCATTTGAGGCTTGATAAACATAATTACCAATAAAGTTTAAGATAATCAAATAAAGTTTACCAAATTAAGGCAAATAAAAGAAGGGTTATTCAGCCCTTAAAATATCATTTCGTTTTGAGCCATAGGTGAAAATAAAAAATTAGTTAAGCCTGCCGGATTGCCTAATAAAATGCTGTAGTTCAAGGTCTGCCTCGGAACGCCACATCGCCCTGACCCCTTCCCGGAACGGAGTATGGTCATCAACTATCATCATTCGTATTGTTTCCATTTATTTATAGTGTCCTGGTATTTGTCTTATTCAATAAGCGCAGTAAGTTCTGGCTTAGTTTGATCCAAAGGTGGCGATGGTACTGGTACTGGACCACTAGCTCCAAATCGCCCGCTATTTCCATATTGCCCCGGCAATGGCGGGCGCCTGCGTGCCGGACTACGTTAGTAAGGCTCTCCTGGATAATCCGGTAGTGAGCTGGCAGTCCGTTAAGGAAATCGGGGGCAAAGTCTGGCTGAACGTAATCGTGGGTATCGCCGCCGGTGCGGCCATTCACGGTTATGTGCCGGAAAGCGCCCTGGCCGATTTTATGGGTAAAGATGCCTGGTGGGCGGTACCTGCTGCCGCAGGGTTGGGAGTGCCGCTCTATTCCAATGCGGGCAGCGTAATGCCGGTGGTAAACGCCCTGATGGAAAAAGGGGCGGCCCTGGGTCCAGTGCTGACCTTTATGATAGCGGTTGTGGGACTCAGCCTGCCGGAAATGATTATTCTGGGCCGGGTGCTCAAACCGCGACTGATTGGCATATTTATAGCCATTCTGGCAGCAGGTATCACCCTGACCGGTTACCTGTTTAGCTGGCTACTTTGAAGTTGTTATTGCCTTGCGGCGCTCGATATCAGGTTAACTCCATTAACCAAGTTCTCGGCCAGGTAACGATCAGGCTGCCGCATTGACTCACCAGGGTCAGGCAGACTAGCGAAATGTAACACCGCATTGATGCCCGGATGAGTAATGAAGGTTCGTTCGATTAAATCAACATTACAAAGATCACCCAAAATAAAAGTAGCAGCGGGATGTACCGCTGCTAGATGGCCGGTTGAAAGATTATCTATAATAACCACTTCATGGCCTGCTTTTACCAGTTCTTCACAAACTACGCTGCCAATATAGCCAGCCCCGCCCGTGACAAGACACCGGATGATTCTCCCTTATTAATTCACACCAAGTACATGGGCTAATCTGGGTTGATCGAAGCCAATAATGTATTCCGGCTCGCCATCGTCGTACAGGATTTCCGTTACCGGTACTCCCATCTGGCCGGTTTTCGCGACGATTGCCTCGGCTTCCCGCTGATTCTGGTCTACATAAACCAGTTCAAAGTCAACCTTATTTTTGTCCAGCCAGTTCTTTTCCATCTTGCAGTAGGGGCAAGAATGGGTTGAATAGAGTTTAAGGGAAGCCGGTTTCAATTCACCTACCCCGGCGGCTTCGTGAATGAGGTCTTTTAACTGGACCTCGGCCTGGGAAGCAAGCTCAGTGATAGGCTGGTTCTGGGTAAGGGCCTTGATTAAGGCCGGTTGACCCGTTCCAACTAGCACTTTACCCTCTTTTTCAAAAACACTAATCGAACACGGCAAAAAGCCCAGCAGTTCCTGGTTCTCTTTAAGAACTGTCTTCACCCATTCCGGGCGGCAAATCAGAACCATTTTACCCATCTGGTCTGGTAAATCTACCGAACCTAACATTTTCCAACCCTGGCTTTGAGCCTTCCGGGTAACATTCTCTACCGTTTCTTGCAGAGAGTAATTGCTCTTTCTAAAATAGGCAATATTCATTTTGTACCTCTCAATATACAGATGTTTGCTAAAAATAAGCTTAAATAAACAGGTGTTGTTTAAATGATCAGGTTTACTTCTGGACCCCAAGCCTTCCAGGCAAACAATCCTGGTATGGCCTTTGTAAAACGAGGTTAGAATAAACCTTTAATAGTTAAAAGTTTACCTTATAGGACCGGGTTAGTGAGTAGGAACTCGGCCCTGGCGAATATCATTACCCCCAAGAGGAGCGCCAAAAAGCGGGGCGAAAATGCAAAAATCGAATACACCGGCCGCCAGCGGTACTAGCCCGACTGCGGCCACGATCCAACCCAGCAGGTTCCCAACCCAGAAAATTCCCAGTGCCATTAGTACTAACCCGGCCACAATACGCAGACCCCGCCCCAGGGGGCTAGCCATGAATAACGCAAATGCCATAATAACCCCTCCAATTTTAATAAAACTGCTTTATATGTCTTACAAAGTAGTCTGAATAACGTTGTTCCTAACAACCTCATGATAGTGGATAGGTTTGAGGAAACTTTATGGGAAATTTAAAGAAAGTATGAAGATTTTATATTGGGCCACGCCGGTTATCACATCCCCAATTATTTATCCATTCGGTATAAAACCAGTTTTGTAAGGGCCAGCACCTCTATCTTGTCCAGACCGGCAGTTTGGGCCAGCCTGGTAAGGTCGGCCGGTTTAAGGCGGTGCGCCAGGGGAGGCCCCATCTCTTCCTCGCGATAAGCCCACTCCAACACGGCTACCCGCTTACGGCTTACCCGCCGGGCTTCTTCCAGAGCCTTGAGCGGGTTGTCCACTTCATGCAAGACCACTCCTAAAAAGACCAGGTCAAATGCGCCATCGGGAAATGGCAGGGCTTCAGCCGAAGCCTGTCGTAAATCGGCCTGGGGTAAGAATCTTCCGGCCTCTTCAAGCATGGCTGGATTTTCATCAATCCCGGTCACTACCAGACCCTTTCCGGCGAAAGCCTCGGCGAATACGCCGCTACCCGTCCCCACATCCAACATACTCTCGAATGTGCCACCTGCCAGACAAAGCTCAACTACCCGCGCCACTTCCAGCCGTTCGAGGCGTTCGGGTGTCCGCAACCGGGCTACCTCACTAAATTTCTTACTTTCGCTTCCATGCTCATGCATAATCCCTGCTGTCTCCTTTTCTGCTTTGATTTGCTTGTTTTGATTTGCTTGTTTTGATGTCGTTCAACATTTAATCTTGTACATAACAAAAACCTCTAGCTCAGAGGTAGATTAAAATGAACCGTGGTGCCCATTCCCGGTTCACTTTCAATCCAGATGTCACCACCCTGGGCTTCCACCAGCCGCCGCACAATCGTCAGACCTATGCCGCTACCCCCGATGTTACCCTGTCTCGCCCGCGACCGGTCCACCCGGTAGAAACGCTCGAAGATATGCGACAAGTGTTCCGGGGCAACCCCTATTCCGCTATCCTGCACCATAAACTCTACCCGCTCCGCCGCCTGCCTGATCGTAAGAGTGACATGACCGCCGGTGTCAGTATAATGCAGGGCGTTCGCCAGCAAATTTATCAAGATCTGTTCTAACCGGTCCCGGTCGGCTTTCACGTTCAGCCGGTTGGCCGGTTCACAAGAGGCTGAAACTTCCAGCCCGATACCCTTAAACTCGAATTGAGGCCGGACTTTATCAGCCACTTCTTGCAAAAGGGCGAGAGCGGGCAACTTTTCAAGCTTTAGTTTCAGGGTGGGGGAGTCCAGTTCGGAAAGAGTTCCCAACTCCTGGGCCAGCCGGTGCAGCCGCCGGGCTTCGCGCTGGACCCGGCCAAAGTTAGCAGGAGTGGGTTCCAGCACGCCGTCAATCAACCCTTCCATGTGGCCTTCGATGGCTGTCAGAGGCGTTCTTAATTCGTGGGCCAGGTCAGCCACCATCTCCCGGCGCAGCTTCTCATTATGTTCCAGGCTATCGGCCATCTGATTGAAGGCGGCTGCCAGTTCGGCAATTTCCTTTACCTTTGGCGCAAGTACTTTCTCCTCATAATGGCCGGAAGCAATCCGGTTCGCCGCTACCACCATCTGGTGTAAAGGCCGGGCCAGCCTGCCGCTCACAAAAATTGAGATAATTACGGCGGCCACCAGGGAAGCCAGGGCCGCAACCAGCAGCGAGTTCTGAACGCCATTATTGAAGGCGGTGTTAAGGGCTTCGATACCGGCTGCCGTACTACCTTTTTCGGCCAGGATGTCGTGAATATCGGCCCGGAAAAAGGCGTTGGCGATCAAGCTGGCTGCCCCAAAGAGAGTCAGAACCCCCACCAGAATAATGATGAAATAGGAAGCGAAAAGCCGCCAACGCAGGCTTATTAGCATCTAATGCTCCTCAACCTTTTGGGTTAAATTAGCCGCATCTGGCAAACTGGGTGACATTTCAAACCGGTAGCCCACGCCCCAGATTGTTTTAACCGGTTGCCCGGCCCCGGCTGTTTCGAGCTTTTTTCGCAACTGGCCGATATGCACGTCTACCACCCGTTCATCTCCAAAAAAGTCATAACCCCAGATTGCTTCCAACAAATTCTCCCGGCTGAAGACCCAGTTGGGCCGTTCGGCCATTATTAAAAGGAGGTCGAACTCGGTACGGGTCAATTCGAGTAACTGGTTATTTACCCAGACCTTTCGGGCTTCCGGTTCAATTCTTAATGACCCAAATTCCAGGTGGGGCGTGGGGATTGGATTGGAGGCTGAAATTGGACCGGTAGTGGTCCCCCTCGAGGTGTCAAGCTGCTGCCTGCGCAGAGCCGCTTTGACCCTGGCGACCAGCTCACGGGGCGAGAAGGGTTTAGTCACGTAATCGTCGGCTCCCATAGTCAGGCCAACTACCCGGTCTATTTCATCGCTGCGGGCGGTGAGCATCAGGATATAGACCGACGACTCGCCCCGCAGAATGCGGCAGATTTCTAATCCATCCATACCAGGCAGCATTAAATCGAGGATGATTAAATTGGGATGGTGATGACGGGCCATTTCCAGCCCCTGCTTACCCTCGGTCGCCACTTCGACCTGGTAGCCTTCCCGGTCAAGATAGCCTTTGACCAGGCTCCAGATGCTCTCCTCGTCTTCGATTATGAGAATTTTTGGATTACCGCTTGTAGTAGTTTCAGCCAACTTTGCATACTCACTTCCTGGAACTTTTAGACGCCTCGATGTACAAACCTTTTATTTTGAGTATACCCCGAAAGGGTAAAAGTTTATATTAAATATATCGAACTTCCCTAAAATGGTCTGGCCGCTCCCGGCTATACAGGGTTCTTTCTTGAATATCAGAGTAATTGGTCAGGAAAATAGCTGGAAAAGAGTACGAAAGATCATGTAAATTCCCAGAGCCAGGACTAACCAGGCAAAGATTTTCCGGAGGGTTTTGTCGGGCAGTTTGCTCGCTAATCTGGCGCCCAGGGCCGTACCGCTTAGCCCGGCCAACAGCAAAACCGCCGCCAGTCCCAGGTCCAGGCCGGGTAAAGGCCAGCGCCCCAGCAAGGCCGAGAATGAGTTAAGGGCAATCACGAGTAAAGAAGTGGCGCTGGCAAGGCGCATGGGAAAACCCAACAGCAACACCAGGGCCGGTACTATCAAAAAGCCGCCTCCCACCCCAAATAGCCCGGTGAGAAAACCCAATCCCAGCCCAAACAGGCCGGTTTTTAGCCAGGTCTGGCCCCAACCTGGTAATTCGGTT
The DNA here is from genome assembly GCA_902812345.1 of Chloroflexota bacterium. Taxonomy (GTDB): domain Bacteria; phylum Chloroflexota; class Chloroflexia; order Chloroheliales; family Chloroheliaceae; genus 54-19. The sequence goes on along the minus strand of CADDZM010000091.1, from coordinate 12,879 downwards.
GTGAGTGTGGTTCGTATCGAAGGTCTGAGCATCAGGATAGCCACTGCTAACATAAGCAGGGCAAAGCCCAGTAAAGTGATTTGTTCGGGTAAAGTTTGGTTAAGCCAGTTACCGGCCTGGGTGGCGAGTAACCCGCACCCTCCTAAAACCAGGGCATAATCCACCCTGAGTGTGGAACCGGACCCGGTTTGTTGCTGCCTGCGGTGCTGCCGCCAGGCTCCAAAGGCGGCGTTGGCCCCGACTACCACCAGTGAAGTAGTGGTAGCCGGACCAACCCCCATTCCCAATAGATAGATTAAGGCCGGAACTGTCAGGATGGACCCGCCACCCGCCTACCAGGCCGAGCAGAAGTCCCGTTGACAGGCCGATAAATAACGCTAAAGAAATAGTTGTCATAAGTTATTTACCACCGCGCCAGGTTGGTTCTGTACTTCCCCGGCTGCAAAGTTGCATCGCTTTATCCGGCGGGTGTTAAAACTTTGAGGTCATTCATGCCGCCCTTGAGATTGCGGACTTTCGACCAACCCTGGTTTAACAGGTAGCTGGTCGCCACGCTGGAACGATAGCCGGAGGCGCAAACCACTATCAAAGGCACATCTTTGAAACCTTCCAGTTCAGCCAGGCGCAGCTTTAATTGTCTCAAGGGAATATTTTGGGCCGCCGATAAGCCGTCCACCTTGAATTCGGTCGGTTCGCGCACATCCAGAATAACCGGCGGCACTTCCGTAGAGAGAAGCTGCGCCGACAGTTCGAGGGGGGTGATTCGCCGGTCATTATCTTGTTCCGGTTCGGCGGGTTGGTGATTTACTTTATCGTAACAGGCAAAACCGGCCAGCTTGTAGCGGCCCACCACGCCCAGGGCGGCCTGGGCCTGGGTTGCTTCGGCGGCAGAACTAACAATCAGGACAATCGGAGTTTCAACAGGGGTAAAAAAAGCTACGGTTGCCCCAAATTGGCCCAGGCTTAACGGCACGTTCAAAGCCCCACTCAAGTGGCCCTGCCAGAACAGGTCGGGTTCGCGCACATCTACCAGTTGGGTGCCTTCACCCAGGCGAGCAGTAAAATCGGCCCGGCATTCAGTTAGCGGCGTCTGTTTGGAAGGCGCCCCGGTCCGGTTCAATTCAACAATCCGGCGGAAGTCCGGTGGGGTAGGCGGCAAATCAGAGGTCAGGAAATCAACAAAAGCTGCCCGTTCCGTGTATTGCAGGGCCGGGTTAGTAGTTTTTTCAGTGCCTAAAACAGAGGAAAAAGCCTTACTCATACTCCGGCCGCACAGCGAACCGCTCAGGTGAGCCGGGTAAACTTCGGTTGTATCGGGGAGAGGCAAAATTTCCCGCTGCAAACTATCGAAAAGGGTTCCAGCCCCTTCCTGGCCCGCGAAATCGGGGCGGCCCACGTCACCAATGAAAAGGGTGTCGCCGGAAAGGAGTTTAGGCGCAACAGTTGGGTTAAGCGTATCTTCAATTAACAGGGCAATTGATTCCCAGGTATGGCCGGGGGTGGAAAGCACCTTTAGGCTTACTTCGCCCAGTTTAATAACCGAGCCGCCTTCCACCGGTATATGCGGATAAGCTGCCTTTGCCAGTTTATGCAGGTAAATTGTAGCCCCTGTAAGCTGGGCCAGGCGGCGGTTGCCGCTAACATGGTCGGCATGAAGATGGGTTTCAAAGATATGGGTAATCTTTAACCCCCTGGCATGGGCGAGTTTAAGGTATTCATCCACGTGCCAACCGGGGTCAACCACGGCGGCTTGCCGGGTCTTTTCCGAGCCTATCAGGTAGCTGGCGCAACCCATATCACTCAGGCGAATTTGTTCAAAGTACATGTGTTTATTCCTCACCTTATATATTGGGCCTTATAATCACGGCTTAAACTTCAAAAGAATTTTAAGATTTACCCTTTACAAGGGTGTAAGGCTTAAGGCTCCTGATTAAGTGTTATTTGAAGAAGTTAGTTTCTAAATAATCAATTTTGTATAAGCCAGGAATTTTGTTAGTTGTGCATCCTGGCTTTTATGTCCGAAACAAGGGTTTTTAGCGTTCTACCCGCAAACCTGAGCGCTGCCAGCTCATCATGCCGCCCTGAAGGTTGAGAATTTTCTTGTAACCCAGTCCGGCCAGTTGGCGCGAGGCGCTGCTGCTGCGGCTGCCACTGCGGCAGACCATTATGATTTCCTGGTCTTTGTCGCCAAGTTCGTGCAAGTGTTGGGTAAGCTGGCCCAAGGGAATAAGCTTGCTACCCGGAATGTGGCCCTCTTTGTACTCGTAAGGTTCGCGCACATCCACGATTAAAACCTGCTCATTCCTCTGCCGTTTTTCCGCAAGCTGCTGCGCACTGATCTCCGCAAAAGAATGTCCCCGGTTACCACCACCAAATAAGTTATTAAACATACCCGCTATTTTCTCCGTTTTAAGTTAATTAATTTTTCTGTTTGCTACTCGGGCAAGGCTCAATTGCAGCTATTCAACTAGCTTCAAGCTAGACCTTTGGTAGTAAAAGTCCTTGTTGACTGGCCCGGTTTTGACCGACCACCTTAGTTTAGGAGAAAGGTTTAAAGAAAGTTTGGGGCAAGTATGAAGAAAGTTTAAAGATTTTTACCAACCGGCCTGTTTTATTCACCTATTTTTACCAAATAGAGAATTCTGGCCTTCTGATTTCGGTTGGGGTAGGAGGCCGAGGTAACAAATAAAAAATGCCAGGGCGAGCTTTGCTCGCCTTGGCAGCTAACGGTTATTTTTGATAGTACTCAAAGGCTTTGAGGTGCATTTCAAGGGAAGCGCTGCCCAGTTGGGTGAATACTCGTACTACATCCGGCGCTGTTACCGTTTTAAGAAAGCCGTCGTACATTGCGGCATTATCTTTTTCGTGTTGAATAGCAACCGTGAAAGCTTCGGCTAAAGTAGCCGGAGCCTCAACTTTACCGGCAAAGGTATCGGCTGGCACGGCCAGCCCGTGGTTGGTAAATAGCCGGGCCAGGGCGTTAACGTGCATACTTTCCGAACGAACGATGTTAGTAAAAGGAAGCACTTGCCCGAACTTATCGATTACCGCCTGGTAAAGAGCCCGGTTCTGGTATTCATCCTGGATGGCCTGAGTCAGGAAACCTTTGGTTTCATCACTCAAGGGACCGGTGGCTACTACACCACTCCCAGCCTGACCGCGCATTCCACCCCGGCCATAACCGTTCATCATCCCGGAACCTGGGCCGGTTCCGGGTCCAGGACCGGCTCCAACCCCATCTTCATTAGCCATGCCGCACCAGTTGTAACCCGGTGTAGTATCTTGCGGGGTAGTGCCTGGTGTAGCCTGGGCCATCATTCTCCCCGGCCCGTAAGCAGCGGCAGTACCGGAAAGGATTGGCGAAAAACTTACCGTAACCATTAGCACAAGGGCCATAGCGCCAAGCCCCATTAACCACTTAATATTTCTTTTCATTACTAACTCCTTTTAAACTCTCTAACCTGATTCTCCAAATTGCTGAGTTTAAGGCACTGTTGGTTCTTTCTCATAAATCTCAGCTTTACCAGGAAGTTTTTGAACTTCTCTCCTGACAACTTTATTATGGCTCTCAGAGATAAAGACTTGATGTGGTTTAGCTCAAGATTTGGTCAAGAAGTTGTAGTAAAGCAGCTATGGTCTAGCAGGTTTGAAGAAATATTGAAGCTGGCAGGAGCCAAATTTATTGCGAAGTAGAAAGCATTTTTAGGCCGCTTCAGGCAGGAAAAAGCTAAAGGTAGCTCCCAGGTTTGGTCCTGGTGAAGAAACTTCTATCCGGCCACCCATCGCTTCAACCAACGCCCTGGCGATAGTCAGGCCTATCCCCGAGCCGCCCAGCGCCCGGCTGCGCGATTTATCTACCCGGTAAAAGCGTTCAAACAGGTGTGGTAAATGCTCCGCCCCGATCCCAATGCCGCTATCGGTTACTCTAAATTCGACGGTATTAGAAATTGCAAGCAATTTTAATTTTACCTGGCCTGGGGCCGGGGTGTAACGCAGGGCGTTTACCAGCAGGTTGGTCAGCACCTGGACCGCCCGGTCGAGATCGGCTTTTACCGGGGGAAGGTTAGCGGGTAAATCGCAGCTAAAATTGAGGCCCTTTTCCTTAAACTGGGCCGAGACCCGTTCAACTGCTACCCTGGCTATTTCAAGAGGGTTTAAGGAAGTGAGTTTAAGCGGTATCTGGTGCGCCTGAGCCCTGGAAAGTTCTTGCAGATCATCAATTAAACGGCGGAGCCGCCCGGCCTCGTCGTACAGTTTCGCCCAGGTACGCTCATCCGGTTCGATGACCCCATCGAGCAGTCCCTCCAGATAGCCCTGTAAAGTAGCCAGAGGGGTTCTGAGTTCATGGGTTACATCTCCCACCAGTTCCAGCCGCCTTTGCTCGTTGACTTCCAGGGACCGGGCCATCTCGTTAAAGTTAGCGGCCAGTTCACCCAATTCGTCCGGGTGACGGTGAGCTCCGGTAGGAACCCGTTCGGCATAATGTCCCGCCGCTATCCGCTGGGTGGCGGCGGCCAGTCGCCGGACCGGCCCGATTACCCACCAGGTAACAAAAAGGCTAATCGCGATAGCCACCCCCAGGGCCACCCCACCGGCCACCAATAAACCCTGGTTCAGCGATTCACGAAAAGCCTGGTTTAATAAGGCTTCAGTGTTCGCCGCGTTTGCCCGGCCTATCCCGGCTTCACCGGCCCGGCCCATTCCCATACTGGTTCCCAGCATGCGGCCACGCTGGGCGGCAAAAGTAGCCGGGGCTATAAAATCGGCTGTCTGAAGCAAAACCAGCACTACTATCCCTACGATTGCAAGGTAGGAGATGAAAAGTTTGACCCCTAGGCTGTTCCAGCGAGGTTTTACAAGATGTCCAGTCAAAGCTAAAGCTACTACTTTCACGGCCTCACCCTGCTTTCGGCCCAAAGCGGTAACCTACTCCTCGAATGGTTTCAACAAAGCCAGGATGGGCCGGATCATCCTCAAGTTTCTTTCGTAAGTTGCCGATATGCACATCCACTACATGGTCATCGTAATATTCATCACCCCAGACCTGTTCGAGTAGCTGGGCGCGGGTAAATACCCGGCCGGGGTGGCGGGCGAGCGTCAAAAGCAGGTTAAATTCACGAGCAGTTAAAGGTATTTCCCTTCCACTTTTTTCAACTTCGTGGCGGGCTTCATCTACGGTCAGTTCGCCAAACTGGTAAGGTAGCGGTAAATCTTCTTCTACTATTGAATGACTATGTGAGTTATTAACCGCAGAACTGTTGGTTTGACGAGGCCGCCGTAACATGGCTTTGAGCCGGGCTACCAGTTCGCGAGGACTGAAGGGTTTGGTGATATAATCGTCAGCCCCGACCATCAAACCAACAATTTTATCCGGTTCCTCGGTTCTGGCGGTGAGCATTACCACATAAGCATCGGAGAACTGGCGGAGCTGGCGGCATACCTCGAAACCATCCATCCCAGGTAACATGAGGTCTAACACTACCAGGTCAGGCCGGGCGGTACGGGCCAGTTCCAGGGCGGTTACCCCGTCCGAGGCGGTTAAAACCTGGTAGCTTTCCCGTTCCAGGTATCCCTGGAGAAGTTCTACCATGTTAGCTTCGTCGTCTACTATCAGTACCATTGTCATTGTATATATAACCTGTTTGCTGAAGGTAAAACTTGCCTCCTGCCGCTTAAATTAGCCTTACACCGGGGCCAGTTCTGGGACTGCTTCCACCAACCGGCTGGTCATTTCAATTTCAACTGATCCCTGCAGGCAGGCCGAAACGGCACAATATTTATGGTGGGAGAGGGCAATGGCCTTATCGACCATTTCCTGTTTTAAGTTGTGGCCGGTCAGGACATGCTCAACCACGATTTTATCAAACTTCCGGGGATGTTCTTCATGGACTATTCCCTTAATTTCCAGGCGATAGTCGGTTACTTCCTGGTGCATTTTCCGCAGGATGGGTAAAACGTCCATTGCGGTACAGCCGCCCAGGGCTACCAATAGCAACATCTTGGGGGAGAAACCCTGTTCATCTCCACTTGCAGCCTTTACGGCATCCATTTCCACGGTATGACCGCTCTCGGCGGTCGCTGAAAAGTGCATCAGACCCTTTTTATCCCATTCAACGAGAGTGTTCATTTCCATATAGGTAGATCCCTTCTGATTATTCAGGTTGGTATGCCTGTTTGGTTTAATTCTGTTTGTATTAAACCTCGTTCACACTCTAACTCTACCAAAAAAGTTTAAAGGAACTTTGGGGTAACTATGAAGAAAGTTTAAAGGTTGTCTACCACTACGGCCATACTTTCAGTCTCGTAAATTAGCCAGCCCATTGTTAGGTGCCAGAGATTCTTTAATCTTTCTTCACACTTGCCTTATAGTTTCTTCAAACCTGGTTGGTATAAGTGAAGTGGGAACAAAAATAAATCTTCTCTTTCAGAATGGCGCTTACGGCTTAACCAGCCAGGAAGAATCAAACTGGAACTTAAATTTATTGAGTGGAGCGGTACGGGGTACCAGTCTGAACCTGAATAAAATGGATATAGGAGAATATTATGGACGAGCATAGCGAGAAGTTTTCTATCGTACTGTTTTCCGGCACAGTAGATAAGATTATGGCCGCCGTGACAATGGCGACCGGGGCAGCAGCCATGGAGAAAGACACCACTATCTTCCTGACTTTCTGGGGACTGGTGGGTTTTCGCAAGGGCGATTGGCAGAAAAACCGGCGCTTTAGCAAAGATTTCGAGGATTATGCTGAACCGGCTTTTGAGATGATGCAGGCCCGGAAGGTTCCGCCCTGGATGGAAACCCTCAAAAGCGCCATAGAACTGGGTAACTTGAAGGTTAAAGCCTGCGGTATGACGATGGACCTGTTTAATATTCGCCTGGAAGACCTCGAGCCGGTTGTCAGCGAAGTGACCGGGGTGGCCAGTTTCATTGAGGAGGCGGAGGGCGGCCAAATCCTGTTCGTTTAGCATAATTTTCTCAGAGTGTGGGATGGCGCCTGCCAGCTAACCGGTTGGCAGACCGGAGGCCGTTAAAATTACCGGGTTAAACCGGTGAGATAAAGTAAGGTATTAATAATCAGGAGGCACCTCTATGATGCAAAACATTACCATAACTAAAGAATCGGACGCTCGCGGCAGCTTTTGCCCCGGACCACTCATGGAACTTATCCGGCAGGTCAGGTTGGCCCAGGTGGGCGACGTTATTGCGGTAATTTCCAGCGATGATGGCAGTAAAAAGGATATTCCGGCGTGGATTGCCAAGGCCAAACAGGAATTTCTGGGTATGGAAGAAATCGGCGGGGCTACCCGTTTCATTTGTCGTAAGATTAAATAAACCTGGCCGACTTTGGCCGGACCATTCGGCAGAAGCAAGGAGTAACACGATGAAACAGATCGTGGTTTTGGGAGGCGGTACGGGCGGTACCCTGGTCGCTAACCTCCTGGCAAAAAAACTCAAAAGTAAAGAAGCCCACATAACCCTGGTCAGCGCCAGCAACCGCCATCTCTACCAGCCGGGCTGGCTTTATGTGCCTTTCGGCAGGCAAGACCCTCGTACCTTGAGCAGGCCGATGGCAAGCCTCCTGCGCAAGCGCGTAAAACTTGTTATTGGCAAAGCCAGCCAGCTTGATACCGAAAGCCAGCAAATCAGCCTGGAAGACGGGCAAAGTCTCCATTACGATTACCTGGTGATTGCTACCGGATCGCAGGTGGCTCCGGAAGATGTGCCCGGCTTTAGCGAAGGAGCCCAGCATTTCTATACCGAAGAAGCTTCATTTAAATTGCATGCCGCCCTGGAAGAATTCAGGGGCGGCAAGATAGTGGTCGGGGTGGGTGGTTTACCCTACAAATGCCCGGTAGCCCCACTGGAATTTACCTTCTTGCTAGACGAATACCTGACTCACCGCAGAATCCGGGATAAAACCGAAATTATCTATACTTTCCCCTTGAACCGGGTATTTTCAATCGAAAGCGTCGCCGAAGTAGCCCAACCGCTGTTGGAACAGCGCGGCGTCACCATCGAAACCTTCTTCAATCTGGAGGAAGTGGTCCCGGAAGAAAAGCTGGCCCGCAGCCTGGAAGGCACCGAACTTAATTACGACCTGCTAATTATGGTTCCACCGCATCGGGGCGCTAAATTCCTGCAAGGGCATCCCATTGCCGATGAGCAAGGCTGGGTCAAAACCGACCGCTCCACCCTGGAGGTTAAAGGCTGCTCGAATGTATGGGCTCTGGGAGATACTACCGACCTACCAATCAGCAAAGCTGGCAGCACGGCTCATTTTGAGGCTCCGGTAATTGTTGAGCGGCTGGCCGCCAGGTTGCGCGGTGCTAACAATGACCAAATTCCGGAAGAATACGAAGGCCATGTGATGTGCTTTCTGGAAACAGGGTATGGTAAAGCCAGCATGCTCAACTTTGATTATAGCCATGCGCCAGAGGTAGCTGAACCCAGCCACCTGGTCCATTACGAGAAGATGGTCTTCAACAAAGCCTACTGGTACCTGGTGCCCACCGGCGTGTTATAGGTAGGTAATTTGTAGAATAAGCGTCTAATAGTAAAGGAATTTAGATATGACAACCACCACCTTAACCAGTTTCGACAAACTCCGAGAGAGTGTGGTGGGACTTCACCAGCAAGTTCCCCTGCTCGATGGATCCTTTCGCACCTACATTAACTTTGATAATGCCGCCAGCACCCCACCCCTGGGAGGGGTGCTGGAAAAAGTCAATGCTTTTATGGAGTGGTATTCTTCGGTACACCGGGGTAGTGGTTTCAAGAGCCAGATTTCTACCAGCGCTTTTGAAGAGGCGCGTCGGATTATTGGAGACTTTGTGGGAGCCAGACCGGCGGAACATGTGGTTATCTTCGGCAAGAACGCCAGTGAGGCTATTAACAAACTGGCTTTTCGCCTGTCCTTAAATCCCCAGGATGTGGTTCTGGTCTCGTTGATGGAGCATCATAGTAACGACTTGCCCTGGAGAGCCAGGGCGCAGGTTGAGCATATTGAGGTGGATGCTTTGGGCCAACTCGACGAAACCGATTTTGAGGCGAGGCTTGCCCGATTGGCGGGGCGGGTAAAACTGGTGGCAATTACCGGCGCCTCCAATGTAACCGGTTTCCTGCCTGATATTCACCGCCTGGCCGTTAAAGCCCATCAGGCCGGGGCTCAAATCCTGGTGGACTGCGCCCAACTGGCTCCCCACCGTCGGGTGGATATGCTTCCACTAAATAACCCTGCCCACCTGGATTATGTGGCCCTTTCCGCCCACAAAATGTATGCTCCTTTTGGAACCGGGGTATTAGTAGGCCGCCGCGATACCTTTGAACAGGGCGAACCGGAATACCGGGGTGGGGGTACCATTAAAATTGTGACTCCGACTACGGTTGATTGGTCTTCTCCACCCGAAAAGGAAGAGGCCGGATCACCTAACGTGGTTGGGGCGGTAGCCATGGCAGCGGCTATTAAATTTATGCAGTCGATTGGAATGGCGGCTATAGCCGACCATGAAGCGGAGTTAACCGCCTATGCCCTCGAAAAACTGGCTGGCCTCCCCAGAATAGAAATTTACGGTGATGCTGTCCCTGGCAACTCGCGGAACCGGTTAGGAGTTATACCCTTTAACATCGCTGGATTCTCCCATTATCTGGTGGCGGCTATTCTCTCAGCCGAATGGGGTATCGGGGTACGCAACGGCTGCTTCTGTGCCCATCCCTACCTGCTCCACCTTATGGGGATAGCTGAGGCCGAAGCCGAGAAAGTGCGTCAGAACATTTTAAACAATGACCGGCGAGAGATGCCCGGTATGGTACGGGTAAGCTTCGGGATATACAACACGAGGGAAGAGATTGATGTTCTGGCCCAAGCCCTTTCCCGGATAGCGGCAGGTAATTATGCGGGAAAGTACTATCAGGATAAGGAAAGCGGTGAATTTAGGCCGGAGGGTTGGAGTTTTGACCCCAGGGAATATTTTGATCTCTAGTATTTCAGGTATAAAGCTGATGTTAATTCTAGTGGGCCATATGCCGCCAAAATCGCCATTGAGTGAGCTTTAGAATTGGCAAGGTCCGTGACAAGTGGCCCACTAGTGGGACACACCGCATTTAAGTTGCCAATAAAGATGATGGGTTGGATACTAGAGGCAGGAGGATTCCATCTATGGCTGCCCCTAAAACAATATTACGTTCCTTAACCAACTGGGAACTTGCGGAGTTAACTCGCCTGTCTAAAGCTACCAGTGAACGCCTGGATGTCGTACGCCGAGCCAAAGCCTTACTCGAAGTGGCCTCAGGTACCTCTTTTAGCCAGGCTGCCCGCTCGGCTGGCTTTAAGACCGGCGATGGTGTCGCGCTGCTGGTAAGGCGCTTTAATGACAAAGGTTTGGCGGCCCTTGTGATCGCAACAGGTCGCGGCCCTAAACCGACTTATGGACCGGCCGCCCGGACTAAGGTTATCGAAACCCTGGGGCGTCCCCCTGACCGAACCGAAGATCAGACCGCTACCTGGTCCCTCTCGACGCTTGAACGTTCGTTACGCCGGGATGAAGCCGAACTGACCAAAATCGGGGCTACCACCATTCGCCGGATTGTGCATGAGGCTGGTTATGGCTATCAGAATAGTCGCAGTTGGTGCCGGACTGGCACAGTCAAGCGCAAGCGCAAAGCGGAAATAGTCAGCGTTAGTGATCCTCGCACTGAGGAAAAAAAAAGACTCATTGAGTTAGCTTATCGCCTGGGAGAAAGTAGTGGGTTAGCAGTATGGTGTCAGGATGAAGCCGGTCCTTACCAGACCATTCCTTACCCCGGCCAAAGCTGGCAGCCAGTTGGTCAACCGCTCCAACAGCCCCACGAATATATAAAGGAGGGGACGGCTAAGTTGCTAACGTTGTTCCGACCAGCCACCGGGGAAGTACGGGCCAAGGGCGTAACCAACAGTCCCAATACGGTTTTACACCCCTGGTTAAAAGAAGAGCTGCAAGGAGTGCTGGCCCAACTGGAAGCGACCCAGCAAGCCCCATTAAAGTCCCTGGAAAACCAGAGTTTGAGTTCAAAGGAGTTGGTGAGTGAGTGGGAATACTGGTGTGGAGTGGCTTTAAGCAGACCGTTAGTGCCATTAAGGATAATCCTGGTCTGGGATAATCTGGCGGGCCATACCAGTTATGAGATGGTGGACTGGCTATACTGTCATGGTATTTTACCACTGTACACTCCGCTAGGCGGCAGTTGGTTGAACATGGCCGAAAGCGTGCAGCGGATCATCGTGAGGCGCGCCATTGATGGGCAGCATCCTCAAAAGGTAACGGAAATAATCGAATGGCTAGAGCAAACAGTCGCGGGCTGGAACAAAGAACCGACAGTCTTCGAGTGGGGCGGGAAACGGCACGAGCGGCGCAAGCGGTCCCGACAACGGCGGCTAGGTGGTAGTGGCGCAGTAGCCGACATGGGCAATTCAATTGTGGCGTGACCCACTAGTGTATAAAAATTAGCCGTATCTATATGTACCCCAATTCGTTGCCGGTCCGTGTCGTCCAAAAAAAAATAGCGGGCCAGTTGGGCCGGAGAAGGTTCACCTGCAAAGTGGCCGTAGTGGCGCTCTTGCTCCCGGGTCAAAAATTCCACGGGCATTGGGCTATCCTAATCCTCTTTATAAGTTTAAATGCTTCTTTTACTTCACGACTTTATCAATACCCCCTTTTTCTAGCGCTAGCGTTGGGTTAAATGCGCCAGCGTTTCTCTCACCTTTAGATCATCCAGTTCAGCATTGTAAATTGTCAGAATTATTTTCCTGTTCTCAAAGTTATTTCCCCAACTTTTCAAATGCGCCTTAGAAATACCGTTAAACAGCAAGTTTCCGGCGGCAAAAAAGCCCCAAAATTATTTTTCTGATTAGAAAAGGTAATTTCAAGAGTGATTTCGTAATAGCGCTTGAAAACAGAGATATTCAATCATAAAATTAGCTCTCTTATAAGAGCCTACCAACCTATTTTGATGGTCATTTAATTTATCCGTACAATTAAATTTGTATAATAAAATTGGAAGCTGGTCAGTTTGGGGAAAATAGGTAGGAGAATAAGGCTGGTCGGGGAAATACCTGTGAGGATAGTCGGGAAATAGCTTTGAGAATAAGGCCATTTTAAGGGGTTTTGGGGAAATAACTTTGAAATCTTACACTCGGAATGACAAGTAATCATCCGGACTTGGTATAAGGACAGGTAGCCGCTACAGGATCCAAGGTGGCAGCTCGCTTTCAATTAAGAAGTAAAGGAAATAAATTTAAGAAGCTACCCTACCAGACCACCCTCTTTTTACTACATAACCTGGCCTGGTATGATGGAGAAGGGCCGGATTAATTCATTGACAAATTACACAAAAGTATTAGACTGATTTGTGTAATTCTTAACGCAGTCAGGAGGATGAGCCGTATGGCGCGTAATACTCCCAGGATATTTGGCACTCAACTGCTGGTTGAGCCTCGTTCTATCGAAATTAATTCAACGGCCTGGTTCGAATGGCTGGAAACAAACTCGTCCTTTATTTTCGAGAGCGAGGACAAATCGCTAGGCCTCTCGGCTCGCCGGGAGCAGCGCAATGGGAGCTGGTACTGGTACGCTTACCGGCGCAAAAATGGCAAGCTACGTAGCGCCTACCTGGGCCGCTCCGAGGAAATCAACCTCGATCACCTGCGGGAAGTGGCCCTGACCCTGGATAAATCGCTCAATGGCTCACCTGCTGCCAGGGTCGCGCCTGCCTTCAACTTGACGTTTTGATAAAAAAATAAAGGGCAAGCTGCTTTACAACAGCCCGCCCAGCGAGTAATGTTTCTTTCGTCTAAAAAAAGAAGGAGCATTACTCACATGAACTTTACCATATTTCAACAATTT
>CADDZM010000090.1 GCA_902812345.1 Chloroflexota bacterium | reverse complement strand
ACCCTTAACAATCAGAAGTTACTGGCGCACCTGGGTGACATCCCGAATTTTCATAGCGGACTAATCCTGTTACCCGAAGCGCAAGTTGTGCTGGTAATCGCTTATAACGGCCAGAATAGTGTCCTCGCGGTCATGAACACTATCCGGGCTTTTTGCGACCATTTCTTTCCTGCGTCAGGGCAACCAGTTACCCCTGCGTCCGGCCAGACAGATAACCTCACCAAATACGAGGGTAACTACCGGCCTACCCGCAGCGAATATACTACCCGCGGTAAAATCGTGGGGATGTTGCAAAGTGTCAATGTAAAAGCGGTAGGGCCACACGAACTTATCGTTTCGCTGGGCTTTCCCGCTCAAATCCAGTGGCACTATGTCGAAACTACCCCCGGTGTTTTTCGCTCGGTAGATTTGCCGCCCACTTTGTTTGGAAATGCTGTTTTCCGAGCGGGTAGTGATGGACAACCTTATTATTTGTTCCAGCAGAACAACCCGACCACCGCCTACTTCAAGCAGCCCTGGTATGCCACCCCCCAGTTCAATTTGCTGCTATTAGGGTTTTGCCTGGTGCAATTCTTAGCACTGCTGGTCTGGCTGCCTTTAAGGTCGTGGATTACTCACAGCCTGAAACAACCGGCAGTATGGCCGGAAAAGGCCGGCTGGTGGTCGGCCCTGCTGCTGGCTGGCTTGAGCCTGGTTTTTCTGGTCGGGTTTGTAGCGCTTTACAGTAATCCCGCTACCGTGTTTGGCTTACCGCTTTGGGCCACCTTTCTTTACTTAATACCCTGGCTTATCGCCGGACTGGCTCTAGCTATGCTGGTTTTTTCAGTGCTGGGCTGGCTTAAACGTTATGGCAGTATTGCCGGTCGAGTCTATTACACCCTGCTAACAATTACGGGCTGGGGTTTTGTGTGGTGGCTGGGCTACTGGAATTTATGGTTAAATTAAGGCTCCCACTTGAAGCCGTGTGACCGGTAGGAGAGCCGGTCATACCCAAATTAGCACATTTTTAATAAAATTCGCAAGAACAGGCAAGCTTGTTGGCTGGCTTGAGAGTATTATCAGGGTTGGAAAACCTTTATAATCTTGTATTGGATACCTGGTAAAGGACAAGCCAGGTTGCAAAAGGAGAAATTCAAATATGGCCAGAGCAAGCGAGTCAGGTTCTTTTAAAGAAAGGCCAAATTGTTGGGAAAATATGGAATTGAAGAGGGGATTCTGGAAGGTTATGTCGGCCCGTTTGTTAATAACCCCAATTTTCGGCGGGATTTTACCCGAATTTTAAAAACAATTTCGGCCCGCTACACCCTGGAAGCGGCTACCAAATTTGGCGAGTTTTACAAAACGGTGCTAATAGCCTGAGCAAAGTAAAGTAACTTAAACGAGAGGATAACATATGTCACCAATTACAAAATATAGCGGTGAAGCTTTTATAGTCACCGGCGTGCTACATACCCTCGCCGGGCTTTGGAACTTTCGCCGCGAATTGGGCGCCATCGGGCGGGCCGGAATAATAGATAGCCTTGGAACTGACAAGGAACGGCAGTTAGCTTTCTGGTTTGTAAATAACGGAATTATCGCTATTTTACTTGGGGTCTTTACCCGCTGGGTGCGCAGCGCCGCACCGGTCGGCTGCCCGCCTTTCACGGGCTGAGCCTCCTTGGTATCTGGTTAGCAGGCGTACTGTTGATGCCCCGTTCAGGCTTCTGGCTAGTGTTACCTCCGGCGGTTTTGTCACTGGCTAATTCAAGGCAAGCGAAAAAAGCCGGTATCACTTTAACAAGGAAAGCGAGGTAAAAATTATGCTTGAACAGTTGGCGGAGCGGGCTAAATACTGGAATGCCACTGCCACCGAACGAACCGAGCATTATCCCTGTGACGATTATCTGGCTATGCCTTTCGAGGGTCTGGTACGAGCTATTAGCATTAATGCACCTACCGAAACCGTTTTCCGCTGGTTGTGCCAGATAAAAGTAGCCCCTTACAGCTATGACTGGATAGATAACCTCGGAAGGCGCAGCCCGCGAAAGCTAACCCCCGGTGCAGAGCAACTGGCTGCCGGACAGCGCTTTCAGGTATTCAAAATTAGCGACTTTGAATGGCATCGACATATCTCCGGGCGAGGCGTTCCCCAGGCAGAGCGTATTTTTGGGCCAATAGCCGTGACTTATGCCGTCAGCCCGCAAGGAGAGAACATCAGTCGTCTGGTGGTAAAGCTTGATGTAGGCAGAGGCTACACCGGATTACCGTCGCGCTTATACCGGGTGCTGATGGCCTGGGGCGATTTAGTGATGATGCGAAAACAGTTACTTACGCTCAAAGCCCTGGCCGAAAACCAGGCCAATTCGGTTAAGGTAAGTTCTGGGAAATATTAAATATTTAAATATAAAGAAAGGAAAAAGAAATGAGCAATGTAATGGTCAAAGTTACAGCGGTTATTGAGGCCAGTCCCGAAGAAATTTATGACGTGGTAGGAGATTACCTTGTAGGACACCACGCCATTATGCCTGAGAAGTATTTCCCTGAACTGGTGGTAGAGAAAGGCGGCCAAGGGGTTGGCACCATTGTGCTGGTAACCGCCAGATTTATGGGCCAGGAGCGGACTACCCGAATGGAAGTAATCGAGGCCGAGCGCGGACGCTGGATTCTCGAAAGGGAACTCAACACCGGTCACACCACTACCTCTTACAAATTTGAACCATTGAACGAGGGCCGCCAAACCCGGTTAACAATTACCACTGTAACCAATGCCGGGGCGGGCATCAGAGGTTTTGTGGAAAACCTTCTTACCCCACCGGCCATGCGAAGGATGTATAACGCGGAATTGCGCCAGATAGCCGATTATTTCCGCACTCACCCATCAACTATGACGGCAAACTAAAGCTGCAAAAAAGGGGGAACGCCGCCAGCGCGTGGCAGAGCTTCTCGAACTGGTTAATCTGAGCCAGGAGCGCAAACGCAAGCTTAAAACCTTTTCCGGTGGAATGAAGCGGCGGGTTGGAATTGCCCGGGCCCTGATTAACGACCCGCCGCTCTTGATCGTGGACGAGCCAACCGCTGGTCTAGACCCCGAAGAACGGATCCGCTTTCGTAATCTGCTGGAAAAACTGGGCCGCAACCGCACGGTATTGCTCTCGACCCATATTGTGGAGGATATTGCCCAGACCTGCCGCTACCTGGCAGTGCAGGCCAGGGGGAAAATCATCTTCAGCGGTACGACCAGTGAACTGTCGCGCCAGGCCCAGGGCGCCGTCTGGCTGTTAGAGGCAGCGCCGGATGAGGCAGCCCCGGAAGATCTTCATCTCATCGGAGTCACTCACGGAAGTCAGGGGGTCACTTACCGGTTGGTGGGAGAACCGAATAACCCGCTTATCCTTCAGCGTCTGCGGCCGGTTGAACCCAGCCTGGAAGACGGCTATATCCGGCTGATGCAAAAGTACCAGGCCGAACTTGCGGAAAGTGCGGCTTTAACTTAGTACAACTGCTCACAAGTTCGTAGCAGGTTATTGCGGCCAGTTTTGGCTTAGAATTGCTTACGGCTTAGTCAAAAGTCCATTTCTACCCACTGCATATTTATGAGCAGTTGTACTAAGGACTCCGGATTTAAATGGTGCGGTCTTCCCAATTATCACCGTAAGAACGAGGGTCATCTAGGGGTTCTACGTGAATTGTGGTTTCAACCTCTTTGAATTGCGCCTTAATTTTAGCCTCAATGTTTTCGGCATATTCGTGGGCCTGGCGTACCGTCCAATTCCCTGGCGTTAGCAGGTGCAAGTCTACAAAGCGAACGCTGCCGCTTTTCCTGGTGCGCAGCCCATGATATTGCAAACTCTGATTTTCGGATTGGGTGAGCACACTTCCAATAATTTTTCTGATTTGGTTTACTTCTTCCTCAGGTAAGGCCAGGTCAACTAGCCCGTTCAGACTGCGTTTAACCAGTTTACTTCCTTCGAAAATAATGTTGGCGGCGACGGCCAGAGCTACCACCGGGTCGAGCCAGAGCCAGCCGGTCAGGGCTACCAGCACCACCCCCAGGACTACTCCCACCGAGGTAACTACATCGGTCATTAAATGTTTACCGTCGGCTTCCAGTACTATGCTATCTTCCTGCCGCCCTACTTTTAGAAGAATCCGGGCTACCACAAAATTAACCAGCGTGGCGGCCATTGATACTGCCAGACCTATGCCCACGCTTTCCAGTTGGGCCGGATGTAGCAAACGGCCTGTGGCTGCCCAGGTGATAGCCCCGGCCGCCACCATAATCAATCCACCTTCCAGCCCGCTGCTAAAATATTCGACCTTATTATGGCCGTAGGGGTGGGTTTTATCGGCGGGGCGTGCCGCGATGGTGAGGGCCAGTAAAGCTCCCGAAGCCCCGACCAGGTTTACCAGGCTTTCCATGGCATCGGAGAGTAAGCCTACCGAACCGGTTAACAGGAAAGCTATAAATTTTAGCAAGATGGTAGTAAAAGCCGCTCCAATGGATAACATAATTACTTTGTTTTTAATGTGCTGCTTACCGGCAGGGTTTGCTGACTCAACCGGGGCGGGTTTTTCATTTTGACGTAGTTGCATATTTTCTTTTCCTCCGATTAAATCGAATAACCTGCCACCAATGGGGCGTTCCTTATATAATAAGACCTCAGGGTAAAAACCGGGGTAATTTTAAGTATATACTTGATATATATCCCATTTATGTGATTAATAAGTTTGATTAAAGGTCCACCTTGCAAGGGTTCCAGCATTTTTGACTGGAAATAGTTTAGAAAGGTCAGGGCTTAAGGCTTGCTTCTCAGGCGCAGGGTCGGCAAAGTAAAGCGTAACCCGGCCAGAAAAATCACGCTGAAACCGGTACCGAGATAGATTACCTGCATCCAGGGAGAACGGCTGTCGCTACCGGCCAGTAGACCGTGCAACATACTGGTAAAAAACAAAACAAAGCTCAGATAATGAATCCCTCTCCAGAGTTTGTAGCCCAGCCTGGAGATTAGATAAAAACTGCTTGCCACCGCTATAAGGCCATACAGGGTGAGGGTACCAAGCCCAGTCCAGAAAGGCCGGTAGCCGGTAGTGAATGGGACTAAACTTTCTACTAAACTAATATTGATAAACTTATCCAAAAGCAGCCCGGTAACATGGACAATGATAAAGACCAGGCTGCTTAACGAGATTATCCTGTGAAGGTAAACCAGGCTGGCCCGGTGCAAAAGGCGGTCGGTCAGGTGCAGGCTGGTACACAATCCCAGTATCACGCTGGCCGAAAGCAGTATATAGCAGGTAATCCCGCCCACTCTTGCCATTATCCAGGGGCTTTTCCCGGCCAAAGCGGTACCCAGGGGAGTCCCCAGAATATTCCCTGCTAAATTTAGCCACTTGCGCCCTGGTAATGTAAGGAGGGCTGTTTGCGCTAAAGAATCGCTTTGCCAGAGGCCGGCCAGAAAGGTTGTGAAAAGGAGTCCTGCCAGTACCAGATTCAGCAGTACCAGTCGGATTCCCTTTTGATGAGATGGCCGGGTTTGGGCTAGTATCGCCAGGATGCGTTGCCTATCTTTAAACAGGGGGTGTTCTTTTAAGTCAGATTTTGAAACCATTTACCAATTCTCCAGGGGCAACCGGGCTGTCTGAATTATACTTCCGTCAAGGCCGCGAAATAGGGCCGAACAACCGGGCTGTTGCTCGATAAACCCAAAGCCTTCCTGGGGGCCAAGCATCAAAGCCGTTTTAGCCAGCACATCGGCCAGGGTTGTAGAAGGAGCGGTTACAGTAACACTAGCCAAACCATTATCAACCGGTTTAGCGGTGCGCGGGTCTATTAAATGGTTCTGGGGCTTCCCGTCCTTAAACCAGCTTCGTTTAGTAATGGCTGAAGTTGCTACCCCGCTATTGTGGACGCTCAATTGCCTGAAGTCATCAGCCAGGGTGAGAGGATCCTGCACATTCACTCGCCAGCCCCTGGGGTAGCCCGGTTCACTTCCACTGAGATAAATGTCTCCTCCGGCACTTATCATAAAATTCTTGTAACCATCCTTTCTCAGCAAAGCCGCCGCCCGGTCCACCGTCATGCCCTTGGCGATACCGCCTAAATCCAGCCGTGTAGCAAAAGGCAACCGGATACGATGGTGGTCCGGTTCGATTTCAACCTCACGATAACCATTATAGGTAGGAAAGGAAAAGCCGGTTTGGGAAGTAAAGGCGGGCTGCCCCAACAATTCAAAACTCCGGTCGTACCCGGCCTTTTCCAAAGCCGTTAAAATAGTAGGGTCAAAAATACCATTAGTGAGGCGAGCCATATCCAGGGCCAGGCTAACAGTGTTATAGAGCAATGTCGAGGCTTCCTCCAGCTGCCCTTGCCGGTTCAAACGGGAAAGTTCGCTCTCCGGCCGGAACCGGCTAAGGCTGGCCTCCACCTCCTCAAATAATTCCTTAACTCTTTCGGCCGCCGCTTTTGCTTTCAGGTAAAAAGCAGCTCGGCTAGAGGTAGTCACGGGCGGATAAAAAAGCACTTCTACCCCGGTATTCATCGCCTGGAAAACCAATGCCTGATAGGCTGTCTCAATGGTCATAATTTTCTACCCTTCTTCTGCAATATGCGCCTGGCCTTTATGAGATAATTTTCGTACAGGCCCAAAATACTACGAGGCTTTGGTGGTCGGTACCGGCTTTGGCGCTGGTCTGGCCGCCTGGACTTTCGGAGTGGCCGGTTTTGTCGTGGCAGGCGCGACCGGTTTGGCGGTAGCGACCGGGGTAGAATTTACGACTGTACGCGGCCGGGTTGCCGCCGGAGAGGGTATTACCTGGAAATCGGGCGCAGGCGGCGGAGGCGACCCCGGTACAGGCGAAGGGGTAGCGGGTATGGTTGGCGCGGGAGCCGTAGTTGCAGCGGCGGTTATTGCAATTTCAGTTATCTCCACGGGTGGTTGATTAACTGCCGAATTTAAAGTTATCTGGCTGGCTACGTCATGGCCTATCTGGTAACTTAAAACTAGCAGGACCAGGCCTACAATACCAAATATTAGTAAATTAAGTTGAAATCGGCCCGGCTTTTTGGGTGTACCTGGTCTGGTAGGATTTGAGTTATAGGAATTCATTCTAAATTAACCTTCCCGGTGTAAATTGGCCTGCTAAAAAAGACAGGGAAATTGTCCTTACTAATCGCTGTCATCTTCTTGTTCATGCTCTTTCGAGGATTTGCCTTTCTCCTGTGATTCCTTAGCTTGCCCAATTTCCTGGCTTTCTGTGGCCTCATTAATAACGACCGGGTTTTCTGCCACCGGTTCATTAACGGCAGGCACCTTATCAGAATTTTCAGGTATTGGCGAGGTTGCAACCGGGTTATCTGGTATTGAGGCTACCGCTGGGGGTTCGGCTACTGGGGTCGCGCCAGGGTCAATGGCCGTTTGACTGGCCGGCCCATCACCGGGGGCCGGGGCAGTGGGAACTTCCTGGCCGGTCTGTGAAGTGCTGGTCTGTAATGAGGGAGCCGTTTCAGCCCCGGAGTTCCCGGGGTTGAAACTATTAAATCCAAACATAAAGACCCCGATAAACAAAATCCCCAGTAGCAAGCCGGGTAAAAATTTCTTGATTTGCATCTTCAAATCTCCTTCTTTTCCGATAAATAAGGGTTTCGGCTGTAACTTCAAAAGAAGAATACAGGCTGAAGATTGGAAGAAGATTTAAAAATCGGCTATTTATATTGATTTTCGGAGGAATTATTGAGGGTTAAATTCACGGGGCAAATTGGTGGGGAGTGTTACGGTAAAAGTGCTGCCCTGGCCTGGTTGGGAATTGACCTGAATTGTCCCTTTATGCACATCTACAATCCAGCGAGCTATCGAAAGGCCCAGCCCGAAGCCGCTTTCCCCGCCACTCCGGGAACGGGCCTTGTCTACCCGGTAGAAGCGGTCAAAAATCACCTTCAGCTTATCCAGGGCAATTCCAATACCGGTATCCTGGAGCGTAATTACTACCGACTGGCCTTGCTCCTGGCTTATAGTTAACCGGACCTGACCGGTGTTGGTATATTTAACGGCGTTATCGAATAAAATGAGTAGCAGTTGTTTTAGCCGCACAGGGTCGGCCAGCAGCCATATTTCCCGTTTGTCATCAGGTAAATCTATTTTCAAATCCAAACCTTTAGCCTCGACCAGCGGGTTTATCTGCCGGGCGGTATCTTTGGCTAAACGTTTTAAGTCCACCGGCTCAAGCTTATAATCAAGTTTATTCGAATCGGCGCGGGCCAGCGTCAGAAGGTCGGCTAACAGCCTGGTCAGATATTGAGTCTCCTGGTGAATATCTTCGAGCAGTGCAGCTTTTTCTCCAATGGTCTTGTTTTTATTGCGCAAGACCACTTCGGTGTTAGCCTGGATCAGGGTCAGGGGAGTACGCAGTTCATGGGAGGCGTCCGCCACGAAATCTCGCTGGCGCTGCATCGAAAGGCGCACCGGAATCAGGGCCCGGTAGGTCAGGAAAAAGGCCGCCACCAGGGCAAACCCGGCGCCTATCGCCCCAATTAAGGCCGAGTTGAGCAGCACGCTAGCTAACTGCTCCTGGTGTATGGTCATATCCTCGCCTACCTGCAATACCCCGACGACCTGGCCGTTTTTCGCCCGGAGCGGTACCGAATAGAGCCTGACCGAAATACCATTTTCAATTTTTAGGTTCTGGAAAAAGCTTTCCCCATTGACAACCCGGTTCAGGCTGCTTAAGGCGGGTAGTCCCTGGCTGTTGATCTGGCGAAGATTAGCCAGGACGTTTCCCCTGGTATCCAGGATAAAATAAAAGACATTAGAAATAGTAATTCTAGGATCTTCACTGGTTTCCAGCTTTCCGCCCTCACTCAACCCCCCGGTAGATTCCCCTTCTTCCGATTCATTTTGTTTACCTGGGGTAATAGCTGGTGCTGGCGCCAGGGTAGGCGTGGTGGTCTGACCATTGGCGGTTGGCACAAAACGGGTAGTTTGCAAGATAGTGGCGGCGCTCTGGGTTAGCTCATTGTCAACTTCATTTTGAATACTGTTAGAAATTGAAAAATAGAGCCCCAGCACTACCGCGGCAAGTAGTGCAATGACCACTCCAACATTCCAAAGAATTAATTTCTGCCGGGCCTTTTCTAACAAAGTTCGGTTTTACCTCTATCCTATTCTGTTAACTATTTGACCGAAGGCTGTAACCGGTGCCGCGCAGGGTTTGAATAAGTCTGGTAGGGAAATTCCCATCGATTTTATTTCGCAAATAATGGATATAGATATCAACCACATTGGAGGTTGTATCATAGTCGTATTTCCAGACCTTACTGATAATCTGGTCCCGGCTAAGTACCCGGCCGGCATTACGTATCAAATATTCGAGTAAAAAGTACTCTTTAGCCGTCAGATCAATTAACTTGCCACCTCGCCTGACCCGGTGGGTTTCAATATTAACTTCCAGGTCTTCCACTTTCAAGATGGGGTTACCTACATCCTCGGGCAGCAGCTTGCGGCGGGAAAGGGCGCGAACTCTGGCTAAGAGTTCCTCAAAGGCAAACGGTTTAGTCAGATAATCATCGGCCCCTGCGTCCAGGCCGTCTACCCGGTCCGGTACGGCATCTTTGGCGGTTAGCATCAGCACCGGAATGTTACATTTCTCCTTGCGCAATTCCCGGCAAATCTGTAAACCGTCCATTCCTGGCAGCATCAAATCCAGAATTAGTAAATCAAAATTACCGGACAGAGCCATATCTAACCCCTGGCCGCCTTCAGAAGCGAGTTCAACCTGGAATAATTCTTCTTCAAGCACCTGTCCAATCAGGCGAGCTAACTTCACCTCGTCTTCCACAATCAGGATACGCATCATTTCAACCTTAACCTTAAATTTCTCAGAGAGTTAAAATTAGGACAAACCGCTTCCTTCCATAATCCCTATAATAATCCAATAATCCCCATAAACGTTGTGAGGCGGGGACTGTCTCCCTGGGGTGACAGAGGAAGCCTCACTCCTTTCACGCGTTAGCGAGGGAAACCCCCTCGCAAGGTAGCACATTTGTTGTATTTAGCCTCAAAATGTGCTATAATCAAGGCGTAGTTCGCACGCGAATAACCTAAGAATATTTGTAGGTTTCAGGCTAAATCGTTCGCCTGAGTACAGCTAGTGGCCCTTTTGGGCAAAGTATTCGCGTATTCTCAGCGAGTGCCAACCGCTTGAGTCGTATCAGCTTAAATTGCTATGCGACAATGGTTGTCTACAGCTTAATGAGACTAGGATTGTAGTCTCTCGGTGTAAAACCGTAGAAGCCGTCTCGTTCACGGGACGGAGCAGTCACAATCCCGCTTTATTGAAAGCAAGCCCAAGGTCAAGATCTTAAATATTTTCCCAACGCAATATTAAGGTTTTAAAGACCTATTAGCTTACCCTTTTTATTTAGGTTGTTACCCTCACTTAAATTCAACCCGATATTGATCATCATTACCGGTAAATGCCCCCGGCCCAACACCCGACCGGCCAAACTACCCAGAAAGGCTTGCTCAACTCGCCCGTGAGCATGCGTTGCCATTACCACCAACGAAACTTTTACGGTGCAAGCATAGTTAATAATCTTGTCGATAGGTTCCCCCAACTTCAGAACCGGCGACCCTTACTCAAACAATTCCAGAACCCTTTAGCCGCTACCGGGTAACCACGAAATCCAATTCCCCTTTATTAAGACTGTACCAGCTAGTAGTGAAAATTCTAGTAAAAGGAGGTGAATAAAAGTGAGCTTTCTGGAATAACAGGCCCAATCAAACCAGGGGGTTACTTAATTGAAAAGGAAAATGTTAACCTTTGACCATGACTTGCCGCAAATATTTTGCCATCATGTGCCTGTAATTGCATCAGCAGGTTAGGTCTTATTGTCGTACCCGCCCTTTCTTATTATCGCTCAACCTAAACCAAGATTTAGGGTGATGGTTTGCCCTTTAGGCGATAGAAAGGCTGGTTACTTCATTCCAGATTGTAAATTGTATCTTCATTTTGGCACGATAATCTAAGGCATTCATATTATGCCTTTTGGGTCGGAAATGCTCTCGGATTGGCCCCTGGGCCGATAAGAAGGGTTGGGCCTGTCCTTAAGACTTAAACCTTCGCATCACTTTCTCTCGCACCCTGGTCGGTTGATGTGAATTCTCGGCTCGATTATTTAATCTTTTGTGCTGGCGATGCTACACTCTCCTAACTCTACTTATTCTTCTTCCAGTCTGTTTGTAAAACCTTTGCCGCTGTCCGACCGGGAACTCCAGCTATACCACCGACAGGGCTGGTGCCAGCTCCTGAAATATACAACCCTGCCACCGGGGTGCGGTGATTTGAAAGTTGCGGGGTTGGCCGGAAGAAAGCAAGCTGGTCCAACGTTATATCGATGTGCGTGGGGTGGCCCAGGGGCCAGCGGTTCACCTTCTCCATTTCGTCAGGCGTGAAAGCTTTCAGACCCTTGATGGTCTGCCGGAAGCCAGGGGCTTTAGCTTCAACTACCGCCAGGCAGAGCCCCACAAATTCTTCCCGCCGCCGTTCCCAACCGCCTCCCTCGACCCGGCCCGGAGCAGCCGGGCAGGCCAGGTAAACCGTATGATGGCCGGATGGAGCCAGGGTCCGGTCTATTGCCGAGGTGGTAAAGGCATAAAGAGGCAGGGGGGTCGGGTAGCAGACCCGCCTCCGCCTGGATAAAGCCCTGGGCCATATCTTCCTGGCGGTCCACAAAACTTTGCAACCCGTGATAATCTTCCGGCCGGGCGCCCTCGTAAGGAGGCAGGCGGTCCGTAGCCACATGCACCAGAGCCTGGACCACATTGGAAGTCCGGACCGCTTCCAATTCTTTTCGGGCCTGGCCTGCCAGCGGTGGGTCGAGCAGGTCAAGCAGGGCAATTTTAGGGTGGATAGCGGTAATAACATAATCCGTTGCCAGCCGCTCGCCGCCTTCCAAACGAACCGCTTTCACCCGGCCAGCCGGAGCTTCTATTTTTCGACCGGAGCCGAACAGCGGACCTGGCCGCCATAGCTTTCGAGACGCCTGACCAGAGCATTAGTCAGGCCGACCGAGCCACCCTCGGCGTGCCACTGCCCGAACATATGAAAGGCCGCCTGCCAGAAACCGAATAGTCCCGGCCCCGGCGTAACCGGGCTGACCCCGCCATGTGCGGCATAGGCGCTAACCGGACCCTGTGTAAGGTTACTGTGCAACTGGCGGTGCAGGAGCGATTGGTAGGGGCTGGCAAGGTCGCGCACCACGCCGGTTGGTCCCTGTTTAAGAATTCTTGCCAGGTCGGGCAGCCGTTTAAGATAAGCCAGCGCCCCGGCCCCCTTCAGGGGTTCGGTAATGGGCGTTAGAACCGTCCGGATAATCGGATAGGCTTTCTCAATAAACTCGCCGTAACGGTCCGCCTCCTCCCGGTCGATAGCCGCGATGGACCGGACGGTAGCTTCAAGGGAACGATAAAAGCGCACAAACTCACCATTCCCCCGCACCGCCACCGTGAACGGATTCATTTCAATATAATTCAGACCGGCTGCCGCCAGGTCCAGTTCACGGGGAATAGTGGTCATATTAATTATGTTGTGAGCGACCGAATGCATATCAAAAAAGTAGCCGGGGATTTGCTCTTCGGTTCGGGAACCGCCGCCCGGTTTATCACTGCTTTCTAACACCAGCACTTCCCAGCCTGCTTTTGCCAGGTAACACCCCGCCACCAGTCCGTTATGACCGGCCCCCACTATCACAACCTTTTGTTTGTTTAAGGTTCCCACCGTTTTACTTTGACTCCTCTTACCTTACTTTCAGCCTGGCGCGGGCTTCTTTCCCGTTGAGAGGCAGACCTACCAGCGGCCCTAGAAGGCAAAAGTCAAAACTGCCTGCGGAAAGCATCACTAGCCCTAATGGGCCGGTTAAAAAGCCCACTTTTTGCTTCCCCCCACACCTGAAGGAACTGAGAGCCACCAATAGCAGGGTTAACCCCAGCCCAATCCTGATCCAGCGGCCGGTAGTGCTGCCTAAAAGCTTGATTATACCCATTATATGATCTCTCCTTTGTTCTTAAATTTCTCTGGTCTCATTACATTACTTTTTAGACCACTGGACTACCGCCGTTTTAATCGCTAGCGGTAGGATAGTTGTTTTAGTTTTTGGAGTGACGACTACTGCCTGACCGTTCTGTGGATTTGCCCTGGACTTTTCATTTCAACTTTTCAACCGCGCCGGGCCATCTGGATAGACCGCCCTTCAGATAACTTACCCTCTGGTAGCCACGAGCTTTCAGAATAAGGGAGCCTATGAAACTTCGGGGTCCATGCGAGCAGTATAAAATCAGGGGTTGCGTTCGGGATAATTCGTCCGGGGGAGGGTGGAAAAGTAACCTGGTTAAAGGCAGTAGACTTGCCCCCGGAATAAATCCTCGGCGGTATTCGAAGCCAGTTCGTACATCTATAAGTTTTGACCTTCCCTCATCTATTTTGCGCTCTACTTCGCTGAATGATAATCCCCTGGGCAATTTATCCCGCTCCTTTGTACTTTCTAATTTTTTTGAAAGACTATTTCTGGTTCCAGGGCCTTTCGACAAAGAAAACAAAAATAGACTATTAAAATGAAATAGAACCAGTTCTAGCTACCGGTCTATAAGGCTTAGCAGTCTGCCTCCCCTCTTTAATGGAGAGCTTGCCAGCCGATGTAAAAACCCAGGGCAATCACCATCCAGGCGAAAACTTTTCGCAAAGTCTTTTCAGGAATGCGGTCGGCAAACTTACTGCCTACCCAGGTTCCTGCCAGGCCGGTTGCTATCAAGGTCAGGGCCAGCCCTCCATCGAACCCCGTTAACGGCCAGCGGCCGGCCAGGGCCGAGAGAGAATTCAGGGCGATTACTACGAGCGAAGTGCCGGTGGCAAAACGCATCGGGAAATCGAGCAGTAAAACCAGAGCCGGGACGATCAGAAAACCTCCCCCCACCCCAAAAAGGCCGGTCAAGAATCCGAGACCGACCCCGATAATTCCTACCCGCAGCCAGCGAGTCCGCACCGAAGCCAGTTCTCCAGCCACCCCCGCCTTAAACTTGGGGGGGCGCAGCATCAAAATAGCTACCACAATCATGAGTAGAGCGAACCCGCCCAGCGTCACGTGATCCGGCAGGGTTTTATTCAGCCAGTTACCCGCCTGGGTTCCCACCAGACCCAGCAGGGCCAGCGCAAGGGCATAATCCAGGCGGATTGAGTCATGCTGACGGCGGTATTTCTGGAAGCCCCCAAAAGCGGCATTCAGCCCAACCACGGCCAGGGATATGGTAGTTGCCGGTCCTACGCGTTGTTCTAAAAGGTAGATCAGGGCCGGGACGGTCAGGATCGATCCGCCGCCGCCAACCAACCCCAGTAGTAACCCGGTACAGGCTCCTACCACCAGGGCCACAATGAAAGTATCCAAAATAAATTTACGTTCTCGGCTTTTACAATGGTGGTTTCACCAGGGTCAAAGGCTCTAAAGATTAACGAAAAAGTCCTACCCCTTTTACCGGTTTAACTGTTAAGGCCGCTTATCAGCTTTATTTAGCCTTTAGTCTTTAGACGTCTAAAGGTTTAAGATGGCCCGTATCTAACCCTTTTCTAAACCAGTGTTTACCATTTTAGAAAAGTTAAACATTAATACTCCTGTGTGTTGTGTACTACCAGTTTGAATATACTATCTATCTCTTCTTTTTAACTACTCCGGCCTGTGGGCTTGTGCGCCGGTAATGCCGCAAGGGCTTTTTGTAGCCGGAGGCTGGCCTCTCGGGCGACCGCTTCCAGGCCTTTATTGTTCACTTTTCCCATGGCAGCTTCAGGGTCTACTGCTTTGACGACACTTTCACCGTCCTGTTCGTAAACGATCACGTTACACGGTAGTAGCAGGCCGATCTCAAGCTCTGCCGCCAGGGCTTGCTCAGCCAGGGGCGGGTTGCAGGCTCCCAGAATCACGTAGTTACGAAAATCTATTCCCCGTTTCTCTTTCATGGTCTGTTTGAGATCAATCTCGCTCAGTATGCCAAAGCCCTGTTCTTTAAGGGCCGCTTTAGTCTGTTCTAAGGCTTCGGGAAAAGGCATAGCCAGGGTCTTGCCAAATCCGTAATTGCTTCGTTCAAGTTTTTCCATTGGCGTTTCTATTTACTCCTTTCTTCTTTTCGCCTTTTGCATGGGTTAAGGTTCTACATTTAGTTAGTGCACTATCCCATACAAAAGCCCTACATTAAGTTATCCAGGTAATTCGAGCCAAATTTCTAGGCCGAGGCCTTAAGTTTCACTTTACCGTGGGTAGTTTAGCGGCTGTCCAGGCTGACATACCGCCCATAGTATTTTGCAGGTCGCTGAACCCGTGGCGCTGTAAAATACTGGCCGCGACGCTACTGCGGTAGCCGCTGCCGCAGATAACCGCCAGGGATTGAGCTTTTTCCAGCGTCAGTTGACCCTGCTCTAACTTCGCCTCAAGTTCGCCTCCTGGTACATGAACCGCTCCTTCGATATGCCCGGCGGCCCATTCCATATCACTTCTTACATCTAGCACATTTCTTACTTGACGGTCCGGGTTCTGTGCCTGGGAGCCAGCCCCGGCTCCTTTTAATTCTGCTTCTAGCTCCTTTACGGAGATTTGAGGTAAATGTACAATCGGCAGACCGGCGGCTAACCAGCTTTCAAATCCGCCCACCAGGTAACCGAACAACACATTTTCGTAACCGATGCGGACCAGTTGATTTACAATTTCTTTCAGATTCTGGGGAGTAGTTTCCGCTAGAAGGAATATTAACGGCTTGTCCAGACCGACTACCGAGCCGACCCAGGTTGTAAAGGAACCGCCCTGGCCGATGTTGTAGGAACCTTCAATGTGACCGCCACCAAAAGAGGCCGGGGAGCGGGTGTCGATCAAGAGATACCCTTCGTCCATAAGGTTTATAACTTCAGCCGGAGTAAGAGGTTTGAGGCCTGGGAAATTGCCCAGCACCGCTGGACCATCCTGGTTAACCGGGCGCATCCGGCGGTAGTAAGCCGGAATGGCCGGTTGGTCCTTGAGAACGAATTCAATAAAGGAAGTTTCATCCGGCTGCTGAAGGGCTTCATTAAAGCGCTTCTCATAACCAATAGTGCTGGTCCGGGTGGTCGAAATATTATTACCGCAGCTTGACCCGGCACCGTGAGTTGGCAGCACCTGGACGTAGTCTTCCAGTTTCAAAATCTTGTTGTGCAAGCTGTCGTACAGCTTTGGGGCCAGCTTCTCGCCTAACTCTTTACCCAGCAAGTCCGGTCGCCCTACCGAGCCAACCAATAGGTCGCCCCCGGTCAGAATCAGGACCGGTTCCTCGGTACGGGAAGTATCGGCAACCGTATAGGAGACATGTTCCGGGGTGTGGCCGGGTGTCGCCATAACCGTAACTTTAAGGCCGCCGACCTGTATTTCGTCTCCCTCTTTAACCGGCTGAAAATCGTGATGGATGCCGCTATCGGTGCTGGCAAACAGGGGCGCCCCGGTTGCGGCGGTCAGTTCACGGCTGCCTGAAACATAATTGTTGTGATTATGCGTTTCAAAAATGAATTTTATCCGTAAGCCTTCGGCCTGAGCTGTATCCAGGTAATCATTTATATCTCGCTTGGGGTCTAATACCAGCGCTTCTCCAGAATTAGTATCGCCTATGAGATAGGAATAATGTCCCAGACTGGGAACATAAAACTGTTTGACGAACATTCAGATCCCTTTCTATTGCTCTTTTGGCTTTTCCAGGCAGTATTTATAAGTCTTGGCAATAACCATTTAAATATCTTGCTCTTGATTTAACAGCTAAATATCTATAGATCATCATAAAATTAAACATAATCTAGCTCTTTACTCAGGCTTAAATTTCAAAAATACTCCCATTTTTATATGATGATTTATAGCTAATTTGCAAAACTAATCCTTTATCTATATTCGTATATACGAATATACGTTATCTGTCAGTGGTTGTCAAATCCGGTTTTGCGAAGTAAAGGAAGTTGGACGTAACCCAGATAATCCTAACTTAACGATTACAGAACGGTTACAGATTTTTGAGGTAGATAACTTCTCAATATATGTTATAATATTCTTATTAACGAATATATGCATAAAGGATTAATGAAAGTCAGACAGACAGACTGACAATAAAGGGAAAGGCAAAATGATACCACCAGACGAAAAGTCAGCGTTACATACCGAACCTATTTCACCTGAAGCTGAGAATAAAAATCCCGTGCACACTCGGCTGCACGCTCAAGAAGAAGAAGGATACGGGCATGCTCAGGATAAAAAACAAGAACGAGATCAAGATCAAGATCAAAGACAAAAACAGGCACAAAACAAAGAAATATACCGCCTGCAAGCTGAAATTTGCCGGACCATGGCTGAACCTACCAGGCTTGAAATAATTGAAACCCTTAAGGATGGAGAACGCACTGTCACCGAACTGGTAAAAGCGACCGGGTTGCGACAGGCTAATGTTTCACAGCATCTGGCCGTACTGCGCCAGGCCGGTTTAGTAACGACCAGACCCTATGCCACTACGGTGTATTACCGAATAGCGTACCCTGCGATTACGGAGGCCTGTCAAATTACCCGCCAGATACTTATGGATCAACTTCTCAAAGGAAAACGGCTGGTGGAAGCCAGCGGTTCATAACTGAAGTGAAAGGCTCTATGACCGATTTGAATTTAACCCTGGTTCAGATGAACGATTTACACGGTTACCTGGAACAGCACCTGGAACATTTCCGGCAGGGCAACCAGGCTGTTTACCGGCCTGCCGGAGGGGTTTCCAGGATTGCCGCACTGGTTAAACAGATTCGCAGCGAAAGCCAGGGCCACTTTCTGATGGCTGACAGCGGAGATACCCTTCACGGAACTTATCCCGCAGTCAAGACCAAAGGCCAGGCCCTGGTGCCGGTTCTCAACTCGCTGGGTCTTTCGGCTATGACGGCTCACTGGGAATTCGCTTATGGACCCAGAGTTTTCAAGGAACGCGCCGCCGAGTTAAATTATCCTATGCTGGCCTGCAATGTCCGTGATAAAGAGACCGGCGACTACTTTTTTCAACCTTATATAATTGTAGAAGTTGGCGGACTCAGGCTGGGTATCATCGGTAGCGCCTCCAATATAGTGGATAAAACAATGCCGCCCTCCTTCAGCGAAGGCCTCTCCTTTGGGATTGGTAAAGAGGAGTTAACTGAACTGGTGGCGAAACTTCGTGACCACGAGCGGGTGGACCTGGTTATTCAACTCTCTCATCTCGGCTTCCCCCAGGATCTTAAACTCCTATCCGAGGTTAGCGGTATAGATGTTTGCTTGAGCGGTCATACTCACAACCGGTTGTACCGGCCTGCTATGGTAGGGCAGACAATCGTTATTCAGTCCGGCTCGCAGGGTTCCTTTTTAGGGAGGTTGGACCTCACAGTCGAAGATGGGCGAATAAGCGACTTCCGCCACCAGCTGATCGAAGTAACACCCTCGGTTACCCCGGATAAGGAAATTGAAACGATGGTCGCCGAAACGATGCAACCTTACCGGGAATACCTGGCTGAAATTGTCGGGCGGACCGCCACCCCTCTTGACCGCAATACCTGCCTTGAGTCTACTTTTGATACTCTTTTGCTGTCCGCGGTGGTAGAAAGTACCAGAGCCGAGCTGGCCTTCTCGAACGGTTGGCGCTTCGGCGCCCCGATAGCGCCAGGGAATATAACTCTTAACCAGCTCTATAATATGGTTCCTATGGACCCGGTTATCTCCATGACTAACCTCAGGGGATCTGAACTGATTGAAATGATCGAGGAGAACCTGGAACGCACTTTTGCACCCGATCCCTATAACCAGTTGGGGGGCTATGTCAAACGGGGAACAGGTCTGGAAGTCTATTTCAAACTGGAAAATCCGAAGGGTCAGCGTATCCAGCAAATCTTTGTGGGCAACGAAGAGGTTAAACCCAACCGGGTTTATAGTACAGCTTATATCACGGAACAGGGCGTACCCCGCAAGTTCGGAAGCGATCATCACGATACGTCTTTGCATACAATCGAGGTGCTCAAAAATTACCTGGCTAAACATAATCCGGTTAACATTGAGCTTAAGGGCAGTTTTGTAGTGGTTTAAGCCCAATACCTTTTAAATAACGGCAATGACCTGGGCGAAACAACCATCTCGCCGGTAATAAGCCTGATGTTCGGCTCTTTTTAGCTTGAAATTACTCATCTTTTGCTTGACTACCCGTGGATTACTGC
>CADDZM010000089.1 GCA_902812345.1 Chloroflexota bacterium | reverse complement strand
TTATTATTAACAATAACGTCAAAGCTGGCCCGAGTTTTCCGGTCCGGGCGCTATGGTTTGTTTTTATTGGCTGGTGGTTAGCCGCTATCTGGGCATTCATTGGTTATAGTTTGTGTCTTACTGTTCTTGGTTTGCCCATCGGGTTACTTATGCTGAACCGCTTGCCGGGAGTGCTAACCTTGCGACCACCCACTATCCAGACGCAGGTCTCCTACAACTCTTCCAGCCAGGTCGTAATTACCAACGGCACCCGGCCCCAGCATAATATGCTGTTACGGGCAGTTTATTTCATTTTTATCGGCTCCTGGTTGAGTGGCCTTTGGATTGCGCTTGCCTACTCCCTCGCGATTTTAATTGTAACCCTGCCCCTTACCATCATGATGTTTGACCGTATTCCGGCAATTTTAACTCTCCGGCGGAACTAGCTCCCTAAGTTATTCTCATAATTAAAATGCCCTGAACATTAATTGCCAGGGCTTTTTATTATTTGATTTATCCGGAAAGATTAACCTTCCAGAAGCAGCGCTTCCGGGTCTTCCAACAACTCTTTAACCCGCACCAGAAACTGGACCGCCCCGCTCCCATCCACAATCCGGTGGTCGTAAGACAGCGCCACATACATCATCGGCCGGATAACCACCTGCCCTTTGATGGCGACCGGCCGCTCCTGGATTTTGTGCATCCCCAGGATACCCACCTGCGGCGCGTTCAAAATCGGCGTGGAAAGCAGCGATCCAAAGACCCCGCCGTTCGTAATGGTGAAAGTGCCGCCCTGCAAGTCCGAAAGCGCCAGCGAATTGCTGCGGGCCTTCTTCGCCAGGTCCGAAATTTCACGCTCAATCTGAGCAAAACTCTTGCGGTCGGCGTCGCGCACCACCGGCACCACCAGACCTTCTTCCGCCCCTACCGCAATCCCGATATCGTAGTGGCGTTTTAAAATCATATCGCTGCCCTGGATTTCAGCGTTAAGGACCGGGAAAGACTTAAGCGCCCCGATAACCGCCTTCGTGAAGAACGACATGAACCCCAGCGAAACCTGGTTGCGCTCCTTAAAAGCCTCTTTGCGCCGGGAGCGCACTTCCATAATGCCCGTCATATCTACCTCGTTAAAGGTAGTCAGCATAGCGGCGTTGTGCTGGGCCTCGACCAACCGCGTAGCGATAGTCTGGCGGCGGCGCGAAAGCCTGACCCGTTCCTCCCGGCTATCGGTGGTCGCCTGCCCGGAAGCGGCCGCTTTAGGCTGGGCCGGGACTGGCGCTGGCGCAGTTGCAGGAACCTGGGTCGCGGCGGTCGGCCCTGGTGCAGCCGCCGAATTGACATAGCCCAGCACATCGTCTTTCGTCACCCGACCGGCCAGAGTGCTGCCCTTGACCTGGCCCAGGTCAATATTGTGTTCAGCCGCCACCCGTTTCGCCACCGGGGTCGCCAGCGGTCCGTTGTGCTGGCCGTTAGGCTGCGCCAGTGAACCCGCCGGACCGCCGCCCCAGTTGTTGCCGGCCTCGGCCCTATCCGTAATCGCCGCGCCGCCGTCAGAATTTTTAAAGTCCGGGGCAGGCGCTGCCTGTGCCGGAGCGGAATTAACAGGCTGGCCTGCAGGCTGGCCTGAGGCAGGCTGGCCTGACGGTTGCGCGGCGGGCTGGTCCGAGCTATCACCCATGTTCGCCAGCGTTTCACCGACCGCGACCGTATCCCCTTCCTCGTGTAGAATCTTTTGCAGCACACCGCTCTGCGGGGCCGGGACTTCCACGTTAACCTTGTCGGTTTCGAGTTCGACCAGCGTTTCGTCCTGCTGCACCGTATCGCCTTCTTTTTTCAACCATCGCGCCACCACTGCATCAACGATGGATTCGCCCAGCGCCGGGACGCGAATCTCAATGCCCATGTATGCCTCCATATTCTAAAATGGGAGAGCGAAGCGCTCTTGCAATAATTTGTTCCTGTTCTTGCTGGAACCGTTCCATAAAACCGGTCGCCGGGGTCGAGCGTTCGGGCCGGGCAATCACATCAAGCGTAGCATTTTCCGGCAAAATCCCGGTCAGCTTCGGCAGCATATACCGCCACGCCCCCATATTGCGGGGTTCTTCCTGGACCCATAAAACTTCGCGCAGGTTCGGATAGTTGGCAAAGACCCGCTGCAATTCTTCCCCCGGGAAGGGGTAAAGCAGTTCGACCCGCACAATCCCCACGTCTTCCGCGGTAGCCCGTTTGTCACTCGCCAGCAGGTCTATCGAAACCTTGCCCGTGCAGAGGACCACTCGCCGGATACTGGTCGGGTTCGCCAGCGCCTGGTCGTCGTCAATCACCGGGCGGAAAGTGCCCTGCGTCAACTCCTGGAAAGTCGCCCCGGCGTGCGGGTTGCGCAAAAGACTCTTTGGCGTCATAACAACAAGCGGGCGCGGGTCGCGTTTGATTTCAAACGCCTGCCGCCGCAGCAAGTGGAAGAATTGGGCCGCCGTTGAGCAGTTCGCTATCCGCCAGTTTTCCCCGGCGGAAAGAGCCAGGTAGCGTTCGAGCCGGGCGCTGGAATGTTCCGGCCCCGCCCCCTCATAACCGTGCGGCAGCAGCAGCACCAGGCCTGATTCCTGTCGCCACTTCGTCCGGCCCGAGCTTACAAACTGGTCTATTATGACCTGGGCCACGTTAGCAAAATCACCAAACTGGGCCTCCCAGATTACCAGTGCGTCCTCGGCCTCGACGCTGTAGCCGTACTCAAAACCCATCACGGCTGACTCCGAAATCGGGCTGTTGTAGATGGCGAAAGAGGCTTCAGCCTGCGGCAGGTGCTGGAGCGGAATAAAAGTCTCGCCGGTCTTCTGGTCGTGCAGCACGGCGTGGCGGTGGCTAAAAGTGCCCCGTTCAGCGTCCTGCCCGCTTAACCGGATAGCCGTGCCGTCCGCCAGGATTGAGGCAAACGCCAGGGCTTCGGCGTGCCCCCAGTCAATGCCCCCTTCCGGCCCGGTAGCCGTGCCCCGCCGCTGCAACAACCGGGAAAGCTTGTAGTTCAGGTTGAAACCCTGCGGCCATTGTAACAGAGCCTGGTTCAGAGCTAATAGCTCGCTGTTGGGTACGTTCGGCGGAGTGTTGCGGGCCAGTTTGCCGTCGTTCGTGTAGTCCGCCTCTTCGTCATCAAGTTCGTCCGGCTCATCCGGGTCCACCGGAAAGTTACCGCTGTCAGCGTCCTTTTTAGCCCGGTCCAAGGCTGCCATAGCCTCCTTGAGCATGGCGTCGGCTTCCTCTTTGGAAACCATGCCCCTCTGTTCGAGGAAACTGGCGTAAATCTCGCGGACGGTCGGGTGGTTCCGAATGGTGTCATACATCTGCGGCTGGGTAAAGTTTGGTTCGTCACCTTCGTTATGGCCCCAGCGCCGATACCCCACCAGGTCAATCAAAATGTCCTTATGGAAGGTGTCTCGATAAGCTTTCGCCAGCCGCGCCGCCGCCAGACAGGCCTCCGTATCGTCACCGTTAACATGCAAAAGAGGAATTTCGAAGCCCCTTGCCAGGTCGCTCGCGAAGGTGGTCGAGCGGTCGTCTTCCGGCTCGGTCGTGAAACCAATCTGATTGTTGACAATGATGTGGATGGTGCCGCCGACAGTATAGCCGCGTAAGTTCCAGAGGTTCAAGGTTTCGGCCACAATACCTTCACCGGGGAAAGCCGCGTCGCCATGAATGACGACTGCAAGCCCTTCGTCAAAGTTCTGGAGGGGCGCTCCGGCCTGGGAGCGCGTCTCCTGAGCCGCCCGCGTCATGCCCTGGATGACCGGGTTGACGTATTCCAGGTGGCTGGGGTTCGGGGCCAGCAAGACCTTTATTTCCTGGCCGGTCATTTCATTTTTATGGACGGTTTCCGCGCCGAGATGATATTTAACGTCGCCGCTCCAATCCTGGTCTATCACCGGTTCGTCCTGGCCGTCGTGCTTGGCGTGGGAAAACTCTGCCAGAATCTTGGCGTAAGGCTTATTAAGGACGTGCGCCAGGACGTTAAGGCGGCCACGGTGAGCCATGCCAATCATCACCTGCTTCGTACCGGTTTCAGTAGCGCCGTTAATAATTTCATCGAGCATCGGGACGAGCGTATCGTTGCCTTCCAGGGAAAACCGCTTCTGGGCCGGGAAGGTCGTGTGCAGGTAGCGCTCGAAGGCTTCAACCTCTGAAAGGCGCTTCAACTGGGCGCGGGCAGCGTTCGGTTTCAGTTCTTTCTGGA
Organism: Chloroflexota bacterium; assembly: GCA_902812345.1. GTDB lineage: Bacteria > Chloroflexota > Chloroflexia > Chloroheliales > Chloroheliaceae > 54-19. The sequence goes on along the minus strand of CADDZM010000089.1, from coordinate 15,376 downwards.
ACAGGCGCAGGCCGACCGCATCACGCAGCCAGTAGCGTTCTCTGGGACTTTTCACCTGGTCAAACTGGTAGCTGATAGTGCCGGAGTACATATCACGCAGGCGCTGGATGGCGACCGCCGCGTTCTCAGCGTGTTCGGCGGCGTGACCGCCTATGATGCTGGCCGGTAAATTAGCCAGGTCGGCTTCGGAAATGCCATGAGTTTCGGATAGCAAGGCCGGGTCGCCCATCGGCGGACTTCCGAGCGGGTCCAGGTGCGCGCCCAGGTGGCCCCGCGCCCGGATAGCGTTTGCCAGGAAGGTCGCGGCAACCACGTGGCCGATCTGCAAATTATTCGCTTCGGAAGCGCCTGCCGGGGCGGCAGCCCGGGTTGAGGCAGTGGGATCCTGGCCTGTCAGGAGAGCGTCTATCTCGGCGGCATGTTGTTCGAAAAAAGCCCTGGTCTCAGCATCTATTGAGGAAGGGTCTTGGCGGTAGCGGTCGTAAAGCTCCAGCACATACCCCGCATTAGGGCCATAAAAGGATTCCAGGTCATTCATACAATTGTTATCCTCGAATAAAACGGGTAAATCGGGCGTAAAAGCTGCTGCAGCATCGAGTTCCCACAGCTTTTGATTTCACACTTTTCTTCTACTGGCAGTTTCCAGATTACCCTTTTAGACCTATTTCAAGTTGATTTTTAATTTATTTACCTCGAAATTATACCATAACAGGTTGTATCAAAACGAGTGCCAGGGATAAGTTGTGTTAAACAAGGCTATAGGCCCGCCGTATAATATTAAGAAACAATAGGTACTCTAAATTTTTTCTATGCTTTGCCAGCGCCTTTTTGAGTGCATTTTCGCTTTCACCTGTGATATTATTAGCGGGATGATCCGTGAAATGTTTCCTGACCCAAAAATCTTATTCGGCGGTAAAGTCATTTCATCTTTCATAACTAAATATAGTGAGAGCAGAAAAGCAACGGCGCTAAATCTACTAACACAAAATGAAAAAGGTAGAGTGTAATGACCCAAAATAACGACAACCCCACCCCGACTTCCCCTGAAACTCAGCCCACCGGTGTCCGTGATGAGCTTGACCAGGAAGACGTTACCCACCAGGGCAGCCCGGTGGAACCGGCCCGGTCGGGTGACGCAACCCAGAGTTACATGGGAGCGACCGAGGAAAATGTTACTCCAATTATGCCCCCGGTCAGCGGGCCAGCCGTGGTAACCGGCGACGAGAAACCCAGCGATAAAAACCCGGATATCAATCCTCGAGATGAATTAACGCCAGGCTAAAATCAAGGCCGGCTGGCAGACCAGGCAGAGCGAACCGGGTCCGCCACCTTTCCGTAGATTCCGGCTTTTTATCCTACAAGGAGGTAGAATAGTATCTTATGAGCATCACTATTGAGCAACCTTTAGAACAATCCAACCGGCCCAACCGGCCGCCCATTGTTAATGATTTTACTATTAACGTCGCCACGGTAAACGGTTCCGGCAGCCAGACCGCGAACGCGACTATTATCCGGGCGCTCTTTAAAATGGGTATTCCGGTTACCGGCAAAAATATTTTCCCTTCCAATATTTCAGGCCTGCCGACCTGGTATACCATCCGGGTCAACAAAGACGGTTACACCGCCCGGCGCGACGCCACCGAAATCCTGGTGGCTTTCAACGTCCAGACCGCCGACGCCGATTTGGAATCGCTTAAAGAAGGCGCGGTCTGTATCCACCCGCAGGATATTGACTTTAAGGACAAGGCCAACCGCTCCGACATAACTTTCTACGCCCTGCCCGTCAAGCAGATGGTTAAAGAAGCGAACGTGGACGTGAAATTGCGCGATTATATCGCCAATATGGCCTACGTGGGCGCAATTATGGAACTGCTCGCCATCGAGCCGGAGCAGATTAAGGCCGCCCTTCAAATGCACTTCAAAGGGAAAGCCAAACCGGTCGAAATCAACTACAACATGGTCAACAAAGCCGCCGAATTTGTCCGGGCCAATCTGCCCAAGCAAGACCCCTACCGGGTCGAGCGGATGGACGCGAATGCCGGGAAATTTATGATTGACGGCAACAGTGCGGGCGCGTTAGGGGCGATTTTTGGCGGGGTCAGCTTTGTTTCGTGGTATCCGATTACGCCTTCAACCAGCCTGGTAGACGCGCTGAACGATTATCTGCCGGAACTGAGGCCCGAAGACGAGAATGGCAAGACGAGTTATGCGGTCGTGCAGGCCGAGGACGAACTGGCGGCCGCCGGGATGGTGCTGGGAGCAGGGTGGGCCGGAGCGCGTTCGATGACCGCGACCTCCGGGCCGGGCATTTCGCTCATGACTGAGTTTATAGGCCTGGGCTATTTCGCCGAAATTCCGGGCGTTTTCTGGGACATTATGCGGATGGGGCCAAGTACCGGCCTGCCGACCCGCGTTTCACAGGGCGATGTGCTAAAAACCTACTTCCTCGGTCACGGTGATACCAAGAACATCTGCTTACTGCCTTCGAACATGAAAGAGTGTTTCGAGTTTGGCTGGCGGGCCTTTGACCTGGCTGAACGGCTCCAGACGCCGGTCTTTGTCCTTAGCGACCTGGACCTAGGCATGAATTTGTGGATGACCGACCAGTTCGAATACCCACCCGAGCCGATGGACCGGGGCAAGGTGCTGACCGCCGCCCAGCTTAAAGAGCTACAGGGCAAGTGGGGCCGCTACCAGGACGTGGACGGTGACGGCATCGCCTACCGCACCCTGCCGGGCAACAACCACCCGGCGGCGGCCTACTTCACTCGCGGCACCGGCCACAACACGCAGGCTGTATACAGCGAACGCCCGGACGACTGGGAACACAACCTGGCCCGGCTGGCTCAGAAACACGATACGGCCCGAACGCTGGTGCCACCACCGGCAGTGGATGAAAAAGCAGGCGCGAAGGTAGGAATTATCTCCTACGGCTCGGCGGACCCGGCAGTAGTTGAAGCCCGCAACCAGTTGCGTGAAGCCGGTATCGAGACCAGCTATTTACGGGTGAAGGCTCTACCGCTGGAAGAAACCACTCGCCAATTTATCGGCAAGTACGACCACGTGTACGTGGTAGAACTTAATTACGACGCCCAGATGCGGTCGCTCTTGCAACTACACGCGCCCGAATACGCCACGCGCCTGATTGCGACCAACAAATGCGACGGTCTCCCTTTAACGGCCCATTTTATCGCCGCTAGAGTTAAACAGGGCGAGGCCAAAGCTTAACCACCCGGTATTTACAGGCTGCGCCGGTTTGACACTAACCGGCCCGGCCAGACCTGACCCAATGACGACCCAAAGATGGGCGAAGGAGTATTAATCAATGACCACTGATGTAAAACCCGGCAACAATAAACTGAACCGGCTGGGTATGGATAAACTGGAATACAAAGGCAGCCCCTCGACCCTTTGCGCCGGCTGCGGTCACGACTCGATTACCAGTCAGATTATAAATGTCTGCTGGGAGCTTTCGATTAACCCCCAACAACTTGTTAAGATGAGCGGCATTGGCTGTTCGAGCAAGTCCCCCGCTTACTTCATGAGCCGGTCGCACGGCTTCAACGCGTTGCACGGACGCATGCCCTCGGTAACAACCGGGGCGATGCTGGCGAACCGCGAGCTAAAAGCGATTGGTGTCAGCGGTGACGGTGATACGGGCAGTATCGGCCTGGGCCAGTACAAACACCTGCTGCGCCGCAACCTCCCGATGGTCTATATCATCGAGAACAACGGCGTTTACGGCCTGACCAAAGGCCAGTTTTCGGCGACGGCTGACCTGGGCCAGAAGCTGAAGTATGCCGGAACCAACGAGCTAACCCCGATTGACCTGTGCCTGGAAGCGGTCGCTTCGGACTGCGGTTTCGTGGCGCGTTCGTTCGCCGGGGATGCCAAGCAGGTCCGCGAACTGCTCAAGGCGGCCCTATCCTACAATGGAACGGCGGTGCTAGATATTATCAGCCCCTGCGTAACTTTTAACAACCACGAAGAGTCCACCAAGAGCTATCCCTACGGCAAGGCCCACGAGGAGCGGATTCACGATATCAGCTTTATCGAGCGTAAAGAAGAAATCCAGGTCGATTACGACCCGGGGACAACCCAGATTGTTCAGTTGCACAACGGATCGGTCATTCAACTGCGTAAACTGGGTGAAGATTATGATCCGACCAGCCGCGCCCAGGCTATGAAACTGCTGGAAGAAGCCCATGCCAAGCAGGAGTTCATTACCGGGTTGCTCTACATTAACCAGACCCGCCAGACGCTGCAGGAAGTCCATAACCTGCCCCGGACAGCCCTGGCAAGTTTGCCGGAAGAGAAGCTGCGGCCCTCGAAAGAAACTTTTAACAAGCTGCTCGACGAGTTGATGGCATAGGGTAAACTTTTAACGTTTGCTTATAAAGAGTAAGATTTAATAAAGAAAGCAGTTACCAGGTATTTCTCCTGGTAACTGCTTTTTGATTCCTCCCGCTGCAAACGGGATTTTGCCACAATTCAGAGTAAACAGAAAAAAGGCCTGGCCTTTGTCATTTGGAGGAGTTATATTTAAACCCGCATGGAATATGGTAAAATAAGGTAATGATAGTTAACAGGTTAAAATTTGACTTTTAAACTGGTAGGCTACTGCACCCGCTAAGCAAGAAACGGGTTACAGGCTGCTAAAAGGAGTTCAAAGTGGCTGTGGTACAGGGAAAAGTGCTTCTAATGGATGATGAGCCAGCCATCCGGGCCGCCGTTAGCGAGATGTTGGAATGTCTTGGTTATGAGGTGGTAGCTTGCCGGGATGGTCAGGCCGCAATTGAGTGTTACAGGCTGGCCCAGGAGGCTGGCACACCCTTTGAGATTGTTCTGATGGACCTCACGATTGTAGGCGGCATGGGCGGCAAAGAGGCCATTCGCCACTTGCTCGAACTGGACCCGGCTATCAAGGCGGTGGCATCCAGCGGCTACTCCGACGACTCTGTAATGGCCTATTACCACAGGTACGGGTTCCAGGCCGTCCTGACCAAGCCGTACACCTTAAAAGAGCTTGAAACCACCTTGCGCCGGGTTATTGAAATAGAAAATAAGAAATACTAGGTTTTCTTTAACCTCTTTATTTAATTTATTAGCTGACCAGGGTCAGTCCTTCACGAGCGTTTTGAAGAGCAAGTTTAGCGGTAGCGACCAGTTCAACCAGTTGCGGCACGGTTAACTGGTCAATTTCTTTTTCGCGAGGATAAATTTTGTCGCGTTCCTGGCGGGCCTTTTCGTAAAGCTCTTTAGCCCTTACCGGGACGCTCCGCTGGGAGTTAATGGTATAACGCAGGTTCTGGACACATTCATTTAAGGCAGTCAGGTTTTCCCTGGCATCGAGGCGGCTTTGTTGAAGGCGCTGGACTTCCTGGCTCAGGCGGTCCTGGGCCTGTTCCAGGAGGATGAGAGATTCGCGGGCCAGCCGTAAGGCCGTGACGTACTGCGGCGGTTGCGGCGGCATCCCTTTGTAAGCCCGGCGCGCTTCACCGATGCGCTGCACTACCGGACTCAGGTAGAAAGCGGGGTCGGAATTGACGAGGTGGGCCTGTTCGTTAAAGAACGGGCGCATTTCGTTCAGTTTGCGAAGGGCCAGGGCCAGGGCATCATCGGCGTCCCGGGCAGCCTGACCGTAATCCTGGGCGGCGTTCTGGATAAGCTGGAACTTGGCGGACGCCGAATCGAACAGGGTCGAGGAACGGCGAGCCAGGTCGAAAGCTTCGCGCCAGGACTTGCGGCCAAGCGCCAACCGGGCCGAAATGACCATCTGGCTGGCGGCCATCACTTCGCTAGAAGCTGTCGCCAGGGCAGCCTCGACCTGGGGATAGTTTTCGGCATAGGCGGCTTTCAAGCGGTCGGCCACCTCACGGGAATTAGCCAGGGCTTGTTCAGCCTGCAAACGCTGTCCTTCGGCAGCCTCTATTTTTTCGGCGGCTTCCTCGCGAGGTTTGCTGAGAGCGTCCCGGTATTTGGCGGCTTCGGCCAGCCAGCGCCGCACTTCGTTAGCGCGAGATTCGATGCGCAGGGCCGGTTGGACATACTCATAAGCCTGCTGGTCGGTAATGCGCTCCGGCACCGGGTGGTCGGCAATCAGGTTCACATCGTTGTAGATTTGAGCCATAATTGATTGCGCCCGGTCCAGGTAACGCTTGAAATTGACCATATCAGCGTCGGTGGAGTTAAACTCTTTAGAATCAAGTTGCAGGCTCACCTGTAAGTCCTGCAACTCAAGGTCAATATCGGTGGTCAGGGCCGCCGCTGCCGTCCGGCGCCGGGTCACCGCTTCCGCCCGCATTTTTGCTTCTTTGCTACCCGACAAAAAATCGCCAAAATTGCTCATCAGTAGTTAGCTAATCTGTACCTTTATCGAATAGCGAGTGCCGATTTTCAGCACATCGCCATTGTTAAGTAAGGTGGGTTCGCCTGGTTTCAGGTCGCGCCCGTTAAGCAAAGTGCCATTGGCGCTTTCAAGGTCCTGGGCGTAATACTGGCCGTCAGCGTCATCCTTCCAGACTGAAAGGTGCCGCCGGGAGGCCGCGTTATCATCCAGGTTAACTTCCGGGAAGACCCGCGTCCTGGCGTCGTTGCGGCCCAGGAGAATCTCGGCACCCTTCCACTCTACAGTTTCGTCACCATAAGGACCGGTAATATAGAGGGTCAACGCGCCGCCGGTCCGCCCGCTTTGAACAGGAATACCAGGGACGGACGGGGCAACGCTGGGAGCGACCGGCGGCAGGTTCGCGGGAGTGCCGAAGGCGTTGCCAGCCACCCCACCCTGCGGCCCGGGCTGGACCGGGACCGAACCACCGCTGGTCTGAGCCGGAACAGGCGGGACGACAGGCTGCCCCTGCGAGTTAAACGGCTGGGCTTCCGGGCCGGTGCTGGATATTGGAGGCGGCGTCTGGACAAGGATAGGACCGACCATTGTCGGGGAGTTGGAAGGGTCGCTGGCCGGGACAGCGCCTTTGTCCAGGTCAGCCAGGGCACGGTCAATATCATCGTCTTTCATGCCCGCCTGTTGCGGCTGTTGAGGAGCGGAAGTCATGGTAGCCGCCATGGGGTCTACGCCGCCGTTCGAGGCAGCAGGGTTGGCTTGCGCTGGGCCGCCCTGGGCCGGGCCAGTAAGATTCCGGACATCGGTGCCGCAATTGAAACAAAATTCGTCCCCGACAGCCAGGGGAGCGCGGCAGGTCGGGCAAATCAACTGGTTTAGCGAGCCGCTGCCCGGCGGGACCGAACCGAGGGTCGAACCGCCGCCACTGGCGAACCCGACCGGATTAGGGGCAGTGCCAACCGGGGCCGGGACCGGCAACTGAGCGCCGCAATTTTCGCAAAACTCCGCATCATCCGGGTTCTGATGCTTGCATTGAGGACAGGTAATGGTCATGATTTAGCGGCGTCCCCTGTTATGGAAGCCGCCCTCCTTTCCTGTGGTAAACAAAATTTAACCCTTATACATCCTGCTTAAGTTACACTAACAAAGCTCCTGGCTCACTTTTGCCCCTATTTCAACCGGGTCGTCTTACCGCTATTAATAGCGATGGTCTTGCGCTCGACCTCGCTGGCGTTCTTGTTCAGCCGGACAGTGCCGCTCGAATCTTTAACAACCAGTTTATTGAGCATGCGGGTCATGTTTTCGTTGCCGGTCTGCTGGCTGAGTTGCAAAGCCCGGCCCAGCATGCGGGTAGCTCGCTCATTATCGCCGGAAGCCAGGGCGGCCTGACCTTCGCGGATATTCTGGCTCAACTCTTCCTGGTTGGTGTAGTGCGCGACGTGGTGGTCAATCTGGGCGGCCAGTTGCAGGTCAGTGGTCCACTGGGCAAAGACCCAGGCTTTGCGGTCGGTCTTTTCCTCTTCCTCACCGCGCCCGGCCCCGGTGAAAATCAGGCTGGGCCGGGCCATCAAAAACTGCTGGCCGGGCTGGTAAGCCGGGACTATCAGGTCAATCAAGTAATCACGCTGGTCGCCCTGCGCCCACGAGCCGAGCGTCGCCTGCTGCATACGCGGGTTGTTCGGGTCAGGTGTAAGGGTCAGCGGGTTAAGGCTGGGGAAGACCTGCTGGACGGACTTAACGGTCACCCCCTGGGGGGTCCATAAATTCAGCTTTACGTTGGTCAGGGCCGTATTCTTGAACTGAGAGAAGGCGGTCGAGAAAGCCCCCGCTACCTGGTCGGGCGACGGGATAATATCGGCGTCACCGTTAGTATTCTGGGCAATATAGCGCAACTCGTCCTCGTCCCAGTCGGTGCCGATGCCCCAGGCGCTGACTTCGACCTGGGACTGTTTGCAGTTCTGGACTGCCCGGTCAAGCATGGTTCGTTTTTCACCCTCGTTTTTACCGTCAGTCAAAAAGAGGATTTTGCGGACGCGGCCCTGGGCTGAAACCATCTCGCGGGCGACCGCCTGCAGGCCGGTAGACATACAGGTGCCGCCGTTGCTGTAGATGGCCCGGACAGCCTGGACGGCCCGCTGTTTGTTGTCGGGTGTAGCGGCGCAGGGTGGCACAATGACGCTGGCGATTTCGTTAAAAGTTACCACCATAAAAGCGGTTGAATCGTCGGCGGCCTGGATGACCCGGATAGCGGCGTCTTTGGCCGCTTCAATTTTCTGGCCTTCCATCGAGCCGCTGCGGTCAATCACGATACCCAGGGCCAGCGGCACAGGCTGGGCTTGCAGGTTGACCGAAGCCAGGTTTATCGAGAGGACCGACTGTAACCTGGTGTCGCCTTCGCGCAAATAAGGATTCTGGTAAGCGGAAACATCGAACATCGAATGACTCCTTTATTGGTTAAAACAACCGCCAGGGGGCAACTTTAAACTTCTGGCGTACTATTTTCTCCCGTTCAGGGTCCTGAGCGGGCAAGCGTTTAAGATACCTGTCGTAGCTATCTTCCGCCAGCTCGGCCAGTTGGCGGCGAGGCAGGACAGGCTGTCCTGCCTGGTCCGGGTCCTGTTCAGGGAGAGTGAACCGGGGCGGCAGGGCGTTTTGACCGGCCAGTTCGGTAGCTCTGCGGTAGAAGTCCGCTTTCGCCAGCAAATAGTGCGTTGATTCAACTCCCCGCGTCTGCAAGTTCCGTAGAGCCTTCGAGACCTCTGTCAGGTCGTCGGGTTCAAGCTGGGGCTTCTCATAAAGATAAAGGTCCGAAATAGCTTGCTGGGCATCCAGGTAACGGGCGCTGCTTTCGCTGACCCGGGCAAGCGTATCGGCGGCAGTCTTGAATTGCTGCTGGGCAATCAGGCCGCCTGCCGAGCCGAACAGCGCATCGGTATTATCCGGGCTGGCTTTCGCCACGAGATTATAGATTTCCACCGCTTCCTTCTGGTTGCCCAGTTTAGAATAGACCCGGGCCAGGGCCAGCAAGGGCGGAATTTCACCCGGCAAATCCTGCATAAGGTCGCGGTACTGATCGAGGGCGGCGGGCAAATTGCCCTGGGCTTCCAGAAGACGACCGGTGTACCAGGCAATCTTCCAATTGTTCGGGTCAAGCTTCTGGACGCGAGTAATTTCAGCCAGAGCCTGGGTAAACTGGTCGCGTTCCATATAGAACTCGGCCAGCCGCAGGTGAGCGTCCCCGCTGTTCGGGTTTACGCCGACCGCCTGGTTATAAAAGCCGAGAGCCGTGCCGGACTGCCCGGCCCGCAGAGCGATGTCGCCCTGTTTCAAAAGGTCGTAAGCCTTGTCCGTACTATCAAGCCCGGCCAATTCTTTGGTGCCGAGCTTGCCGGTCGCGAGGGCGCTGCTGTCGAAAAGCTTGCTGGAAACCGGGATACCGGGCGTGCCCCCCGCCACGGCCCGCAAGACCCCTTCCAACTGGTCCGCCATCGCCTCAACCGTCGTGAAGCGTTTGGCGGCAACCGGGTTAGTCGCTTTGACCAGGAAACGGTACAACACCGGGTTATCCCGGAAGATGCGGTAATGCTCGGCGGGTGGCATGCCGAACTGGGGCCGGTCAAGGTCCATCAGGCTGACCATATAGGCCAGGGAACGGGCAATTGTATACAGGTCGGTTTCGGGCGAAGGACTCTTAACCGCTTCCGGGGCGTAAAAACCCTGGGTGCCGTAGACTGCCGGGGGATTTTTCTCGTACTTTATAACCGTTCCCAGGTCAATCAGCTTGACCCCTTTGGTGCCGTCTTTATGGTCTTCCAACATAATATTTTGCGGTTTAAAGTCGCAATAGACCAGGCCCAGGCGGTGCATGTAGGCGAAAGCAGGCAAAATTCCCAGGATATAGCGAATAGCTTCGTCAGGCGCGAACGGCTGGCCGCGTTCTTCCATCAGGGCGAACAGCGTTTTGCCGTTGACGAACTCCATAACGATGTAGCCGTCCGTATCAATCTGCAAAAAGTCGTAAATCTGGACAACGTTCGGGTGCTTGATGGCGGCCAGAAATTCGCGTTCTTTGATACTGGCCTGCACCAGGTCGGGGTCGTCAGACTGCAAAAGGGCTTTGATAACCACTTTACGCTTGAGGACAGTATCCTCGGCCAAAAAGACCGCGCCCATACCGCCGCTGCCAATCTGGCGGGTGATGTTGTAACGGCCTTTGTCGCCCAGCTTGGTGCCGACCCCGATTTTAAGGCGCTGCTCAAGGGTCTGGGTTTCGATGCCGCCCGCCGTGGTCCGGCCGGTCAGCGACAAATTGGAGGTCGAATAGCCGCACTTGCGGCAGAACTTATCATTGGCCGCAATCAAATTGCCGCACTGAGGGCATTTAATCGGGTCCAGGGCCGAGCCGCCGGTCGCAACCCCGGCGCCGATAGCGTTGGAAGGCGGCGTAGGAATGACAACCTGGTTCAGGTTCGCGCCACAGTTGACGCAAAAATCTTCGGTCGGCGGGTTGGAGGTGCCGCAATTAAGGCAAACCTTGTTCTGGGTAGGTGTAGCCGCCGCCGCCGCCGGGGCGGAAACCGTCAGCGGCGAGCCTCCCACCTGGGCGCGCATCCGACTGCTGACCGCCGCCGCCGTTGCTCCAGCCAGGACCGCGCCGCAGTTATCGCAAAACTCGTCCGTCGGTTTTATAGGGGCATTACATACAGGACACTTCATCGATCAAACCTCTTTAGCCCTATCCGGGCGGCAGCCCAATTTCGGGGCCGTAATCTTGACCGTATTACCCGGCTAATTCGCTCTTACCAGGATAACCGTAATATTGTCCGCGCCGCCGTTCTCGTTCGCCTTATCAATCAGGCGCCGGGAGGCCTGGTTCAGGTCCGGTTGAGCCAGCAGGATTTCAGCAATGGCCGGGTCGCGCACCATTTCCCAGAGTCCGTCCGAGCATAGTAAAATCATATCGCCGGGCTCCAGGATGCGCTGGTAAGTATCTACCGGGATTGTTTCATCAGGCGAACCCAGGGCAAACAGGATTACATTACGCCGGGGGTCTTCGTAAACGTCGTCAATATCTAATTCGCCCTGCTCCACCAGGTGTTGCACCAGAGATTGGTCCCGTGTGACCCGCTCTACGATCAGTTTTGGGCCTTGACTTTCAGCCCTGTCAAGCGTTTCCGGCTTTAGTTTATCAGTCTGGTCGTTTAGCTTGCGGGTAGTCCGGTCGCCCATGGGAACTTCAGGAGCTTCTTTAGAAATAACCGGCATAACTGGTTCGGTAATATCACCTTTGCCTTTAGAGGGCCGGGCGGGCCGGAACAGATAAGTGCGGCTGTCCCCCACATTGGCAAAGACCGCCTGGTTGCCAATCACGCAGCAGGCTGTAATGGTCGTACCCGAGTCAATCTGTTCCTCGCGGTTGTATTTAAAAAGCCGGGTATGGGCCGCCCCGATGACTTCTTCCAGGACATCCGCGATATGGGCGACTTCAAAATCCTGCCCGGCCAGCCAGGGTCCGGCCAGTTCAGCCATTATTTTTGGGCCGACTGCCTGGATAGCCGTCCGGCTGGCGACTTCCCCGGCGGCCTGACCGCCCATGCCGTCGGCCACCATGTAGAAGCCAAAAGACTCCGGTTTGCTCTCGTAACAGCGGTTTAGCTCTACCTGGAAGAAGCTATCTTCGTTAGTGGCCCCTTTGCGCGAAACGCCCACGTCGCTCAGGCTGCTACTGACAAGTTTCACGCTCGGTTTAGCCTGCTGACGCTGGGCAGACAGGGCGGCAAGCATATCCGGGGTTAATTTGGTTGTTTCCGGGCCTTGCTGGACCGGGTTAGTAACCTCAGGGTCAGCCGAAGCCGGGGCCGGTAAAGGATTGGCCGGGGCGTTTGGGTCTTTAGCCGCGACCCGATTTTCGGGCGTGACGTTGGGCCGGATAGCGCCGCAGTTTTCACAGTAGTCGGCTGAAGACGGGTTGAGCGAGACGCATTGCAGGCAGGTCCAGAAAGTGGGCGGGGCAGGTTCATCCTTTTCGCCAGGACCGGTTGCAGCGTCTACGGTCTGGGCCGTCGTCCCGACGCCTTCCAGTTCGCTTTCGGTCGGTAAGGACCAGCTAAACCCGGCGGTGTCCACTTTGGCCGGGGCCGGAGTTGAAGGCGCAACCGGATTCGGGCTTGCAGTTGACGCCGGCGCTGGTTCAGCTTTAACAGGCGCAACGGCGGCAGGCGCCTCGCTCCTGAGACCACCAGGCAGAATTGGAGAAGGCTGGGTAATTTCCGAGTCCTTGTCGTCCGCCGGGCCAGCCTGGTTTAAAATCTGGGAATACTTTTTCTGGATAACCGGGGGACGAGGCTGCCCGCAGCTAGCGCAATTCTGTTCCTCCGCGGCGAACTCGTGGTTACAGTTGGGGCAATATTGTGTCATAACTGGTATATGGCTTTCTGATTGCTTATCCGTTTCAATTCAATCCCACTAGACTGATTATACGAGCTATTGCCTTCTAACTCAACCGCTCCGCTTTTAATAGCCCTTGATAAGGGTAATACGCATTTTAAGGCCAGAGGTTTCAACCTTTAAGGCCAGAATCTGGTTTAAAACTGCTACTTTAAAAGTTTAATAGCGTCCGGGCAGGCAGTCCAATCGTCTACTGGGAAAACAATGAATACTACCTTAACCGAAATGGCCCGGCCCTTCAAAACCAGGGCGCAGGAGCCGAGGCAGGAGTACAAATAAAAAAACGCCGGGAAGCAAAAACCCGGCGTTTCCCTGTTAAATCCTCTTAAATTTCTTATTTTATTTAACGAAGGTAAAGACCACTACAACCACTATTGCCAGGGCTACCCGGTAATAAGCGAAAGCGGCCAGGCTAAAGTTATTCAAAAACTGGATGAGAAATTTTAGAGCCAGGTAACCGGCAACCGCCGCCACGACCACCCCGACCGCCATCAACCCCAGTTGAGTTGAAGTGAACTGTTCCTTAAAAAGGCTCAAACCCTGCTTGGCCCCGGCCCCGGCGATAATCGGAATGGCCATTAAAAAGGAAAAACGCGCCGCCTGGTCCCGTTTCAGCCCCAGAAAGAGGCCGACGGTCATAGTTATGCCGGCCCGCGAAACGCCCGGCACCAGGGCCAGAGCCTGGGCAAGCCCGATTAAAAAGGCTTGCGGGTAGGTGAGTTCGGACATGGCGCGGTTCCTGGAAGAAATTTTATCGGCAATCAGCATGATAATGCCAAAGACGGCCAGCATCAGGGCCACCACCAGCGGCTCACGCACGTTATTCTCGATGAAGTCATGCAGGGTAGCCCCAACAATCACCGCCGGGATACAGGCCGTAATGAGCAGACCAATCAGGCGGGCGGTAAAAAGGCCCGCCTCCTCCGGGGTTTCGCCTTTAGTGGAAACAGCTTCATCAGGGAGCAAACCGGGGTGGCCGCTGGCGACCAGGGTCGGCTCGTTTTGAGGCTTCCGCCCGGCCAGCGACGCGCTCAAGGTGCGAGGCAGGGCGATAAGGTCGTTTCGAAAGAAGAAAAGCAGGGCTAAAAGAGTCCCCATGTGCAGCGCCACATCGAAGGTCAGCCCAAAAGTTTTATCGTCCATATTGAACAGGCGCTGGGTAAGGAGCAGGTGACCGCTACTGCTGACGGGCAGAAATTCGGTAGCGCCCTGAATCAGGCCGAGCAAGATTGCCTCAAGATAATCCAAAAACGTTATCCTTTCAAAACTTGGCAAAAACCCAATTTTTAACGTGAATACTGGTAATTTATTCCGGTCCAGAAGTTCGGTTGATTTTATCATTTAGTCCGGCGCAAGACAACCGGGGTAATACCAGGTCCGGCTGAATACTTATCATCCCGAGCGTAGTCGAGCAATCTTGGCATCAATGCCACCCGTTCGTGAACCCCGTTAGACAATAGCCCTTGTGATACTGCAAAAATCTAACCGGTCGTATTGATTCAATGCGATTATTATATTTCACGACTTTCGCTAATTAACCCCTGGTCACCTACTTTTCTTTCAACTGGCTTTAGACAGTTTTATTGTGCTACAATAACGCCCACATTAAGAATTGGAAGAAGATTTGAGTTGAACGAACAACCTGACCAGTCGAATAATCTTGACGCTTTAGACGAACGCCTGCGCCGTATTGCTCATGAAACCGTCCAGCGTGACGCCCAGAAATGGTTTTCGGGTGAGCCTCGTCAGCCCCGCGACCCCAATCCCTGGATTTGCTTTCTGGGAACGGGCGGGTCGCCACGCTGTATGCTGACCCAGGTCGCCCATACCGGCGGCTTTATGCTAAATTTGCCCGGCTTTGCCCTCCATACCGACCCCGGCCCGGGCGCGATTCTCCAGGCTAACCGCTATAATCTGGATGCCACCGCCCTGGACGCCGTTTATGTCTCCCACGCGCATACCGACCACTACACTGAAGCCAATACTATAATTGAGGCGATGTGCCGCATGATGAGCCAGCGGCGCGGCTATGTGCTGGCCCCAGACGAAATTCTCGAAAACAACTATATCAGCCCGTTTCACCAGGGTCAGGGCACTACCACCGGGCCTTACCGGGGCGGCCCGGCTACCACCCTGGCCCTGCGTAATAACCAGCCTATCGCGATGAGCGAGGCCACCCTAACACCCCATACGGCCTATCACGGCGGCGAGAATTACGGTTATGTTTTCGAATACCAGGGACTTAAAATCGGCTACACCAGCGACACCAACTATATCCGCTCCTATCGCGACACTTCCGGGCAACTTCAGGAGGTCAGCAGTGCCAACCGGTTTGGGGAGCTTTACAACCTGGCCGAAATTGTCGAATTCCGCGAGGACTTGAAAGAAATCTACAGCCAGGTAGATATTCTGGTTGCCAACGTGACCCTTTTAAATATGTGGAGCCACCGCCACCTGACCGGCTACGGGCTGATTCACCTTTTAAGCGGCTCGAAGGTACGGCAGTGTTATATCACCCACCTCGACAGCACCTACTTTACCAACCCCGGCCTGGCTGATGATTTAGCCACCCTTATCACCCGGAGA
>CADDZM010000088.1 GCA_902812345.1 Chloroflexota bacterium | reverse complement strand
CTAAATGGTTTCTTAAATAATAAACAAGCCTTGCCCCAAATTTATTCTGAATAGAGAAGCGTTAATCACCCCTGGTCATTCCGGCCTTATGGAGGCCACCGGGCGGCCTTTGGCGCAAGCGCTCAGTCTGAAACGAGGCAAAGCCGGGATGGAATCCAGGCCAGGCTACTTTTGGATAGGGGTTTTTATCAAGTAGGAAAAAGCAAACCAGCGTTAAGTAATGGCAGGTTTTATTCATTCTACAGGGCTTATCTATTTTTCTAAGCGGGCTGATGGGTATATAATCCATTCCCGATTGATTATTTGTGGCAGAGAAACTTTAACCGGCCAGGTAACAGAGATGCCCGCGACTGCCCCGGTGAGTCTGCCTGGACTGGATATAATAAGCTAAATATAAAAAAATAATGGGAGAACCTGAAATAACCCTGGAAAATAAAGGACCGGCTAAACAACCAATCGTCCTTGACAACAAAAACCTGGCCCTGGCCCTATCGGGCATCGTCCTCAGTATCTTACTTGCGTCGCTTGACCAGACCATTGTCAACCCGGCCATGCCCCGGATTGTCGAAGAATTGCAAGGCTTTTCCCTGTTCGCCTGGGTCACGACTGCCTACCTCTTAACCTCGACTGCGACCATTCCGATTGCCGGTAAGTTTGGCGACATGTTCGGGCGCAAACTGGTGCTTATAACCGCCGTTGTAATATTTTTGCTCGGTTCAGCGCTCAGTGGGGCCGCCCCTGGCATGATCTGGCTGGTAATCTTCCGGGGCATCCAGGGTATCGGAGCGGGGGCTTTGCAGGGCAACGCCTTCGCCCAGATTGCCGAGCTTTTCCCCGACACGGCTAAACGCGCCCGCTGGCAGGGCTTTATTTCGGCCTGCTTCGGGGTTTCGTCGCTGCTCGGCCCAAGCCTGGGCGGGTTTATTACCGATAATTTGAACTGGCGTTGGGTGTTTTATGTAAATTTGCCGGTCGGCGCGTTAGCCATTACTTCGCTGCTTCTCAACCTACCAAACTTTAATCCTTCCGGGCGGCGCCGGATTGACTGGTGGGGCGCGGGAGCCATTACCGGGGCGGTCGTGACATTACTGCTGGCCCTGACCTGGGGCGGCCAGAAACCGCCGAACGGCTATGGCTGGACCAGCCCGCAAATCCTGGGCCTGTTCGCGGCCAGTATCATCCTGGCGGGCCTGTTTATCTGGATTGAAACCCGCGTGGAAGAACCGATTGTGCCGCTCAAACTCTTTACCATCCCGACTCTGCGCGTGGTGGTAGTGATAAGCCTGGGCGTGGGCGCGATGTTGCTCGGCACGACCCTGTTTATACCTTTGTTCGTCCAGGTGGTGCTGGGTCAATCGGCGTCCAGTTCGGGCGCGATTACCACGCCCCTGGCCCTGGCCCAGATTACGGCCAGCATTGTAACCACCCAGTTTATCGGACGTATCGGCAACCTGAAAATCCCGTTAGTGGCGGGCGGAATTTTAGTTGTAACCGGGATAGGCTTACTTTTTACGCTCGGATTGGATAGCGCCACCTGGCAGGTAACGGCCTGTCTGATTGTGGTCGGGTTGGGCCTGGGGCCGCTGATGCCGGGGACGACTATTCTCGTACAGGAAACGGTGCCGCGCAACAATTTAGGCGTGGGTATTTCATCAATGCAATTCTTCCGGGCGATTGGCAGCACCGTGGGCGTTGCCATGATTGGCACCTTTGTGACCGGGACCTATGTATCCGACATCAACGCTTCGCCAACGGTCCAGAATTTATCTTCCCAGATGCGCGAGGCTATCCAGGAGCCGCAAAATTTGTTAAATAAAAGCGTGGCCGGAACCCTGCCGCACGAGGTGGTGGGAGCGGTAAACGCGTCCCTGGTGGATGCCATGCATCACGGGTTTATGATTACAGCCTTCTTTGCGGTCCTGGTGGCCATCCTGACGATTTTCTTCGTGCCAAACGTCTGGATAAAAACAGCCCGCAGTCGCAAAGGGAAGGCAAACGCCAGACCGTTAGCCGCCGAAGGCGAGGCCTCGCGGGAAGGCGTGCTGGAGGAAAGCCTGGCCGCCAGCGCGGGCGAAGGCGAGAAGCATTAAAACAAGGAGGCCCGGTACTGCCGGGGTGTAACCTCGCAAATATTCTCAAAGGCGGCGTAAAAGCCGCTTAAAGATTCAAACCCGGCTTCCAGGGCTATCTCCACTATCTTCCGGTCGGTTGTGGCAAGCAGGCGTTGGGCGTGCAAGACCCGGTAGCGCACGATATACTGGTTCATGGTCATGCCGTAAGCCTGGCGGAAGATGGTCATAGCGTAGTTGGTGTGCAGCCCCACTTCATGCGCAATCTGCTCGATTTTTAGCGGCTCGGTATAATGCTCGACGATAAACGAAGCCATCTGCTCAACCTTACCGGGTGCCAGGGCGGTTTTACGCTGGCTGGCCTCTTCTCTGGGGATGGTTTCGAGGGATTTTTGGAGAGCCAGGCGGCGCAACCGGGCTTCGATTTCGAGCAAAACAATCCCCGATTGAACAGGATAGCCGCTTTGCAAGTCGTCGTTCCACTGGTTGAACAAAATCCGGTCGTGTTGAAGGTGTGCGCTCTCCCGGTCTACGAGCAGTTGCCCGTTCAAGATAGCGTCATTAAGTGGGCCGGGCAATTGCCAGCGCAAAAAAGAAGCCAGCGGCAGATGGAGCCAGTACATGCGGGTTTCTTCGGGGAACTCAATCAACTGGTGGGGCATGGTGGCCCAGAAAAGGGCTAACTGGCCGGTCTCGACCCGGACCTTTTTTTCGCCAAAGAGGTAGATAAGCGACCCGGCTTCCACGAAATTCAATTCTACATCGTCGTGGCAGTGGGGCGATTTCATCAGGAGAGGCGGGCCAAAGTGGCTGGCGAGGCCGGGTTGCTGGTGAGTTAAACTTGCTTTCATCTTAGGATACAGGAATTATGCTGGTGAAACAAAGAAGAAATTTCCGATTTTCTATTATACACTTGGTATTGAAGGATTGCTATGGAAAAAGTGTTTAGCAGGGCTGTTAAAAATTGCCCGTAGTTGCTTTTACTAAAAACAAATCACTAAGCACTAAGCACTTTTAATGGAGAAGGAGCACCCAATGGGTAAGAAAATTACGTTTATAGGCGCGGGCAGCACGGTCTTTGCCAAGAACCTGATGGGGGACATCTGGGGCTTTGCTGAACTGGCCGACTCAAAGCTGACCCTGTTCGATATTGACCCCGAACGGCTTAAAACTTCCGGAATCGTGGCTCACAAAATCGCCCAGGCGCTCGGCATTGACCCGGTCATTGAAACGACCACAGACCGCCGCGAAGCCCTTGATGGAGCCGATTACGCTATCTCGATGATTCAGGTCGGCGGCTATAAGCCGTCCACGGTCATTGACTTCGACATTCCTAAAAAGTACGGTCTACGCCAGACTATCGCCGACACCCTGGGCATTGGCGGTATTATGCGCGGGCTGCGGACCATCCCGGCGCTGCTTGAAATTACAAAGGACATGGAAGAACTTTGCCCGGACGTGACTTTCCTGCAATACGCAAACCCGATGGCGATGAACTGCTGGGCTATCAACCGGGCCAGCAAAATCAAGACGGTCGGGCTTTGCCACAGCGTCCAGGGAACCGCCGAGCAACTCGCCCACGACATTCAGGTGCCAATCGAGGAGATAAATTACATCAGCGCCGGGATTAACCACATGGCGTTTTACCTCAAATTCGAACGCAACGGCGAAAGCCTGTACCCTCAAATCCGGAAGGTCATCGAGGAAGGCCGGGTGCCGGACTGGAACCGGGTCCGCTACGAGGTCTTTAACCGGCTGGGCTATTTCGTTACCGAATCGAGCGAGCATTTTAGCGAGTATGTGCCCTGGTTCATCAAACGCGACCGCCCCGACCTTATCGAACAGTTTAATATTCCGCTCGACGAGTATATTCGGCGCTGCGAGAAACAAATTGCAGGCTGGGAAGCTTTACGGTCGGACTACGAAAGCCGCGAAACCCCGATTAAGGTCGAGCGCAGCCCGGAATACGGTTCGCTGATTATTCACAGCATCGAGACCGGCACGCCGCGGGTTGTTTATGGAAACGTCGCCAACCGCAATATCATTGACAATTTGCCGCAAGGTTGTACCGTTGAGGTACCGTGCCTGGTGGACAAAAACGGCCTGCAACCCACGCGCATCGGGCAGATTCCGCCCCAGCTTGCCGCCGCGATGCAGACCAATATCAATGTGCAGTCGCTCACGGTCGAAGCGGCCCTGACCGGCAACCGCGAGTATGTTTATCACGCCGCCATGATGGACCCGCACACTGCCGCCGAACTGGATTTGTCGCAAATCTGGCACCTGGTGGACGATTTGCTGGAAGCCCACGGCGACTACGTTAAACTCTAGGAGCACAGGCCGCCCCTCTTTTCTTCAGACCCTTTCAACCCTGTTTCTAAAATTCTGGTATTGGAAAGGTCTGAAGAAGAAAAGTAACCATTTTAATTAGCAGGAGCAAATTGCGAAAATGGCAGTCCTGGGGATAGACCTCGGTACAAGCTCGGTCAAGGCGCTGGCCCTGGACGGACAGGGGTCGGCCCTGGCCCTGGCTAAAGCCGCCTACCCGGTAGAATCGCCTCAACCCGGTTGGGCCGAAAGCGACCCGGCCCGGTGGTGGCAGGCGGTGGTCGAGGCAGTCCGGGCGGTAGTAGGGCAGCTACCCAAGGCTGCGAAAATCGAAGCTATCGGGCTGAGCGGGCAGATGCACGGCCTGGTTCTGGTGGATGAAAACGGCCGCCCGTTGCGCCCGGCCATGCTCTGGGCGGATACGCGCGCGACCGCCGAACTTGAGGCTTACAGGGCTTTACCCCAAAGGGTCCGGCAAAGACTGGCGAACCCGCTGGGGCCGGGAATGGCCGGGCCGCTGCTGGACTGGGTGAAAAGACACGAACCGGCGGTTTACAGGGCGGCCCATTTGGCCCTGCAACCAAAGGACTGGCTGCGCCTGCGCCTGACCGGGAAAGCCGCCACCGACCCGACTGACGCCTCGGCCACTCTGCTTTACGACCTTGTTGAGGACGGCTGGGCGGAAGACGTTGTGGCAGCGCTAGGTTTGAACGCGCAAATGCTGCCTGAGATAAAAGCTTCGGCGGCGATTGGCGGGGAACTATCCAGGGAGGCGGCGGAAATCTTTGGCCTGGAGGCCGCAATCTCGGTGGCGGTTGGGGCCGGGGACACGCCTGCCGCGGCCCTGGGAACCGGCCTTTTGGAACCCGGCCTGGCGCAACTCACGCTCGGCACCGGGGCGCAGCTAATCCAAATCTACCATAAACCACTTCCCGATGAAACAGGCCGGACCCACCTCTACCGGGCGGCGGCTCCCGGAAGCTGGTACGGGATGGCGGCGGTGCAGAATTGCGGATTGGCTCTCGATTGGGTCCGGCAAACGCTGGGGGCAAACTGGGATGAATTTTACGCCAGCGCCGCCAGCGTCGCGCCCGGCTCGGAAGGGTTGGTTTTCCTGCCTTATCTTGTCCACGAACGCGGCCACCAGCCGCACTCGCAGCAAGGCGGGGCTTTTACCGGCCTCAGGACGGGCCACGGGCGCGACCACCTGCTGCACGCAGCCCTGGAAGGCGTCGCTTTTGGGATAAAGTTGGCCCTGGAAGCGTTACCGGAAGTCGAACGAGCGGCTTATTTGCGGCTGGCGGGAGGCGGGAGCCTGCACCCGGCCTGGCGGCAAATGCTGGCCGACATTCTTGGCGCGGAACTGGTCGCGGTTGCTACTGCTAACGCTTCGGCCAGGGGCGCGGCCCTGCTGGGTGGAATAGCTGCCGGTATCTGGCCTGACGCAAAGGCTACCCTGGCCCTTGCCCCCGTTAACCAGGCGTCAACCCGGCCCGACCCGGCCCAACAGCCGCTTTATAAGTCCGCTTATGCCCGCTTTTTAACTCTCTCAAAAACCATCTCACCGGCAAGATAAAATACTTCTTAAACCACATTCGGGTGAAAATTGTCATTCCGACCCTTGCAATTTGTCATTCTTAGCGTAGCCGAGGAATCTTTGCGCCGGTGGCGGGGGCACTTAACAGGGAAATGAACCTCACAGACTTGCCCTGCGGGGCGGCCCAACAAAAAAAAGAAGAGCAAAAAAATTGTCATTCCAAACGCTGTCGAGGAATCTCGTAATCCCTTCCACTGCCTCGCAGACCTCTGGTTAATTTCCGAAACGAACCCCCTGGCCCGGATTTCAACCCGGCTTTGCCTCACATCAGGTATAGTGCTTGCGCCACTGGCGCTGAGATTCCTCGACTTCGCTCGAAATGACGAGTATTGAGTAAACCTGGTATTAGATGTACCAGTTATAAAAAAACAAAAGGCCACCTTCTCGGCGGATGGCCTTTTGTTATGTATGTAGCATTTGGAGCCAGAGGTGAGATTCTTCAGGTGAAGTTAGTACGAATGACTGGGCTAGCGCCGGCCCTTCTCATGACCGCCGCCCGGTCCGCCGAACCCGCCAGGACCGGGTTCTGGCCGCCGGACCTGGACCAACGAGGCAGTCATCTTGCCGCTGGAGTCGACCGACCCCTCGGCGCTGATTTTTTGACCGGTCTTGACATCACTGAGTGAGGCCGAGTCGGGGCCGTTCTGATATTTGGTATCGGCTGTGACCTCGATAGTCTGGCTGACGCCGCGGTCATCGATAACAATTGTCGAGCCGTTCACGCTGGTCACTTTGCCCTGGTAGTGGGGCAGTTCGATGTTGACCTGCAAAGCGGTCAGGCTGGTGCCGTCGCTGCTGAGCGTACCCTTCGCGTCAATCCGGTCGCCTACGGCAATGGCGGAAAGCTGGCTGCTCTGGCCGCCCCTGGTATAGGTCGTATTGCCCCCGACTGTGATAGTTTTGGTAGACGTTACCGGGGCAGTAACGTTGTTGTTACCGGCAGAAGGAGTTGCGCCCGGCGTAGCGGCGTTGTTGCCCCTGGGGTAGGGGCCACTCGCTTTACCGCCGCGACCGGCTACTTCAACCGTAATGGTATTGCCGCTGACAGCCGTTACTTTCCCGCCCAGGTGGTCACGCATGATGTTAATAACCTGGGCCGTGATAGAGCCGTCCGCGTTTTTCTGCCCGGCTACTTCGACCCGTTCGCCGGTCGCGAGGTCCGAGGTCGCTACCGTCTTGCCTGAATCCTGGACCGTGACCGAAGGACCATAGGTTACTTTAACGGTTGTATTGTTCGGGCCGGTCAGGGTCAGGCCGCTTGGGTCAACCGCGCTGATGGTGCCGCCCGCGCGATCGAGGACGACATCAATTGCGGTTACGGTAACGGTGCCGTCCGAGGCGGTGGCGGTCCGGACGTTTACTCGTTCGCCCACTACCAGGTCGCTCAATTTAATAGTTTTCCCGGCCTCGGTGTAAACGGTGCTGTCGTTTACGGTTACGGTAGCCGTTATAACATTACCGCGTTTAATGGTGATAGTATTGCCGCTAATGGCGCTGATAGTGCCGCCAGGTCCGCCCATCGCACCCGGACCGGGCCGTCCTTCTGTCCGGGAACCACCTTTGCCGGGACCGCCGCCACGCTTACCGCCCGTTGGGTTCTGGGCGCTGCCGGTGCCGGTCTGGGCGTTGCCGTTAGGGTTTTGACCGTTCTGCGGGGCCGGTTGCGTGCCGGTAGGGGCAGGAGATTGGGCGGGCGTGGCGGTCTGAGCGTTGGTCGTAGGGGTTTGGCCTAGAATCGAACTGCCGCCAAAAGCTACCGCCAGGGCCAGGGCGGTGCCGCCGAGCGCGCCAACCAGTTTCTTCTTATTACTTTTCTTAATAGCTGGATTTAACTGAGAAGCGCTACTGCCCTCAGCCTCAGGTTTGAAACTCATCTTGTGTCCTTCCTTATAGAATATAGAATAGAATAATAGAATAGAATAGTTAGCCTTTTCTTAACCTTCTCTATTAAAGGGGTTTTCTCTCATCCCGGCAACCGCTCTGAAAAAAGAATAATTTATTTTGCGATTACCGCTATTGCCGGGTAAACCGGGCCACTTTTCTGGTGGTCCTGATATCAGGATAAAGCGTAAAACTGAAACAAAACTGAGAAGAGGGTTAACTTTTTCTTAGATTTGTCTGCAAAGTTTGCGTGAGACGGCCTCATATTGTAAAATCAACGCAACTATGGGACAAAAAGCCCGATCAAAGACGACCGGCGAGTTGAGAGATACGGTACACCCTGGTTGTGGATACCACAGGAGACGGTTACTCGCAGGAAATAGAATGTTAGATGAAGCCGAGGTAACAGATAAAATCACCGGTCCGCCGGTGACAGCTACTACGCGGTCCAAAATTTACACGCTTCTAAGCCGGGTAGGGCTGGGACTGATAATCCTGGCCGGGGCAGCCTGGCTGGTTACTTTCCCTACCTTCCAACTTATCCAGGCGGTTCTTACCGGGAAACTTTCGCTTTTCCAGCCTCACCAGCCTTCATCCCTTGAAACTTTCTTTCGCAATTATCCTCAACTAATCTGGTTCGGCTTTATGGCAGGCGCTTTGCTGTTTTTTGGCTTGCGCGAAAATCCCCGGCCTTTTATACCGCGAGAGCAACCGGACCCGCCGCGAACCGTTGAATCAGGTTATAAGGTTATAAAAATTCCAGTCTGGTCCGGCCTGGCCTGGCGTTTGGGCGGTATCGCGGTTCTGGGGCTTATCCTGGCCCTGGCGGCAGTTTTGCGAATAGGCGACGCCCGCAATATTGGGACAACTGACCTGGTACGCACCGATTATGACGAAGGGGTTCATTCAACGGCGGCTCTGCTAATGACCCAGGGCAAGTCCATCTACCAGGATTTCTTTCTGACTCAGCCGCCGGTGGGGCCATTTTTATGGTCAATCCCTTTGCGGCTAAACGGCACCGAGTGGGGTGGCCTGATGGATTTCCTGCGGCTGCGCCTATTTACCTCGCTTATTGCCCTTGTCACAATTGCCCTGGTTTACCTTACAGGGCGGAAGCTTGGCGGCAAATGGGCCGGCCCTATCGCGGGAATTATCGCGGCTTTCGTGCTGGCGGTGGATGGCGGCGCGGTCCGCACCGAGCAGCAAATCATGCTCGAACCGCTCATCAATGTGTTTACAGCAGCGGCCATTTTCGCTTTTGTGCAGATTACTCCGGCCAGGTATGGCAAAGGACGGCGCTGGATGTTCTGGCCCGTGGCGGCGGGACTGCTGGCCGGCCTGGCTATTTCGGTCAAAATCCCGGCCCTGGCAGTCGTGTTGGGACTGGGTTTAACCCTGGTAGCCTGGCGGTACTGGCGCAGCCTGGGGCTTTACGCGGCGGGGGTCGTGAGCGGCTATTTAATTGCCAGCGCGGGATTTTTGATTTCTTCCGGCTCGGCTTTTATAAAGGAAGCCTACCTGTACCAGCTTTTGCGGCCCTTTAATAATATCGCGACTACCGGGCAGTTCGAGTCCGAAACAACCCTGACCGCTTTCGAATACCTGGCCCGCACGCCTTATCTGGGCTTTACCCTGCTGATGGCCGCGCTGGGCCTGACGGCGATTGTGCTGCGCTGGGCCGCGAAATCCGGCGGCGAAAATTGGCTGCCCGTCACGCTGGTGGCAGTTGTGACGATGCTGCTCTACACGGGTAAAGCCGGCTTTTTTCCGCATTATTACGACCATATGGCCCTACCGCTGGCCCTGATGGCGGGCGGCGTGGTGAACTTCAGGCTACCGCGTAAGGTTTCCGGGCAGATGCGGGCGGCGATTGGCGGCGCGCTGGCCCTGGCCCTCGCGTTTTTGCTCTGGCCGGCTGTCCATTTTTCGCTGTCCGACCCCAGCCTGCCCCAATGGAGTATGGAGCGAGCCGTAGATGCTACTTTTAACAACCTGAACCTGAGTGATAACGGCAAGCTCATGACATGGGATGCTCGTTTCAGTTTTATTATGGGCCAACCGCTGGCGGTGGATAGCCAGAACCAGTACGTGGTGGACAGCGCGGCTTACGTGGAATACCTGGGCCTGGGGTTGAAAAACCAGAACCTGACGGCGGCAGCCACTAAAGCCTTGTTTAATAAAAATACCGGCGATATGCGCCAGTTGCGCTATATCCCGCTGGTTCAGAACGACCTTTACGGGGCCGTCCAGAAATCAGACTTTGTGCTTATGGAAGCCCGGGCCGCCTCGCAGCTTACTGACCAGACCGTCGCAAATTTGAAAAGTAATTTTATCAACCGGCTGGATACCCAGGACATAGATATTTATGTAAACCAGCAGGAAATGCAGTATAAATCAGGCGCAAAATTTGGCGATAATATCCTGCTTGTTGGCTTCGATGTGGCTAAACAGGTCAAGCTAACGCCGGATAATCATAAAATTCCCCTGACCGTTTACTGGCGCGGGACCGCTAAAATCCCCGACAATTACGTTATTTTCTTTCATCTTTTGAACGAAAAGGGCGAAACCGTAGCCCAGCGTGATACCGCGCCCCGCTACGGCGCCCTTAACACCACTCAATGGACTCCCAACGAATTGTTT
Source organism: Chloroflexota bacterium (assembly GCA_902812345.1). Taxonomy (GTDB): domain Bacteria; phylum Chloroflexota; class Chloroflexia; order Chloroheliales; family Chloroheliaceae; genus 54-19. The sequence goes on along the minus strand of CADDZM010000088.1, from coordinate 9,145 downwards.
GATGACGACCAATCTTTGGAAGTCCCGGCCAATTTACCGCCAGGCCGCTACAAAATCGAACTGGGCCTGTACCGGCCCACCGACGGCAAACGACTCACCGTGACACAGGCAGCACCGGGACAACAGGTAACACAAGGGGGAGACAGTTTAATTTTATTCGAGGTAAATATCGTTGGGTTATAAAATTCAGATGATTGCGCCCACTTCCTTCTTCGCCGATACGGGCTGTCATGTCCGTATCCTCGAAGAAATCCGCAGTCTACAGGAAGCCGGGCACGAAATTGTTGTTTGCACTTACCACACCGGGGACGGAGTGGAAGATGTGGATGTCCGGCGCAGCCTTGATGTTCCCTGGCTTAAACGGGTCCAGGTGGGCAGCAGCCGTCACAAACTTTATTTTGACGCCATGCTAACCTTCAAATCGGCCTGGGTAGCCTTCAGGTTCAAGCCGGATATTATCCACGCCCATCTGCACGAAGGCGCGCTGATTGGCTTTCCGCTCAAGTGGCTGCTTCGCCGGGGCAAAACGCCCCTGATTTTCGATTTTCAGGGTTCGCTCACCAGCGAAATGCAGGACCATCATTTTTTAAACAAAAACGGTCCTTTTTACAAGCCGACTTTGCTGCTGGAAAACCTTATCAACCGCATGGCCGATAAGATTATCACCAGTTCCCGCAACGCTTCGGAAGTCTTAAAGCGGGATTTCAAGGTTTCAGAAAAACGCATTACGACCGTCGGCGACCGGGTGAACCTTCAAAAATTCCACCCGGTAACGTCCGAGGAAGAACGCCAGGAGGCCTCCCGGTTGAAAGAAAGCCTCGGTATCCCGGCGGACCGCAAGGTAGTGGTCTACCTGGGCCTGCTGGCGAAATATCAGGGGACGGATTTGCTCCTGGAAGCGGCCAACCTTTTGAAAAAAGAGATGCCGGAAGCTTTCTTCGTGATTATGGGCTACCCCGGCGTGGATAGCTATGCTCGCAAGGCCGAACGGTTGGGTTTGCAGGACCAGGTTATTTTTCCCGGGCGCATTCCTTTCAAGGAAGCGCCTCGTTACCTGCGTATCGGTGACGTAGGGATTACACCGAAGATGAGCGCGACCGAAGGGGCGGGTAAAATCCCGATTTATATGGCGACGGGCCTGCCGGTGGTTACGTTCAACACGCCGGTCAGCCGGGAATTCTTAGGCAGCCTGGGCAGTTACGCTACTTACGCCAGCGCCCGTTCGCTGGCCGACCGGTTGAAGGAGTTACTTTCTGACGATGACGGGCGGGTAGAGCTTGGCCGCAAAATCCGCCAGAAAGCCGAGGAAGACCTGGGCCGTCACGTCACGCGCCGCGAACTGGAAGCGGTCTACGAGGAAGCCTTACGGCGAGTGGGGCGGAAAGTGAAAGTTCCAAAAGTTGAGCAGGAACTGGGCGTGGCGGCGGATAGCGGTCACGACAGCCATCCCGAGGAAACCGACAACCCGCTGGCCCTGCCTGAAATCACAAACGGCCAGCCGCGAATAGCGCCGGAAAATCGTTGAAAAGATGTAGCTATCCGCCACCCGGCTGGCTTTAATTTGTGGGAGGGAATTATTTTCCCGATAGCAGGCCGTGCCAATCGGGAATACAGTTCCCTCCTACAGACGAACAGTTACGAAAAGATTTAGATTTTTGGAATAGTCTGGAATACGTAAGTTAGTTCAAGAATTACATTAAACGTTCAACGTTTCACGCTACAAGGAGAGTATTTTGGAAGCAATCGCACTTACCCGCGGAGTGCCGCCTGAAGAAGCCCTACCCGCGGCCAGAATCGGCGAGGCCTTCGCAGCGGCTTTACAAAAGAATGGCGCGGTTATCTTACAGTACGGCAATATTGGCGGCTACCCGCCCCTGCGCCAGCTCCTGGCCGACCAGTACGCCGTCACCCCGGCGCAAATTTTGATTGGCAACGGCTCGCTGCACCTGCAAGACCTGTTTGCCGCGACGGTGGTCAAGCCGGGCGATACGGTCCTGACCGAGCAGCCTACCTACGACCGCTCTATCAAGACTTTCCGGCGGCGCGGCGCGAAGGTGTACGGCGTGCCGATGGAAGCGGACGGCCTTAACCTTGAACTGCTGGAAACCGAACTCAAACGGCAGGTACCGGCCTTCCTGTACACCGTGCCGGACTTCCAGAACCCCGCCGGGCTTAGCACTTCTTACCAGAAACGTAAAGCTCTGCTGGACCTGGCCGAAAAATACAATTTCTGGATTATTGAGGACGTGCCATACCGCAATCTGCGCTACCGGGGCGAACCCATTCCCCTTTTACGCGAAATAAACCCGGCTCACGTCATCACAATGAGTTCGTTTAGCAAGCTGATTAGCCCGGCTTTGCGGGTGGGCTATATGGTTGGCCCGGCTGATTTAATTGCCCGGGTTACGCGGCTAGCCGAAGAAACCATTTTGTCGCCGGTGCTGCCGACTCAATCTGTGGTGGCCGAGTTTATTCAACGGGGCTGGCTCGACCAGAATATTGCCAGCCTGAAGGCGCTGTACCAGCCTCGCCTGGATGCCATGGTTGCGGCTATCCGCAAATACCTGCCGGACGTAACTTTTACGGCCCCGGAAGGCGGCTTCTTCGTTAGCATCATTTTGCCGGAAACGGCTAACTACGCCAACTTGCTCGAACGCGCCCAGGCCGTCAAGCTATCGCTGACCGATGGCACGACCTTCTTTGCCGACCCGCTGCCGGCCCAGGACGACTCCGTGAAAGACCGCTTTGTGCGGCTGCCGTTCTGCGCGATTACCCCGGCCCAGATTGATGAAGGCGTGCGCCGCCTGGCCGAACTGGTTAAATAATCGGGTGAGTTTGTAAGCTTTTTGTAATGTTTTTTCTGGTATGATAAACCATACTACGAGAGAGCAATACGGGCGGTTGCAAGAATTTGATAGGCCGGTACCGGGTTAACCGGCCATGTCCCCTCTTCAAGAGCGAAAAGAGGCTTCTTGCAACCACCCCGGCGCAGATATCTCACCAACAAACCACCCCTTTAATCCAATTTAATAACTTTAATAACAGTTCTTAAAGGAAATGGTACAAAACCGGTTTCATAAAACCTGACAGCGCCATTGTCACATTTTAGATTGATTGCGTGGTAAAACATGGCTCTGTAAAAGGGAAAATCGAAGCCGGAAAACCTTTTAAAATTCGAATTAATTATTTAAAATTGCCTGTTGACAAAACCGCAAGCGGGTGATAGAATCTTAGTGTCGGGAGGAGGGCAGTCAGCAATCTACGGATAGCTGTTCTGCTCTTCTTTATTTTTTTGCCTTTTTTCCGCAAAGAGCGTATTCTATAGCTGGCCTGGTTAGCATTTTTCCTTTATTTACCGCCCGGCTATAATAACGGTTGAAGATTTTGCGCGTCAATTCCTCTCTTTTCCATATTAAAAAATACTTTTCGCTGATTGCAATAGGTTTTGCCGCCTGGTTGCTGGCGGCGTGCGGCTACCCGACTCCCCCGGGTGGGGGCGGCCTGACCCCGTATGTCGTGGTCATAACGCCGACTTCGCTACCCCGGACCGATAGGCCCGCCCGGGTTTCCCCGACCGTTGCGCCTACCGAAACGCCGGTGGTAACGGTCGGCATCGCGGCGACTATTCCGCCAAACACGCTCGCGCCTACTCCCAGATATACGCCAACCCTCCCCGTGGTCGGCGACCAGTACACGGTCCAGGCCGGGGATACCCTTTACGGCATTTGCAAACGGCTTGGCGTAAGCTACGAAGATATGGTTGACCTCAACAATATTAAAGACCCGAACAATTTGCTGGTCGGGCAGGTCTTGAAAATCCCGCCCCGCGCCTCAAGCGTCCTCAACCCGACCCCCACGTCAAAACCTTGAGTGTTGACGCTGGCCGGTCCTGGGCCTATAATCGAGTGTAAGTGAAACACTTTAACCAGGGAGGATTTATGGCCGAATCAGACCTGAAACCCGCCGGTAGCGCCCTGCCAGCCCAGTTACAGCCCGCCGACCTTGAATACCTGGCGAAATACCATGCCAGCGATTACGAACGCCCTTCGGTGACGGTTGATATTGTCATTTTAACCGTGATGGAGCAGGATTTGAGAGTCTTGCTTATCCGGCGGAAGTTGCCGCCTTACCAGGATTTATGGGCGGTGCCGGGCGGCTTTGTGGGCATGCGCGAAAGCCTGGACGCCGCCGCCCGCCGCGAGTTGCACGAAGAAACCGGCGTGGATAATGTTTACCTGGAACAACTCTACACTTTTGGCGACCCCGACCGCGACCCCCGGACCCGGGTTATAACGGTCGCCTATTACGCCTTGCTGGAAGCGGGTAAACTTAAAACCTTGCGGGCAGGTTCGGACGCGGGCGAGGTAAAATGGTGGTCCATGTACAGCCTGCCCGAACTGGCTTTCGACCACCGCCAGATTCTCGATTATACTCTGCAAAGGCTGCGCGGCAAGCTGGGTTACTCCAATATCGCTTTTCAACTGCTGCCCGAAAAATTCACCCTCACCGAGCTACAGCGCGTCTACGAGGTTATTCTAGGCGAGAAGCTCGACAAGCGAAACTTTCGCAAAAGCCTTTCTATTCGCGAACTCAACCGGCCCGGCAGGGATAAAAAATCTTATATGCTCGAAGAATTGCCCGAAACCCGGCCTGGCGGTAATTATGGACCGACCAAGCTTTTCCGGTTCATTGACCGGGTTGAAAAAATAATAAGTTAGCCGTAAAACGAAATAGGAGGTGTGGAAATGGATGAAACAATACGAATGGATACCGCCGACGACACCGCGAGTATACCGGAACCAGCCCAGAGCGGCGTCGAGGATTTGAACCTGGAAGATTACGACCGGCCCGCCAATTCGGCAGACCCGGATGTAGCGAATCTGGTCGGCCAGATTGGGCGGCTCGGCTTTAACCTGATGGCTTTGCCGCTAAATCTCCTGCCCGTCCAGTCCCGCTACCACGCCAAAAACTCGTTGCGCGAAGGCTTTATGGCTTTCAAATCCCTGGTGGACGAGGTTGCGACCGGCATTGACGAAAGTATCGCCCGGTCCCGGCAGGCTGTGAGTTCGACCAGAATTAAAGTTGAGGAAAAAACTTCCAAAACGCCGGACAAAATTACAGTCGCCGACGATGATGAAGTCATAGGCGGCGGGGCGGTTTGATTTCTGGCAGACTGGAAAGCGCAGGGTTATGCGGGGCAGGACGAGCCCGGTTATTTTATCCGAGCCGGACCAGAAACTTTTAACGCAGTTTGAAGACGCGATCAGCTTTGCCATAGAGACCAATAAAAAGGGCTTGCAGGCCGGGCAGACCCTCTATATTGACTCGGACCTTAAAGTATCGCCGCCTGTGGCGGATACTTTGCGGGCGAACCTGAAGAAATCCGGCTGGAAGCACGTCCGCCTGTATGAGGACGAAAACGGCAAGACGGTCATTGAGCTTGCCAATTCAACTTTCCGCAATCTTTTCAAGCTGATTTTTTACATCCTTTCGGGGCGTGCTTCGCGCTGCTAACGCCTCTAGCAGCTTCTTTTCAGGAGAATTTTTAACATCTTATGAAACGACTTACTATAGACGAAGCCAGTGAAATTGCTATCGCCAAAATGCGGCGGCACGGCGTGGACCAGGCCGAGGCCGAAATCGCGGCCCCGATTTACCTGGAAGGCGAACTGGCCGGGCGGCCTTCCCACGGCCTGCGGCACCTTCGCAACAACCTGGAACAGTTCCGGTTAGGCGCAGACCGCCGCACGCCCCTGGAAGTGTTAAAGGAAACGCCGGTTTCGGCCCTGGTAGACGGCGGGTTTCACCACGCCTACTATGTGACCCACACGGCCATGCAACTGGTTATAAAAAAGGCCGGGATTAGCGGCCTGGCGATGGTAGCGGTGCGCAAGTCAGGCGGCAGCGGCATTCTCTCTTACTATACCCGCAAAATAGCCGAAGCCGGTTTTATAGGGCTACTAATGGCAAACGCCCCGGCCAGCGTGGTGCCGACCGGCGGCCTTGAACCGCTTATAAGCACTAACCCGATTTCGGTCGGCATACCCCGGCGCAACGCTCCGCCTATCCTGCTGGATATGGCGACCTCAGCCGGGACATTTAACCAGATTTTGCAGGCCCAGGTTAGCGGTAAACCGCTGGCGGAAGGCATGGCCCTGGGACCGGACGGCCAGGTTACGACCGACCCATACGCTGCGCTCAACGAGTTCGGCCGGCCGCGCCTCCTGCCGCTGGCCGGGTACAAAGGGTTCGGCCTCGGCCTGGTTATCGAACTGCTGACGGCGGCGGGGAGCGGCGGTTCGCTGGGCCGCCAGGAAGGTTATATCCACAGCCCCGATTATTTTCACGCCCTCTTTATTGCTTACCGCCCCGACCTCTTTGTCAGCCTGGACGAGTTTGACCAGCGGGTCGAGCAGTTCGTGAGCGACCTGTACGCTATTCCGGCAGCGCCAGGGTCGAGCGGGCCGCGCCTGCCCGGTGACGAGACAAACCGCAAACGCGCCGAAGCCCTGGAACGAGGCTATATTGACCTCGAAGATGCCACCTACGAATTTTTGATGAGCCAGGTCTAGCTTTGCGGGTATAATCCCAGAGAAAATAGTGGCCGCTTGAACGACTTTTAATAACCCCCGTCAGGGGAAAGGCGCAAGGGGAAGATATGCCCAGGGGAACCAACTTTTTATTGATACGCCACGCCGAAAAACCGGACGACCAGAATGATACAGGGCTTTCCGTGGCGGGCCAGGCCAGGGCGATGGCATACGTAGTATATTTTCAAAACTTTAAGATTAATTCAAACTTGCTTAAACTCGATTACCTTTTTGCTACGGCCCATTCCGCCCGCAGCAACCGGCCCTTTCTTACTATCGAGCCGTTAGCCAGACAGCTTGGCCTGGAAATTATTAACCACTATGAGAACAGCGCCGAAGATATAGAAGCTCTGGCGAATTATCTCCTCACCGACCAGACCTTCAACGATTCTAATATTTTAATTTGCTGGCACCACCAGCAACTTGTGCGCCTCGCCCTTGCTTTAGGAGCGCAAAAGCATACCCTACCCGCCGATTGGCCGGAAGAAGCCTTTGGCTTGCTCATTCAAATCTGTTTTGATAAAGCCGGAAACCTGGCTGAATCAGGCGTAATCCGGGAAAAGCTCATGTACACCGACTGTGCCCCTTAAATTAAGCTATCGAATTTTGCCTTAACCAGAGCGAGCCTTGAGCGGGCAAGCTAAGAATTAGCCGACCATTTTCAACCTTAAACGGAGTATCGCCCAGGAGAGCCGTCCAATCACCTACCGTATAGCCGGTTAAAGGGATAGAAAGACTGGCCGGGGTGTCGCCGTTATTAAAGAGGGCCAGCGCCCGGTCGTTTTCGAAGCGGCGCAGGATGGCGTAAGCATTCGTATCGGCGTAAACGGTTGAAACGTCGCCATATTGCAGGGCTGGGCTGGTGTGGCGGGCGTTAATCGCGGTGCGGAAGAAGCCGAGCAAGTCCTGTTTGCGGTCAAGGTTGTCCCAGGGGAAGGGGCGGCGGCTGTCCTCAGCGAAATAACCTTCCAGGCCAACCTCATCGCCGTAATAAACCATCGGGACGCCCGGGTAAGCCAGCATGAAGCTGACCGCCAGTTTGACCCGGTCGGCCTGGCCTTCCAGTTTGGTCATCAGGCGCATAGTATCGTGCGAACCGAGCAGGTTTAGCTGGGCCATAAACTGGCCTGGCGGGGTGTCGCGGCGGAGCGTTTCCAGGCGGTCGTCCAGTTCGAGCGAGTTAAGTTTGCCGCCGGCCCAACCGCCCACCGAATAACAGAAGCGGTAATTCATGGTCGCGTCGAAACTGTCGCCCAGCAAGCGGTGGGTCGCGTCGCCCCAATCCTCGGCGATAAGGTACGCTTCGGGATAAGACCGGCGCACCGCCGAGCGAAACCGCCGCCACCACTCGTCGGTAATCCAGGGTGTAACATCGGTTCGCCAGCCGCCGGTGCCATAACCGAGCCAGTGTTGGGCTACGCCGTTCTTGCCAAAGAAAAATTCTTCCACCTCGGGACACTCCACAAATTCGGGCATATCGGTCACATCGAGCCAGCCTTCCCACCGGCCGGGCCACTCCTTGAAGGTGAACCAGCGATAGTAAGGCGAAAGTTTATCGGCGCGGGCGGCTTTGAAGTAGAGGCTGTCCTGTGAACAATGGTTGAAAACGCCGTCCAGCAGCACTCGAAGGCCTTTTGCGGCGGCTTTCTCAATCAGTTCGCGCAAATCAGCCTCAGTGCCCAGGCGTGGGTCAATCTTGAAATAATCTACCGCGTCGTAACGGTGATTGGTAGGCGAATCAAAGACCGGCGTGAAGTAGATACAGGTAATTCCAAGCTCCTTCAGGTAGTCCAGCCTTTCAATGACGCCACGAAGGTCGCCGCCATAGAAATCCCGACCTTTGGGCGGGGCTTCCGGCACTTCATCATCCCAGTTTTTAGGTAAAATAGCATACTGGTAGGTTGTTTTGGAGCCTTTTGACAGGCTGTCAGGGTTGCCATGGGCGAAGCGGTCCGGGAAAATCTGGTAAGCGACCTGTCCGGCGACCCATTTTGGTGGTTGGCCTTCGGGATTATAGACGGCAATCCGGAAGTCCCGGTCGACCCAGACCCCGAACCACGGCTCGGTAACGCCCTCAAGCTGGCGGCGCTCCTGGATTTTAACGCCACCGTCCAGGATGAAGTGATAGCTGAGAAGGGTTGGCTCCTGAGGAAGCAAAATCGTAGTCTGCCAAAGGTTCTCCCCGGCGTAGGCCAGGGCGACCCGCCAGGGGTTCTCGCGCCGCAAATCCTTAAAGACCGCTTCGGGAGAAGAATTGGCAGGAGCTTCCAGTTCAAGCCGGACCAGGCTTGAAACCGGCGAGGCGGCGGGCGCTATATGCGGCAGCTTTCCAGCACGCAAATTCCGGGCAATCAACCGGTTTATTTCTTGTCCGGGCATGGACTGTACCTTACTTTCTTTATAACTTTTCTTTATAACTTTTCTTTTTTGGACTTTCCCTTTCTTTCTCAGAGGCTTGTAGAAAAAAAGGCTACGAGATTCCTCGACTTCGCTCGGAATGACATTTGGGAGCAAAAGTCCTACTTTTACAAGTTTTTAAAAACGAACACAAAAGA
>CADDZM010000087.1 GCA_902812345.1 Chloroflexota bacterium | reverse complement strand
CTTAGGGCTGGTAAAGCGGTGAAAGTTCAGTCTGATGGGTCAAGAAATGCTGGTGTCACTGGCCCAGTTAGCCTATAATTTGGTAATGCGGGCGAAAGAGTGGCTGGCAGAATTGGAACCGGGGTTAACCACCTATAGGGTCCAACGCTGGGTGCGAGACCTGTTTGCGATAGCTGGTCAGATAGTTTTTGAGGCTAATCGTATTATTAAAGTGCAGTTGAACCGGCGCAACCGGCTGGCCTGAAGGTTTCATAAACCGATAACCCAGTATTTTGCCAGGTTAAAGATAGAAGAAGTTTTAGGCTCTCAGTGACAAATTGGTTGACAACCTAAAAATGGCCCTCGGCAAATTTGGCGCCAAATCTAAGTACTTAGGCCAAAGCGGGTTTGCCGGGTGGGAGTAAATTTTGAGGCAAGCAGTCGAACAAAGTAAATCCAGGCCGCAGGGACCGGGCATCGTCTGCCTGGGCGAAGCCCTGGTGGATATTCAACCGGCCAACCGCGGCCAGACCTTGCAGGACGCGAACTTGCTCCGGCGGATGGCGGGTGGCGCCCCGGCTAACGTGACAGTCGCCCTGAACCGGCTTGGCCTCCAGGCGGCTTTCCTGGGCAAGGTCGGAAACGACCCGTTCGGCCTTTTCCTGCGCGATACACTCGAAAATGCCGGGGTGGATGTGAGCCGGATGGTTTTCGGGAGTGAGGCCGCGACCGGGGTGGCCTTCGCCTGGGTGACCGACCCGCAGACCGGCGAGGCGGGTTATTTCTCGCTGCGCTATCTCAGCGCCGACCGAACCCTGAAACCGGAAGAACTCGACCCGGCCTGGCTGCGCCGGGCGACTGCCTTTCAATTTGGTTCGCTCTTGCTCTCAACCGAACCTTCCGCCTCGGCGACCTGGGCCGCCCTTGAAATTGCCCGGCGTGAAAATATACCCTGCATCTACGACCTGAACTTGCGGTTACCGGCCTGGTCGAGCCGGGAAGCAGCCCGGAGGGGAATGCTGGCCCCGCTCGAAAGCAGCGACCTTGTAAAGCTCAACCGCCACGAACTGGCTTTTCTGACCGGGGAAACCGGCCTCGAACGCGGCGTCGAGAAAATCTGGCGGGAAAACTTCAAATTGCTGGTCGTCACCCTGGACCGCGAAGGCTGCTATTTCCGCACCGGGAAAAGTTCGGGCCGTCTGCCGGGCTTTGCTGTAAAAGTGGCCGATACGATTGCCTGTGGCGATGCCTTTCTCGCGGCGCTGCTGGCCCAAATTTTGAGGTTGAGTTATACTGGAACCGGGACAACGCGGACCGAAGGTAGAATTACAGATTTTGATTTTGAGAACGCCGCTCTGGTGCGGCAGGCCTGCCACTACGCTAACGCGGCGGGGGCTTTAACCGCCACCCGGGCGGGCGCTATTCCAGCCTTGCCGGGTCGCCGCCGGCTGGAAAAGTTTCTCAAAGGAATCTAAAAGAGAAATCTAAAAGAGAAATCTAAAAGAGCGGGACCACTTCGGTTATTCACTAATCTCAAGGGAGAATATCATGCAGCAAAAATGTAGCAAATGCCGGACCCCATTTGACACAGATGACGCTTTTTGCCGTAAGTGTGGCGCTTCGCTGGCCTTCGACACCACGGTTATTGACGCTATCCAGCAAGAAGTGAGCGACACCGGCCTGGAAAGCTACTCTGCCCCCGAAGTCAGGACCGGTGAGATTATCACGGTCGGCCCGGAGAACCGCGGCCTGTCCAGGAACGGCACCCGCACCGCCCTGTATAATCTTTCTAAAAAGGCCGCCTCCAAAGTTTCGGACGCGCTCAAGACCGAGCAAGGCCGCAAACTGGCCCAGGGCGCGACCGCCCTTGCCGTTGCCGTAGGGGTCGAACTGGTCAACCACGCCGCCGGGAAACTGGCTAAAGGCGGCCAGAACAGCCCGCAAGAGAACAATAAACTGGCTACTACCCGCCAGCCTACGAATATGGCGGATGCCTTTCTCAAAGCCCTGGAAGACCAGTTCAACCAGCCTGCCCCGGCCAACGACAGGCCGGACGTGGAAGAAACCATTATTAAAGAGCGGATTTATATCAAACGGGTCTGGCGCAAGCCCTAAAGCCGGTTATGTTATAATTCGCTCACTTAAATTTTCAAACGCCGGCCCCGTTACCGGGACGGCCCAGTAGAAGCAAGGTGAGGTGTGGCAAGTTTGAGCCTGAAGGAACCGATTCTAAAACTTTCGCAAAGCTCGCAAATGAAAGGCTTTGTCACGCACAACCCGCTTGGCCGGGTGGTGGCCCGGCGCTTTGTGGCCGGGGAATCCGTCGAGGACGCGGTGCAATCCGTCCGCGAGATGAACAAACTGGGTATCCACGTCAGTCTCGACCACCTGGGTGAAAACACCTCGAATGTCGAGGAAGCCAACCGCGCCACCGAGCAAGCCCTGGAAATCCTTGAGGTTATCTATAACGAAAAACTTGACGCTAATATTTCGGTCAAACTAACCTCGATGGGCCAGGACATAGACTACGACCTGTGCTACAAAAACATCTGCCAGGTAGTCCAGAAAGCCCAGGACTACAACACTTTTGTCCGGCTCGATATGGAAGGCTCGGACTACACCCAGAAGACCCTCGACCTTTTCCGCAATCTCTGGAACGACGGCCACAAAAACGTGGGGGTGGTGCTGCAAAGCTATCTCTACCGTACCGAAAAAGATGTCGAGGAAATGATAAAGCTGGGGGTGCGGGTGCGGCTTTGCAAAGGCGCTTACCTGGAACCGGCGGAAGTAGCTTACCAGGAAAAGGCCGAGGTTGACCGCAACTACATCCGCTGCATGGAACGGCTGATGAGCGAAGGGAACTATCCCGGCCTGGCGACCCACGATGAGAAAATTATCGAACACGCCATCACCTACGCAAACCGCAACCGGATTACCGCCGACCGCTTCGAGTTCCAGATGCTTTACGGGGTGCGGCGCGACCTGCAAAAGAAACTGGCGAACCAGGGCTACAACGTCCGGGCTTATATTCCTTACGGCTCGGAGTGGTATCCTTACCTGATGCGCCGGATGGCCGAACGCCCGGCCAACCTGTTCTTTATCGCGTCGCAGTTCTGGAAAGGCTAAGCCGGTTTTTAGAAAATGGACAAGGTAAAAGTAAAATTGTTCGCGGCCTTCCGGGAAACCGTTGGTCAGGGCGAGCTTGATTGGCCGCTCGGACCGGCCCAGACTGCCGGGGAATTGCTGGATAGCCTGGTCGGGGAATATCCGGGCCTGGCGGGCGGCGCAAAAAGCGCCCTGGTGATGGTTAACCGGCGTTACGCTACCCGCCAGACCGCTTTGCAGCCCGGCGACGAGGTGGCTTTCCTGCCGCCCGTGGGAGGCGGATAAGGTGTTTGGTCGGCGCAGCCAGGTCCAGCCAAAAGAAATCCCGGCCTATGGCGTGCTGGTTGGCCGGATGATTTTCCTCGGCGGCGTGGCCCTGGCGCTGCTGGGAGCTGGCTTTCTGGTGATGCTCGGCTTTGCCGGAGGCTCGCTGGCGGCCCTGCTGATTTTCGGCCTGCTAACCCTGGCCGGGATGGGGGTTTGCGCCCTGGCAGCACGCGACCTGACCGGCCCGGTACGCCAGGAAATGGCCCGGGTAAAGGCTCGTTCGAATTACCCGGCCGCCGGGAACCCGGTCTACGAGCTAAAGTTTGAATTTACCGGGCCGGACCCGCGTCCCGACCTTACCTACAACGTCACCCGCCAGGATTTTGACCGTTACCGGGTCGGGGATAAAGTGCTGGTCCGTTACTCCTACTTTTTCAAAATTTTGATTGATTTTCGCCCGGCTCCCGAGAACGGTTAAACCCAGAAACTTAAGGATTTTGGCATGATTATAAAAATTACTGACCAGCCGTTAAACCTGCAAGAATTGATTGATGACGTGGCGACCGAGGCTAACGGCGGCGTGGTAGCTTTCCTGGGGGTGGTCCGGCGCTGGAACGATGGGCCGGACGGACAGCCCCGCGAGGTCCACTGGCTGGAATACGAAGCTTACAAGGATGCCGCCGAGGAAGTAATGCGCGATATTGCCCGCCAGGTCGAAGAAAAATGGGGTTTGACCAGCCTGGCGATGGCTCACCGGGTCGGCCACCTTGAAATCGGCGACCCGGCGGTAGGCGTAGCGGTGGGAGCGCCGCACCGGGGCATCGCCTTTGAAGCCTGCGAGTATGCGATTGATACGCTCAAGGCAACCGTCCCAATCTGGAAAAAAGAGTCCTGGGAGACCGGCGCGGAAGCCGGTCAGAGCTGGGTCGTAAACAAAGAGAGCGCCCAACCGGAGTAAAGCGAAGAAGGGGAAACTGATGGCGAATAAGGTGGAAAAGGCCGCTAACCAGCAACTTAAAGAACGGGAAAAAGAGAAAAAGGCCGAACTAAAAGCGCAGCAGCAGCTACTCAAGCAACAGGAAAAAGCCGAAAAACAGCGCGATAAGGCCGAGGTAAAGGCCGACAAGCAACTCGCTAAAATTGAGGCTAAAGAGGTAAAACAGACCCAGAAAGGCCAGGCAGACCTTCAAAAGAAGCGGGTAAAAGTGCTGCTGGACCGGGCCAAAGCCGAGCGCAAACCGGCTAAAGTGGCTTCCAAAGCCGTCGCCAGGGAGCGCAACCGGCCAATGGCCTTTAAAAAAGTCCAAAATGTCCGCAAAAACTTTCTGGACTTGCCCCCGGCCCTCTGGCCCCTCATGCTGGTTGTTTCCTATATCTGGGCTAAAAACACCTGGGAAAGGGAGCGGCAAAAGCGCGACCTGAAAGAAGCCCGCCGCTTCCTGAAGGAAACCAGAGATTTAAGGTAAAAAGGCATTCAAGCTTTCCTGGCAAATGGGTTTCGTATTCCCCAAAGATTGCTTAACAGGAAATCAAACAGCATATACCTTAATTCTGTTTACTTTTGAATCATTTATAAAAGGAGCCGCTCCCTCAGAATTTGGGAACGGCTCTTTTTGGTTTAACCTTTCCGTACCACCGGAGTTAATGCTTCGCCAATAGCCTTTATAGTGGTGGTTGCAGCGCTCGATAATATCCCGCCACCGCTGACTTTAACCAGTTCCGCTTCGTCCAGTTCGCTATCGTCCACTTTAACCGGTTCGCCAGCTTGAGTTAAAGCCTGGGGTTCAAGTTTTTTCCCTTTTCCCATTTTTTACTCCCTTTGAAAAACACTAACATCAACTTTTGCGTGGAAGGGCCGACCTTAAGAATAATAATAAAAAAATTAATTTATGGCAATGAGTTTAATCACACATTAAAACATTAGTTCAAAATTCGAATGTCCAAATATCCCTCAAACAACAAAGGTTGAATCAGGAAAGTATTGTCGGGAGTAAAGCGAAATAGGGCTGGTAGCCCTCCGCGATGGTGCGGACTGTTGAGGCCGGGGTCAGGACTTCAATGGTGGACCGGGCCGGGCGCGGAATTGGGTTAAAAGGCCGCACAATTTTCACGCCCCCGGCGTGCAAGCGGCCCCGGCTGCCCATGACTTTACCATGCTCCGGCGTGGCGATGTTTCCCCGGCAGGCGTTACCCGGTTTTGTTTCGGCATAAATTTTACCCTTGCAGTTACAAGACATAGCGTTCCAGGGCTTCGGCCACGCCATCCTCGGCGTTTGAACCCGTCACCACGTCAGCCCGGGCCTTTACAATAGCAGATGCGTTTTGCATGGCCACCCCCAGACCCGCCGCTTGCAGCATATCAAGGTCGTTGCGGTTGTCGCCGATAGCGAGTGTTTCGGCCAGTTCAAAACCGTAGTGATGGGCCAGCCAGGCCAGGGCATAACCCTTATTATGGTCGGGCGGCAGCAGGTCGAAGCCGTGAAGGTCCATCACTGGAGCAGTCCCCAGGGCGTAACTGTACAGGTTACTTTCTAAATTACTCCACCCGGCCAGCCGGGTTAAAAGTGGTTCTTCCAGGCGGCCCGGCCCCACCCCGCACACTACCAGCGGGTCAGGCACTTCCAAAAGCTTTTGAAGTGAACACCGTACAATCAGGTCAGTGCGGTCCGGTCTGGCGGTGTAAGCCTTCAAATAAGGGTCGGCATCCTCGCCTGGGCCGACAAAGATGCGTTCGCCGTGCAGGGGGCTTTGTAAAATCGCTACACTCACCTGCATTTCACTTAAAAATTCCAGGGCTGCTCTCACAAAAGCCGGGTCAAGGGTCCGGTGCAGCAGCGGTTTTTCCTGGCCTGTATCATAAATCAGGTTGCCGCTATAGAGAATAAGCGGCACCTCGATACCTAACTCCTGGGCGATAAGCCGGGCCGGGCGGTGCCTGCGCCCCGTTGCCAGGGTTACGATACAGCCTTTCCGGGTGGCGGCCTGGACCGCCTCTTTCACGCGCGGGTTTACCCGGCTTTGGGGGTTGAGCAGCGTGCCGTCCACGTCAAGGGCAATCAGTTTGTACATTTCTATTGGTATACCTGTAAGGGATGGCCTTCGGGGTCGAAAAAGCGCAGGGCCGCACCCGCCCGGCGTTGTGGTCCCCTGGGGGAGGAGTTTACATAAAAAAACGAGTAAGGCCCGCTGGTCTTGACGCCCGCCTCGTCCAGCCGCCGGGCGAACCCGGTCAGGTCGTTCGTCTGAAAGCCGGGCAGAAAAGCGGTATCTTTGCCCCAGACCCGCTCCTGGTTATTTTCCAGGCGCTGTCCGCCCGGCGAAAGGGCCAGCCGGATGGCCCCGGCCTGAAAGACCGTCCCGGTTGGCAAGGTCGGGGCGTTTGGAGTTTGCGTGGCGGAAGTAGCGGGTAAAATAATCGGGTTCGCAGCGTTATAGCTTTCGGCGGCTTCGGTTATCGGTGGGATGTAATCGCCTTTGTTTACTTCTTCCAGGCCGAGAATGTCCCGGTAGAAAGCGACCTGGGCCGCGAAATCTTCCACCGAGAGCCAGAGAGTGCCGACGGCGGGTATATTTTCTCCGGTAACGGCGGGTTCGACCCGGATTTCGTTGGCCTGCCAGAGGTTGCGTTCGGGGTCGAAGAAAAGGACCGACGCGCCCCAGCCCTGCTCGAAGGCGCGAGTTTCCGGCACTTCATGGTCTTTTAGGCCGCTTATAAACTCGTCGAGGTCGTTTAATTGCAGGCTGGGGATGAGCGAAATATCCGGCTGGCCGTGGCGGGGTTTAGGCCGGGTTGCCCAGGTCGAGCCGCCTTCGACCAGTTCCAGGTCGAGCCGCCCGGCCCGGTAGCGCACCGCGTGGCCGTTCGAAGAAGTGGTTTCGTCCACGAATTTTAGTTTGAGGATATTTTCCAGAAAACGGGCTTCGGCCACCGTATCGGCGGCTTTCAGGCCGAGCCAGCCCAGGCCGAGCAGCCGGGGGCGGTTTGAAGAAACGGAAGCGGCCTGGCGGGCCGGGGTTCCGGTGCGTTGGGTGTCCTGTTTGCTGCCAAATATCGCCATTAATCCTGCTGTGTTGCCCCTACCTCGCAAGCCTTTTTCACGACCCCACTCGGCTCCCGGTAGGCCGGTGGCGGGTCAGGAGGTCAGCTTAAACTCGAAGTTGGCCGGGTTGTAGTAATCGCCCGCTTTCGGCTGGTAGCTTTCGGTCAGGCGGCCTTTCTCGACCAATCGCTGGTTTGCCAGCAGCCCGAACAAAATAAACTTATGGCCGTCCGGCGCGGCATGTAATTCCATGCGCGCCCGCTCGAAATACTGCACTTCAATGGTCTGGCCGTCCCCTCCGGTTGTTTCAAATACGGCGCTGCGCGGATAGCCGATGATAGCCAACCCGCCCTGGCGCCGCCAGGCTTCCAGGAAAAGACCATCCAGATTATGGCTTGTTTCGGGAAAGAATACAACATTTTTTCCGTTTAAATCCGGTTTTTCGGGCCTGGCCGCCTGAATCGTCGGCTTCCCCTGTTTATCAAGCAAGCCCTGTTCCAACATCAACTCGGTTCCCAGCAAGCCGAACTGGACCTCGTAAGGCGTACCGGCCAGTCCGGGGTGGTATTCCATGCGGACGCGCTCGAAATACTGGACCAGGTAATACCGCCCGGTCTCCTGGTTACGCTCGTAGAACTGGCTGGTCTTGGGGTAGCCGAACAGTTCCAGGCCGCCCCGGGTTTCCCAGGTCTTTTTGAAAATGCCCCGGACGGTATGCCCGGTCTGCGGAAAGACCAGGGTATCGGCATTAGCCGGGGGCTGACTGACTTCCGGGCGTTTGGGATAGTTCTTGTAAGCGTCGTAATAAGGTTGTTTGGGTATAAACCGGGTTTGCGGAGTAATATCGCCCTTGTACTGGTAGGTTTGCGGCTCGGTTGTCATCAGGCCGTAATGCTCTTCCGACCAGTCGTGCAGCATGTGCAGGGCTACAATCGTAATATACGGCTGCGCGCCCAGCCAGTCCCAGGCTACCTTTAGCAAATCGGCCTGGCTTTTGGGGTCACTCTGCACGCCCATTTCGGTAATCCAGATTGGTTTGTTGCCCTGGCCCCGGTCAATCATAGCCTGACGGACCGCCCGGATGGTTTTCTCGGAAATGGGCGCGAAAATACCTTCCGGCGTCTTTTCACCGTCCAGGTTGTAGGGGTGCAGCGAAACCGCGTCCCAGTAGTAGAAGGGTTTGGTCCCGCTCTTCTGGGCTTTGCTCTCGACGCAGCCGTACATGCCAATCAGATAGTTTATCCCGGCCAGGGTATTAAAGGCCACCAGCATCGTCGGGTTGGCCTTCTTAATGCCCAGGTAGAACTGTTCGAGCCAGTTGCCAAAGTTGCAGATGTTGCGCCCGGCGTTCGGCCACTGTTCCGGCTCGTTCCAGAATTCCCACTGCCGGATAAAGGGGTAACGCCGGGCCAGGGCTTCCCCGACCGCTTGCATATGCCCCAGGTAGGCCGGGTTAAACCCGCAATCCACGTCACTTTGGGCGCAGGTAGCCGGGTTGCTGCTGGCCCAGACCGGAATGGTTACAAACTCGGCCACGACTTCAAAGCCTTCGTCGTTGAGGCGGGTTAGCAGGCGGTCGTTGAGTTGCCAGTCGTAAACGCCCGGCTTTGGCTCGATGGTCTTCCATTCCACCGGGATACGCACGATGCCTACTTTTAAGTCCTTGAAGTTTGAGATAAAAGTATCGAGTTGCAAGTCCAGCCACCAGGGGTGCGTGACGATGCCGAACTTATGGCTGGCTGCCCCGGTCGGTAAATTGGGCGCGAAAAAGCTCTGGTCATAAGCGATTTCTCCGGCAGCCGAGGCGGAGGCTGTTGTGAAAGGTTGGGCCAGCCAAAACAGGGTGGAAACTAAAACGACCAGCGAAAATTTAGACCAGCGCCGGAGTGAGGTTGGCTGCATTTAGAAACAACTTCCGCATCAAGAGTGTAACAAAAATAAAATTATATCTAAAGTAAAGTAAGACGTTTTTCCCTATTACAAAAGGGCGTTGTTTTTATTATAGCAGACTTTTTCTTGAGTTTTAAGGCCTCGGCTTTGTGAGATAGGTGCCGCAGACAGGGCAGATGGAACGCCCGGCGTCTAACGTAAGGCGGCATTTGTGGCAGGTGTGGCGGGGTCCGTTGAAAACCCCGGCCTTAACCCGATTGAAAACCATTGTCGAAGCGGAGAAACCACCGAAAACAAGCATTACGATTATGAGTTCCATAGTCTTTACCCGGCGTTGTGTTCCAATAGTTTGATACGATTTTCCCCTGTTGGGTTGTGCTTGGTATAAAGCAGTTTTTGGGCCATGAAAAGATTTTTAGGCCAGTTCTAGTACTTTTGGATGCGTTTCTTCACTGTCGAGCGGTTGAGGTTCCGGCCCCTGCTTTGAGGCGGCGTAAATCTGCCTTAAATAAAAAACCAGCAGGTAAAGAAAGACCCCGATGGTCAGGTAGGAGAGCGCATCGGGCAGCCACTGCCAGTTAAGTTGCAGGATGGAGTGCCACAGGTAGAAGGTGTTAGGTATCTGGTTGGAGCGGTAGGTCGGCAGCGGCGTTATCACGACCTGGTAGAGCGATACCAGGCTTACCAGCAGGTAAACCAGGCTGGCCCGGCGGTTGTAGAGGACGGCCAGGGCCAGGAAGGGCATGGCATAATAGGTGTAGCGTTCGTGCATCTTGATAGCGAAAGTAAAGCTGACCAGGACGGTCAGGCCGAGGGCCAGGCTGGTATAAGCCTCGGACGACACTTTGAACCAGGTCAGGCCAGCCAGCGAGAGGTAGACCAGCCCGATAATGGCAAACCCGCTGACGACCACCCCGAAGGAGTGGTTTTCGGCGAAGTGAAAGAGGTACGAAAAATTGTAAGCCCGGAGCAAAAAGAAATCCATTTTATCCCCGGCCAGTTCGTTGCGGGACCAGTAATTGTTTAAAAAGCTGTTCCAGTCAAAGCCAAAAGCCGGGAGAGCCAGGGCCAGGACCCCCAGGCTGGCGGCGGCGCTGCCCAGCACGGCCCGTTTGAAGCCGCACTTTTTAGCCATTACCAGACCCAGCAGGGGAATCGCGAAAATTGCCTGGGGCTTGAGGATAAGGGCGAGGGCCAGGCAGACCGCCGCCAGGATGGGCCTATCGCTGTAAATTGCCACGAAAGCCGCCATCAAAAGGACCGACGGGAAAATATCCATCTGGCCCCAGATGGCCGGGTTGTAAATCAGAGCGATATTAAAGCCAAAGAGGATTAAAACGGCTCCCCGCTGCCGGGCCGTGAGAAGGCTCCCTTTGCGCCGGGCCATCTTCCAGATGAGGGCGGCCACAACGAGCAGGCCGAGTGAGAAAAAGCCCTTCAAAAAGGCTGATTGCCCGACGAAGTGAAAGACATAGGCAAAGCAGCTATAGATATAGAAAAGATAGGGAGCCAGCGGCGGGTAATCCAGGTTGGGGCAGCTATTATAGGCATTGACCGGGCCGTGAGCGTACAGGCAGTCAATCCAGTTGTTGTAAAACCAGATATCGCTGGAATAAGTGAAGCCGTACAGGAAAAACCCGCACATCCCGGCCAGGGCCAGCAGGAGCGGCCCCAACTCGGCGGGACGCCGCCAGCTTAACTTTGTAAAAGGCAGCCGCTTACGCTGCCACCAGAAACTGCTTCCCAGCACCACCCAGGCCGCCCCCCAAGCCTGCCAGCTAAAATAATGGTTGTACTGGGCCATGCTCCCGACCACGAAAGCGATTGGAGCCAGCAGCAGCAGCATTTCCCACCAGACCAGCCCGACCTTCGCTGACCAGATCAGTATCCCCAGGCCCAGCACCAGGGCGGCGGGAATATAGGGGTCCGGCCAGATATATTGCAAATTGGGATTGTCCTTTTGTTCGATGGTGTAGCCGCGCAGCCTCACCCCGCGTTCGCCCGGTTCCCCGGCCAGTTGGAAAGGGTTGCTTTTTATCTGGATACCCAGCCCCTTTTTGTTTTCGTCGGGCGGGATGACCACCTGGTAGCGGTTAAAACCGGGCTGGGCCGGGTTGTAATTCAGGGCCATTACGGTGCTTATATACTTATCGTTTTCGTCCAGCAAATTTAAATCAACCCGGGCTGGGGGCGCGTAACCGGGGCGGTCCAGCGACATTTCCAGGGTCAGGTAGAAGGAGTTAACCCGCTGGAGTTGAGGCAGCCGCAGGATGGTTGCGGGCGGCGCGTTTTTGCCGGAAGAATTGGTTGGCTGGGGTTGGGTCCAGGCGTAATAACCGCCGGAATCGGTAGGGAAAAGGTTAGTCTGTTCGACCGGGTAAATATTAAAGAAGACGCTGGTCTTCTTGATTTCCTCGACGCCCCGCCCGAACGAAGGCATGCGGTACATGCTTAACATCAGCACGCCCAAAGAAAACAACCCTACCAGTAAGTAGGGCAGAGGCTTCCACCGCCTCAAGCTCGAAAGCTTTAGTGATAACGTATGCTGCATCCTTGCTATTAATCTTTATTCTGGAACAATTATAACCCCCAAGCCGATAAAAATATTTTATCACACTTTAAGAGGTTTTCCTTTACGGCTTGATTAAGAATTTTAAAGAGGTCTTGTACAGGTATGGAATAATAATATTAATAACCCTTAAGGCGCTTGTAGCACTTTCACCCATAACCAGAAAGAGGCCACCCCAAAGAATGCAGCGGAATTAAACGACCTTTTGCAAAGCTGGACCCTATCGGCGAGGGATTTAACCGACGCTCTGGAAGATGTAAAACGCGAGGTAGCCAAAACCAATATCGGTGGGCATATTTATGACTTGCGGAGTAATATTACCCGCCTCAAAGCCGCTGAAGACCAGAAGTTCGAGGATTACCTTCGCCCGCCAGAACTTCTACGGCGCGGAGCAATTAAACTTTTAGCGCGGCTTCTCCCGACTGTAACCCGGCCCAGCTAAAGCCGGTTGGCCGGGTTTAGCCGGTTATAGCGGCCCCGATTAAGCGGCCAATGCCAAAGGTAATCCCGGCGGCGAGCAGGCCAAAAAGGACTTGCCGGAAGCCTGAGAAAAGAACATTTCGCCCGGTCAACAGGGTTATTGCCGCGCCAATCAGGAAAAGAGCCAGGCTGCTGAGCAGCAGGCTGGTTAGCACTGCGCCAAACCCTTGCATAAAAAAGAAAGAAATGACCGGCACAATCGCGCCGAGAGCGAAAAGTCCGAAGGAAGTCAAAGCCGCCGACCAGGGTGAACCGCCTAATTCAGCCGGGTCAATGCCCAGTTCTTCCCGCGACAGCGTATCCAGGGCGTTTGATTGATTGTGAATGAGGCGGTTTGCCAGGTTTGTCGCTTCTTCTTCGGGCAAGCCCTTGGACTGGTAAATCAGGCTCAACTCTTCGGCTTCTTCGTCCGGCACTTCCGCGATTTCTTGCTTCTCGACGGCAATCTGGCGCAGGTATAGTTCGCGGGCGCTTTGCACCGAGAGCCATTCGCCCATCGCCATCGAACAGGCGCCCGCTATCAGCCCGGCCAGCCCGGTAACAAGCACGGTCTTCGCGACCATATCGGCCCCGGCAACCCCCATTACCAGGCTTAGATTGGAAACAAGGCCATCGTTTGCGCCCAGCACCGCCGCTCGTAAAGCGTTCCCGCCGGTTGCCCGGTGCCGCCCTTCCAGGCGCGCGACCTGGCTGCCTTCCAGCCCTTTCCCTCTTGACCCGCCGGTAATAGCCTTTAGCAAACGGGCGTGCGATTGCTCCTGCTGAGGCAATTTTTCCAGCCTGGCATCGGTCTGAATATCGTAACTATGGCTGTCCATTTGCTCCATAGTGGAGATTGTGGGCAGCACGAACTTAGGGCCAAAGCTTTTCGCCAGTAAAATAAGCACGCGGGTGCGCCAGGACAGGGTATGCCGGGCGGGTACGGTCTGGTTACTTGCGCGCAGCTTGGCCTCCCAGAAAATAGAATGTTTTTCCTCGGCTTGCCCCATTCGCCGGTAAATCTCTTTTAGCTGCGGATTCTTTTCAATTTCGGCCAGCGCCTGGTATAACGCGGCGCTGTTGCGTTCATCCTGCCAGTTTTCGAGATACCGGGAGTTTGTTTTATCTTCGGTGCTCATAAACCCCTTTTTTTATGGTACATAAATCCGCCCTGCCGGGTAGTCGAAGGTAATCCAGCCGCCCGGCTCGAACAGGTTTAGCGAGATAAAGCCGACCGCTTGCGGGCTGGCAAAAATGCCCTGCTCCGGCTGCACCACCACGCGGGGCGAGTCGAAATGAAGCGGCCCCAGGTCGAGCGACTCGATTTTGGCGACCTGCAACTCCACCCGGCCGCCCATGCCTTTGGCCCCGACCGTGTCCGTAATGGCGTAGTGAGGCTGTTTCTCGCAGAGCTTCTTCCAGGTCGCGGTGGTAATGTTCAGGTACGGCCAGGTTACGGATGTTAGCGTGCCTGCGCCGCTATCCACCCGCAATTCCACGTCCATCCAGCCGTCCAGTTTGCCCTCAACCCGCATGATTTTAGCCCGGTCCAGCTTGAACGGTAAAAACTTTTCAGGATTGACCCCGGCAGGGACATAACCGTAAGGGCGCGACAACTGGACGTTTGGCGGCAGAAAGTCTACCTCGACCACAAAATGGCGCAGATAATCGTTACCCAGGAGGCCCGCTTCGAAAGGGGCCGGGGCCGGTACCCGGAACCCGCTTAAATCCTGGGTAGTCGCCAGCAGGCCGTGGTGAGTTAAAATAGGGAGCGGGTAGCCCCGCCGCTGGGGCGCGACCGCGTCAAATTGCTTGATGGGTACGTTTAAAACCCCGGCCGTCCCGGCCAGTTCGGTTTTGCCGATGGTCGGCAGACCGAGTTCCCGGGATACTCTTTCCTCAACCGCGCTCATCCCGGCCCCGGTATCCAGGATAAAATAATAAGGTTCAGGGCGGTCATTCAGCGTCATTGGCAAAAAAACCTGGCCTAGCTCCTGGATCGAATCTATCTGTGGCAAACTTCAACACCTTTCCCAAATGGCACTCGCCAACGACTTGCTTATATTACAATTTTTAACCCAAAAATTAAAGACCCTACCGGGCCGCTGTTAAATCTTCAAGAACAGGGCCACCAATTCGCAAAAGTTTTTAGTGTTTAGTTATCAGGTTTATTTTTTTATCTCCGCTGGCACACCCTTTACATTTCGTTTACTAAACACCAAACACCAAACACCAAACATTAAACATTGTTATTAGAAGAAAATTTCTTGTCAAAGGTGGGTGATAAAGCGTATAATTTGCAAGCTAAACTTTGGGTTTATTTATAAAAGGGTTCAGGGCCATTCAATGACCGAGCTTGAAAATAGGACCAATAATCGTGAACAACTTATTCTCAGCCTGGTCGAACAGCCGGAAGGCATGATACGGGATACGGTCTGGGGCGATATTCCACTGCCCCGTGAGGTTATGCGCATCCTAGACAGCAAGCCTTTCCAGCGGTTGCGCCGGGTCCAGCAACTTGGTTTCACCAGTTGGACCTGGCCCGGCGCGCACCATACCCGTTTCGAACACTGTATCGGGGTTTACCACCTGACCCGCCTGGCGATTTTGCACCTGCTCAAACGCGGCGGCTTTAATTTCACCCGCGAGGAAGTCAATACGACCCTTTCGGCGGCCCTGCTGCACGACATCGGCCATTATCCCTTCAGCCACGCCGTCGAAGAACTGGACCTGAACATCGTCCGCGACCACGAAACGATTGGCCGCGAGATTGTAATGGGGCCGGAGATTGGCCCGATTTTGCGCGAGGACTGGCAGGTTGACCCGGCTAAAGTGGCGGCCTTTATCACCAAAAGCAGCGATGTGGCCCTGAATAACCGCGAGCTAGCTTTGCGCCAGCTTATCAGCGGAGCGCTGGATACCGATAAACTCGACTATCTCACCCGCGACTCGCGCTATTGCAACGTGCCTTACGGCAGCGTGGACGCGCAGCGCCTGATTGACTCGCTGCGCATCTGGCCCGAACCGGAACCGAGCAACCCGGCCGCGCCGTTGCAACTGGTGATTGATGAAAAAGGGGTCGGGGCGTTGCAATCGCTTATTTTCGCCCGCTACCTGATGTTTTATAACGTCTACTGGCACCACACCAACCGGATTGCGACGGTTATGTTTCTGCGTTCGGTCCAGGAAGCCCTCGCCCAGGGTGCGTTTGGCGGTAATGAGTTGGAACGCAGCGACGACGCCTCGGTTATCGCCCTGATTCAGCAGACCACCCCGCCCGGTTCTATCGCTAACGAACTGATTACCGATTTGCAGGAGCGGCGGTTTTACAAGCGGGCGCTATCCCTCGCCGAAGATGATACCATGTTTGCACGCCTGGCGGTCCTGAAGTATAACCCGGCCCGCCGCAAGCGCCTGGAAGAACTCTGGTGCGAAATGGCCGGCCAGTGGACCGGACGCAAGTTGCGCGGTCACGAAATATTGCTGGACATCCCGGAGCCGAAAGGTTTTGAAATCGTTTTAAACGTGGTCTGCGAAAGGCCGCCGCACGGTTGGCCGAACCCGGTACCGTGGGGCGAGGTCAGCGGCCTCAACAACGATGACATGCGAAAGTTTCACCGGCATGTACGCCGCATCCATATCATTGTAAAAGATAACGAACTGGCCGAAGTGGTGCGCGCCCGGCTTGTAGCGCTGCTCGATGCTTACCGGCAGGTAGAATAAAAAGACAAGTGACTGAGGAACAGGAAAACAAAATATTGGACGGCTGGGACGCTTCTCTGCCGCCTCAGGACCGTTCGGCGGGAGGCGTGGTCTTCCGGCCCTATATTCGCAAAAAAGATGGCAAACCCGGCTTTCTGGTCGGCCTTATCGAACGCAGCCAGAGCGGTTGGTGGGATTTGCCGAAAGGCCACCTTGAAAAAGGCGAGACCGAGGAACAGGCCGCTATTCGTGAAGTCGAGGAAGAGTCCGGCTTGAACGGTGAAATCGTGATGCCGCTGGGTGAGGCCCGCTACCTGGCCGACTCACGCCGGGGCAACCTGCGTAAACAGGTCCGCTGGTACCTGATGCGCGACCTCAATCCCAAGCTGGAAAAACCGCGACCTCAGCCCGGTGAAACTCACGATGCTATCTGGTGTGACCTCGATGAAGCGATTGCCCTGGTCTATTTCGAGAACGCCAGGGTCATTTTGCGGCGCGCCCGGCGTATTCTCAAGGAAGGGGATTTTCACCCGGCCCTTTGCTCAACCGAAAACGGCTCCCTCAACACTAGCGGCGCGAGAGACCTTCCAGCCTAAATTTCGGGGCTCAAAACTTATTTCATATGTTGAGTAATGGTATTTGAAGCCTGAGAAGACGTTTGAATAACGTTTGAAAGTGTACTTTGGAACTTTGATACTCTATCTATCTTCATTTGCAGCCTCGATGACATTATATCTCCCGGTTCATTTACTGAATCCAAACCTGATTTGCTTGTACCGCCACTCACATTATCCAACTCTTCGTCATTGAGTTCACTGTCTTCTAAGGGCTCGTTAGCTTCCGGTCTATCCTGCATATACTTTACCTCCTATTTGAATTTGTTATAACATATTACCAGTATAAACGGTCTTGCAATAGTTTTACGAATAAATGGAAAAAAAGGGTCCGGTCGTAAAGCCCGGGCCTGGGTAGAGTTTTTTTATTTGTAGTGGAACTTTTGAAGCCGTGAGAAATTGTCAGTCGTGAAAATATTGCCGTTGTTATCCACGGCAATCCCGGTCAGGTTTTCGACATTGCCATCGCCGCCATCGGTGCCGGGCAAAGGCGCGTCCGCGAAATAGCTGAACTGGAACTGGTCCTGGGCGTTTAGCTTATAGACCCCTTTGAGGGCCATAATATAAATGCCGCTGGTTAGGCCGGTATCGTCCACCGTGGTGGGGGCGGGAGTAGGCGTGCCGTTACTGGCTTGCTGCTTGGAAATCTGTAAGGCCGGGGCGGCTACCGCTACCGGCTCAAAGGTCCGGTTAGGTTCGATATTGGCCTGGGTTAAAAGGCCCAGGAAACCACCGTCCGGGTCGAATTTCAGAATACGGGCGCTGGCCGAGTCTACTACGTAGAGGTTTCCTGTAGAAGGCTCGACCGCAATCGAGGTCGGCCCACTGTACAGGTCGCTGATGCCGTCACCGCCGAACTCCTGGTCGCCCGCGCCTTTCGCGCCCCAGGCTTTCTGGAAAACACCTTTGTCATCGAATTTCTGGATGCGCTGGTTGCCTGTATCGGCCACATATAGGCTGCTATCTTTACCAACCGCGATGGCATTAGGGAAGCGGAACTCGCCGTTGGCGCCGCCGACCTTGCCAAACTGGGCCAGTTGCTTACCTTCCAGGTCAAACTTTGTCACCTGTCCCTGGGCGGTATTGAGGGCATACACATCGCCTGCCGGGCTGATAGCCTGGGCGGATACCCCGTTAGAGGTCCACTGGCTCAGGTATTTGCCGGTAATGTCGAATTTCTCAATGCGCTGGTTTACCGGGTCGGCCACCAGGATAACCGAGTTCGTGCCGGAAGTGATAACCACCGACCGGGCCGAGCCTAAATTCCCTTCCAGGTTATAGGGTTCGGACTGAATGGTATCGCGCGGGTTGCCGGCCTGGTCCACCACGATAACCCGGTGGTTGGCCGGGTCGGCCACGTAAAGGTTGCCTTTCAGGTCGGTAGCCATGCCGACCGGGTTTAACAACTGGCAACCACCCCGCCGTCACCGGGAAAGCCGCCGCGCCGGTATTATTGACGTTGAAACGGGTAATCTTGCCGTTCTCGCCGAGTAAAACGTTGCCGCTGGGGTCTACCGCGATAGACTGGACGTTGTGGGGGCCGCCGGTATTGGGCAGGCTGACCCCGCCCGGCGTCAGGATGTCGCCTTTGCTGTTATCGCCGCCGTCGAAAATGAAATACTTCCCGGAACTGCCGTCGGCCAGGTAAATTTTATCACCGCTGACCGCAATCGCGGTCGGGTCGCTCACATCGCCGCGCCGGACGAACTTGGTAATAAACTCGCCCCTGTTGCTGTACTTGAACACCAGAAAGTTAGCGTAAGCGGCGGACTTCAAAATATAGAGGCTTTCTCCCACCCCCACCGCAAGGCCGATATTGGGCGTGCCCGCTTTTGGCCTTAATTAAAGCGGTGCCGCTCGAACCATTGGGTCGGCACGCTCTGGCCGGTTTCAGGGCTGATTTCGTTATTTATAGCGGTAATCGGCACGCCAAAAATGCTGATGCCACCGTTATCGAAACAGAACTGGCAAAACTCCGGGGCAATGGTCAGGTTAGTACCCTCAAACTTGGGCGAGGTACAATTGGATTGGGCGGTAACGGGCGGCCAGGCGATTAACGAGATTACTAAAGTCGCCACGAAGGCCTGAATTACCCAGATGTTAAGAGTTTTTTTAGTGAAAAGCCGGGAGGCGTTTTTAAAGAATTTACCGAGTAAAAACATAACTTCCTAACCCAACACAGTTTCTTCAATCTGAAGAAAACCGTCCTTGAATACGCTTGCCAGATTAGAGCCGGTCTTCCAGTTGGAAAGGCGGCGGCCGTCATAGCTTATCTGTACCGGGGGTCCGCTCTGCCGGGCCAATTCAATATGCACTTCTACGGGAGCCAGTCCGGGATAGCCGGTCGGGCAGACCACGAAAAAAGTCATCTGGCCAAGGTAGCACGGAATGACCACTACCAGGGCGACATGGGTCGGGTCCACCACAAAAAGCTGCGGTTCCGGCCAGCGGGTTCCGGCGACCGACTGGCTGACGCTGGTCGGGTTTTGGGCCATCTGGACCGCTTCCTGGTAGAGCCGTTTGCGCAGCCGTTTAATTTCCTGTTCGGGGTTCGCCCCTGCGGGTGGAGGAGGCGGCCCGCCCATCATCATTGGCGGCGGCTGACCGGGGAATTGGGGTGGACCGGGCACGACACCGGGGCTGGAATTTGCCATCGCCATCTGGGGTTGCTGGGTCTGGCGGGCCGGGCGGCTCTGTTTTTGGTCCGGTTGGCGCTGGCCCTGGCTCTGCCGGGAACTACCCACCAGTCCGCTCACTCCAATACCTATAACGCTCCCGATTATCGAAACGGTCATGGTAACGATTAAAAGGACGCTCGGCTCCAGGCGTAAAAGCTGGCTGCCTACGCCCCAACCGAGCAGCGCGCCAATTATCCCGCCGCCCCAAAGCCCGAGAAAATGAGGCGCCTTATTGACCGAGCGGATGGCAATCCAGCCGAAAATCAGGCCCAGAAAGACGCCGCAAACAATGCCGCCGCCGAGAACGAGCCAGTTGGTCCGGCTGCTGTCCACGTACTGGCTAAATCTCCAGCCTATTCCGCTAAACAGGGCGGCTGCTTCGACAA
>CADDZM010000086.1 GCA_902812345.1 Chloroflexota bacterium | reverse complement strand
TCTCAGCCCCGCCGCCGAGGGTCCGGCCAAACGGCGCGACCACGACCGGCTTTGGCGAATATTTCACGGCCATATTGAAATCCTGGAAGGCTTTGACGCTTTTTTCCAGTTCGCCCCACTGTTCCTGGCTGGCCGCCATCAGGGCTAGAAAGAGGTTCGCCCCGGCTGAGAAATCGTCGGCCTCGTTGGAAATCACCAGGGCTTTGTACTGGTCGCTGCCGTGGAGGGTTGAAAGCGCCCGGAAGCCCAGGCTGACCATATCAGGGTCAATCGAGTTCAGTTTAGCGTGAAATTCGAGGAGCAACACACCGTCGCCCAGGTTGAGCAGGCTGGCGCTTTCGTTGGTGGCGAGGATATTCGCCCTGTCCTGCTTCACCTTAGCAAGGCGGCTAAGGTTGGGGTTTTCGGGCAGAAGCTTGTAGCGTTCTTCCTTAAAATCCCAGTATTTCTTTTTGCCGTTTTGCTCGATGTAAAAGAAATCCTGACCGCGATTGATAAAGTCTATTATCCACTGGGGCACCTGGCGGCCTTCCTGGCGCATGCGCTGGACGCTCTTGAGCGGCCCGATAGCGTCCCAGGTCTCGAAAATTCCTAAATCCCAGTTGTAACCCCATTTCATGGCGTTATCAATCGTTAGAATATCGTCGGCGATTTCGGGCAGGCGGTTGGCCGTGTAGAGCAGCGTATCGGCCAGCACGTCCCAGCCAAATTTGCCGGCCCGGTCGTTCAGGTTGACCAGCGTTTCAAGCCGCTTGGCCGGGCTGGAACGGCGTACGGCTTCTTCGAGCTTTGTATCGGCCAGCGGTTTGGCTTCCTGTTCGCGGTATTCCAACGTGGCCGGGTCAAGGGCTAGAATCTGGGTCTGGCCGCCCACTTTGGTCTTTTTGTAAAAACCCTGCCCGGTCTTGTCGCCCAGCCACTTGTTTTCGGCCATCTTTTGAACCCAATCCGGGAAGCGGAACATCTCGCGCTGCTCGTCGTCCGGAGCGTTGTCGTAGACGTTTTGGGCCACGTGCAGCGAAGTATCAAGCCCAACCAGGTCGCTGGTGCGGAAGGCCGCGCTCTTGGGCCGCCCGCTGGCTTTGCCTAAAATGGCGTCCACTTCCTCGACTTTAAGAC
The DNA here is from genome assembly GCA_902812345.1 of Chloroflexota bacterium. GTDB lineage: Bacteria > Chloroflexota > Chloroflexia > Chloroheliales > Chloroheliaceae > 54-19. Next base: position 18,584 of record CADDZM010000086.1, on the reverse strand, counting down.
CGGCTTCGGCCATCCGGTTGAGGGTCGCCATAAAGCCGAAAATGCCGATGCGGTTGGCGACAAAGTTTGGCGTATCCTTCGCCATAATGACGCCTTTGCCCATTCTTTCCTCAAAGAAATTGCGCATGAAATCCACCAGGGCCGGGTCGGTGTTGGGTCCGGCCACAAGTTCCATCAACTTCATATAGCGCGGCGGGTTGAAGAAGTGAGTTATCAGGAAGCGGCGCTGGAAATCTTCCGGCAAGCCTTCGGTCATCGAGGCCAGGGAAATACCGCTGGTGTTGCTCGAAATTATCGCGCCGGGCGAAACCACTTCGGCCAGCCGTTTTAACACGTCGCGCTTGATGTCCAGCCGTTCGACCACCACCTCGATAATCCAGTCGCACCCGGTCAAGTCAGACCAGTCGTCCTCAAAGTTGCCGGGTGTAACCAGTTCGGCATATTTTGGGCTGTAAAAAGCAGCCGGGCTGGCTTTGAGAGCGGTTTGCAAGCCGTTGTTCGCCAGTTTGTTTCGTTCGCTTTTGGGGGCGTCCGCCGCAACATCTTTTGGCACAATATCGAGCAGCAGGGACGGGATACCGGCATTCGCCAGGTGGGCGGCAATTCCCGCGCCCATTACCCCGGCCCCAAGCACGCCGACTTTTTCAATTTTGTAGGCCATAAATTTTTATAACCTCCTAATTGAGCCGCTCGACAACGGTCGCCAGACCCTGCCCGCCGCCGATACACATCGTTTCGATAGCCAGGTGAGCGTCAAACTGCTGGATGTCGTTCATTAAAGTCGCCATGATGCGGGCACCGCTACAGCCGAGCGGATGACCGATGGCGATAGCGCCCCCTTTGGGGTTCAACTGCTTTTCGTAGTCAATGCCGAGTTCGCGAATTACTACAATCGCCTGGCTGGCAAAAGCCTCGTTTAACTCGACTATATCAATGTCTTCGATGGTCAGACCGGCCCGCTGCAAGGCTTTGCGGACTGCCGGGATAGGCCCAACGCCCATGAGTTCCGGCTCGACCCCGGCCACGGCCATTGTAACAATCCGGGCCAGCGGTTTCAGGCCAAGTTCGCGGGCTTTGCCCAGACTCATCACGACCGCAGCGGCGGCCCCATCGTTGAGCGGGCTGCTGTTCCCGGCGGTTACGCTGCCACCGGCCACGAAGACCGGCTTCAGGCTGGCGAGTCTTTCCAGGGTTGTATCGGCGCGCGGGCCTTCGTCGTTTTCCAGCACCCGGCCGTCGGGCAACGGCACCAGGATAATTTCGTCCTTGAACAGGCCTTCTTTCTGGCCTTTGATAGCCCGCATGTGGGACTGGTAGGAAAATTCGTCAAGTTCTTCGCGTTTGAGACCCCACTTATTGACCACGTTTTCCGCCGTCAGGCCCATGGGAATATAAACTTCGGGGAAGCCGGACTTGCCGCCGACCAGCTTTTTATTGAAAGAGGGGTTAAAACCGCCCATCGGCACCCGGCTCATGCTCTCGATGCCACCGGCCACGAAAACATCGCCATAGCCCAGCATAATATTCTGGGCAGCCATGTTGATGGATTGAAGGCCGCTGGCGCAAAAGCGGTTGACTGTAACACCCCCGGCGCTGACCGGAATGCCGCTCAAAATGCCTATATTGCGGGCCACATTCAGACCCTGCTCACCCTCCGGCATGGCGCAGCCAAAAATCACGTCTTCGACCAGGTTCGGGTCCAGGTTGCCCGCCCGTTCGAGGGCCGCTCTTACCACCAGCGCGCCCAGATCGTCAATACGCACATCCTTCAAGCTGCCTTTTGAGGCGCGGCCGACCGGCGTACGTACGGCGCTGATGATTACCGCCTCCCGGTCGCCTAATTTGTCAAAACTGGTTCCAACCTTTGCTGGCTCTGCCGTCATGGCTGACCTCCTTTGGTGCCTTAACACGAAGTGGAATTGTTCATTGAAAAATATTTCAAAAATATAATATTTGTCTCAATTTTACCAGATTGGCCCTCTTTCTCCTAATTAGCAGGCGCTTAGAAACAATTGGATAACCTTTTCAAGATGAATATAGTCTGGTATACTGATTCCCATTGGGGCGATAAAATTAGCCAAACACTAAATGAGTCGTTTCCTCTGTGCGTATTACCAATTTAAGTAGTAGGTGTGATGTTAAAACTCGCTTTCTGGCGTAACTTTGAAATCCCCCTTTTCATCGCCATGATTTTTACCTGCCTTTTTGGCGTGGCGATGATCCACAGCGCCGTTATGTACGACCCGCTTCTCAGCACCGCCGGGTTGGAAATGAACCAACTAACCGTTGGTTTGGGCGTGGGCCTGGTCTTCTTCTTCGTCCTGAGCCGTCTGGATTATCACTTCTTTGAAAGCTGGCAGTTCTTTATCTACCTGGGCTGTTTAGGGTTACTGCTCCTTGTCGAGTTCTTAGGTTTAACTACGCTCGGTTCGACCCGCTGGATTACGGTCGCGGGCGTCCGAGTGCAGCCTTCGGAACCGGCCAAACTGCTGGTTATCCTGATGCTGGCCCGTTTCTATGTCACTAACGAGCACCGCATCCGGCGCATCCCGGTCTTTATCTTCTCGATGCTTCAGATTGGCCCGATTGCCGCGCTCATTTTTATTGAGCCTGACCTCGGAACGACAATGGTTATCATGGCTATCTGGCTGGGTATGACGTTCGCTGCCGGGGCCGATTGGCTGCATCTCGTTACCCTGATTTTTATCGCCATTCCGCTTTTGTTATTAGTATGGAACCTGGGGCCGCTTACCGACGGCAAATACCAGGTCTTTCAGCCGTATCAGGAAGCCCGTATGGCGCTCTTTCTTAACCCCGAACAAGACCCTACCGGCGAGGGTTATAACCTTATCCAATCTCGAGAGTCTGTCCAGGACGGCAGTTTACTCGGTCAGGGCTACAGCGAGGGTATCCATAACAAGTACGATTTGCTTAAAATCCGCCACGCCGACTTTATTTTTTCGGTTATCGCGGAAGAATTTGGTTTTGTGGGGTGTGTCGCCGTCCTGTCGGTGCTGCTACTGATGCTTTTCAGGGTGATAACCGTCGCCAAAAAAGCCGCCGATGCCTATGGCCGGTACATCTGTATCGGCGTGGCGACTATGCTCTTTTTCCAGATTTTTGTAAATGTCGGGATGAACCTGGGCCTGATGCCCGTTACCGGTATTCCGCTACCGATGATAAGTCACGGCAGCAGTTCGCTGTGGACGACGCTGATGGGATTGGGCCTGGTCGAAAGCGTAGCTTTGCGGCACAAGCGGGAGCAGCAGTGGTACTACCGCACCGGCCCCGGCAAAGAATAACTCTCCAGGTTGGCTAATTAATGCGTACTTATCTGCCAAGAATTCGCAACCTGTTCTTATATCTCCTGGCAATCAGCGTGCTGGTGGGCGGGGCTTATAACGCCTCGCTCCTTTTAAGAAACGGCCTGGAAAGTTTCCAGCCTTTGCAGCTTGAGGTCGCGCCACCTCAATCGCTCACTGCTTCCGCCACCGCACCCAGCCCTAACACCAACACCAATCCTTCCGGCCGTCCCGGCACTACCGCCCCTCTAACCAACCGGGTTGTCCTGGTCGTCGTCAACGGCATGGGCCTGGGCGATACCGAGGCTCTTCCGGCTTTGCAGACCGAAAATGTAAAACTTCTCAGCACCGGGGCTAACCTCTTTACCGGCCCGGTCAGCCCCCAGGTTCCGGCCCTGGTCACCCTCCTTACTGGGACCACGCTCGACCTGAGTGGCGGCTTTACGCTAAACCCGGCCCAACCTTCCCTGACTGCGCCCACACCTTTCACCCAGTTAGGCCAGTTCGATAACCTTTTCGCGGCGGTCAAGCGCAGCAAATTTACCACGGCTTTTTTTGGCACAAATGACTGGTTTAACGCCCTGCCGCCGAACCTGCTTGACGCTTATACCGCCTTCGACCCGCGCCAACCGGCCGGGGATGTGGTTAGCAGCACGCTGGACTTTTTAAAAAAGAAATCGGCTAATTTCACGGTTGTCCAGCTAAACTCAGTCAACCGGGCACAAACCAACTACGGCTATAACTCGCCGCAAGCCGTCCAGGCCCGGCAGGATTTGAATAACGCCCTGGCGCGCCTGACCGGCGGCGAACTAGACTTGCATTCGACGACCCTGCTTATTACCGGCGACTTTGACGAGAGCGTGAAGGCGGGCGACCGCTGGACCGTCCCTCTCATAATGCTGGGGCAGGCTGTCCAGCCCGGCGACAAAATCTGGGGCCGCCAGGAAGATATTACTAGCACGATTGCGGCTCTTTTAGGCGTAGAAATTCCTCGCCACAACCAGGGCCAGATTCTTAGCAGCCTGCTTTCAATGCCCGCGATTGACCGGGGTGAGAAATTCCTCGCCCTGGCCGAGCAGCAACAGGCGCTGGATATTGCCTACCGCAACCGCCTCAATTTGCTTTTGCCCCTGGCTCTGAACGATCCACTGGCCCTGGAGGCCGAGAAAAACATTAAGGCTGCCCGCCAGAATTACACGTCCGGCAATTATGCCGGTATCGAACCGTTAATTTCAGCAGTGTTGCGCTACGTCCACTCGGATATGGAAGACGCCCGGCAGGAGTGGTTCGGGCAGGTGCGGTGGCAGCGAGCAATCCTGGCCGCCGTGCTGCTGGTGCTGCCGCTCTTGTTGCTGCTAATCTGGCGCTCGGCGTTGGCTTTGCTGGCGGCGGGGTCGGCATTGATTGCCTCGGTCATGCCTTATGGCATTTACTTGCTGCAGGGACGCGGCTTTGACTTTAACGCCATCAACCTTTCCACCTTGCTGGAGAGCGCGCCCTGGCGGGCCGCCATTGGGGTGGCGGTGGGCTTGCTCGTGCCCACCTTACTTTTCGACTGGACCGAGCGGCGGCGGATAAAGCGGTACGGGCGAATAGACCTGCGCTACCAACAAATCGCGGACTTACGCCAGGATAAATTCCCGGTAAGGCGGCTGTTTACCTGTTGCGGCCTGATGCTCGGCTGGCTGGCCTACTTTAGCGGGTTCGTCTGGTTCGTCTGGTATTACTGGCGGTTTGGCTATTTTGGACCGCTGGTAGGACAGCCCTCGCTTTTACCCGACGCCAATTCCAACTTTCTTGAATTTTTCGCCCTGGGCAACTTGTGGGGTCTGGGCCTGGCGATGCTGCCTGCGCCGTTACTCTTGATGGGCCTTTACTGGATTAAACGCAGTTTTCGGGGCGAACTGCTCGATAAAGAAGATGAAGTCGAGGAAGAAGAGCTGGATATTTTGCAAAAACAACGCCCTGGCGCGGAAGCCGGAATCGTCAAACTTTAGTTTTTCTTCCATTTCTCTTAATATTTACCCAATTATAAAATTTCAAAAAGAGCGGCCAAAACCTATTGACAGCTCGCTCTTTTTGTTTTATATTATGATTAATTGATTGACCGGTCAGTTAATAAACAATAAGGAGGACTATGGGGCGGCCAGCCACCAATCACGCAATGCGTAAAGCCGAAATTGTTGCGGCAGCCCTCAAAAGTTTCGCCGCCTACGGCTATGAAGGCACTTCCAACAAGACTATTGCCCAGGAAGGCGGCTTTAAAAGCCCGGCCCTAATTTACCACTATTTTCCGGGCGGCAAAGCCGAACTGTTCCAGACCTGCCTGGAAGAATTTCAACCGCTAAAAACCTTCCAGAAAATGATGGAAAGCGACCTGGAACTACCCATCGAGCAATATTTGCGGAAGCTCGGCCTCAATTACCTGAAAACGGTCAATGACGATAGGGTCCGCGCCGTTATGCGAATTGTTGTGACAGAAGGGCTCCGCTTTCCCGAACTGGCCGAAATTCTGCCGACCAAATTAGCGCCGCTCATTCTACAGCCGACCCTGATTTACTTCGGCCGCTATGCCGCAACGCACGAAATGCGGGTAACGCATCCAATGGCCCTGATTTTAGAGTTTTTCGGGCCGCTCCTCACCAGGACGCTGCTCCGACTGGTCGGCATAGATGAGGAGAAATCACCGCTGCCTTTCCCCGCGGACGAAGAACTGGTAAACAGCCTGGTAGCGACCTTTTTACACGGTATTTTGAAACCGTCCGGCAACGAAGCCATCCCAAAGGAGTAAACCTATGAGCGAAAATAGCGGCCCGGCCATCCTGGTTGAAAACATAAAGCGGAAATACGGCCATATCGAGGCGCTGCGCGGCGTGAACTTGCAGGTCGAGAAAGGCACTATCTTTGGCCTGCTGGGTTCGAACGGAGCCGGAAAATCCACCCTGATAAAAATTTTGGTGGGCAGCACCCGGCCCAACGAAGGACAGGTAGAAGTGCTGGGACTCAATCCCTTCAAAGATAGCCGGAAATTGCGCGAACTGCTCGGCTATATGCCCCAGACCCCGGCCCTTTATGACGACCTTTCGGCCCGCGAAAATATCCGCTTCTTCGGGCAATCTCACCGATTGCCTGATTTAACCGAACAGGTCGAAAAGGTGCTGGAATTTACCAACCTGCCCGGGCGGGCCGGAGATGCCGTGAGCGGGTTTTCCGGCGGTATGAAACAGCGGGTGTCGCTGGCCTGCGCCCTGGTCCACCGGCCCCAGGCTCTTTTTCTGGACGAGCCGACCGCCGGGGTGGACCCCCTTCTTAAAGAAAATTTCTGGGAGCATTTTCGGCAGTTAGCCGCCCAGGGTGTAACCCTTTTTATAAGTACGCACCTGATGGACGAAGCCCTTTTGTGCGATAAGCTGGCGATTATGCAGGACGGCGCGGTGCTTGCCTGCGACACACCCCAGAATATCATGCTGCGAGGCAACACAACCGTAAAAATCTGGCGGGGCAACCGGCTCGAACGCCAGACTATTTCCGAGTACCCGACCCAGTTGCCCGGCCTCCTGCAAAGCTACGGCCTTGACCCTTCCATTACTCGCCTGGAACTCGACCAGGATAATCTCGAAACGATAATGCTCCGGCTGATAAACGCTAAACCTGGAGCAAACCCTGAACAAGCAATGGCGAAAGTTTCTTAAAGCAGCCTTGATTTTTGAAGTCCTTATTAGGAGGTTTTCTATGGCAACCTCGGTAACTTTAACCAAAGAACGCTCCGGTGGCGCGAGTTGGCCCGGTCTTTCCCGGACGTTCGCTATTATCAAGCGGGTACTGCGCCAGTTGATAAAAGACCGCCGCTTCCTGGCCCTTTCCATCGCGGCCCCCCTGATAATCATGTATTTATTAAAAGTCTTTTTCGACAGCCTGGGAAATTTCGGGCCGGGCCGCTATATCGTTCCAGCAGGCGCGCTGATTATCCATTTCCTGACCTACATTCTTTGCTCAATCGTCCTGGTCCGCGAACGTAAGGCCCAGACCTTACAACGGATGCTGGTTAACGGCTACCGGCGGGGTGAAATCATCCTGGGCTACCTGGCCGCCTATACTATCCTGGCGACTATCCAGACCTTAATCGTACTTTTCGAGTTAGCCTGGGTCTTTAACCTGAACTATGACCTGGGGAAACAACTTTCAATTTACCTGGTAGTCTGGCTGCTGGCGGTCATTTCGATTTCGTTGGGTATCTTTCTATCGAATTTTTCGGAAAATGAAGGGCAGATGCTGCCGACTATTCCGCTGGTAATTCTGCCATCGGTCTTTTTATCCGGCTTTCTAATTAATGTAGATAAATTACCCGTATGGGTTCAGGGGTTGAGCTGGCTGACCCCGCTTTACTATGCCAACACGGTCCTACAAGGTCTTATTAAAGCAGGCGGCGAACTGGGCCAGGAGTGGCCGAGTCTGGTCGGGCTGCTGGTTTACGGGGTGATTGTGCTGATTCTGGCGACCTTTACCCTAAAAGAGCAGGAGTAGATTTCCCTCACACTCAAAAGAAGCCCGGCTAACAACCGGGCTTTTACTGCGCAAATTTGCTAACAAATTAAAAACGTGTTATTAAACACACTATTAAACAACTGTATCAGATGGCTAGTCGGCAGGCTTGTTTACTGGAGCTTTATTATTTATGGAAACTTCCGATAATAAAAATACCTTTAATAAGGATACTTTCCGGCAAACCGATAAGCTTACCAGCCGGAGAGCGCCGGGGCTACCGGGATTGCGCCAGCTTTCGATGGGGCTGGCAAACGCTAACCAACTGATACCGGAGGCCCGCCGGACCCCAAAACAGGCCGCCCAGGGAGTCCAGGAAGAACCGCTTCGGGTCGAAACCCTCGAACAAAATAAATTGCGCTGGGTTAACATCGAGCGGCCCGGCAGCGCTGAACTAGCCTGGCTGCACCAGAATTTCGAGTTTAACCCGCTCCACCTGGAAGATATTACCAGCCGTTTGCAGCGCCCTAAAATTGATGACTACGAGGACTACCTTTTTATAGTGCTGCATTTTCCGGTTCATATGAAGAGTGAGCAGGTTACCATAGCGGCGGAAATTGATATTTTCCTCGGCCCCGATTATGTGGTAACTGTAACAGACGGCAAATTGCGGCCCCTGAACCGGCTGTTTGAACAATGCAAAAATAATTCCGGCAAGCGCTTTGGTGTTTTAGGCCGGACACCCTCGTTCGCGGTCTACCGGATTATTGACGTGCTGGTAGACTATTGCTTTCCCGGCATTAATAAGCTGGCCGAAAAGCTGGAAGACCTGGACGACCAGATTTTCGCCAGCCGGTCCAGCGATGTTATCCAGGATATTTCGATACTGCGCCGCGATATTATCGCCTTCCGCCGGATTATAAAACCGCAAATCTCGGTTATCGCCAGCCTGGAACACCGCCGCCGCACCAACGACCACGAAGATATGGAAGCGTTCTATAGCGACATCAGCGACCATATCAGTAAAATCTGGGATTCGCTGGAAGAATACAAAGAAATCATCGAGAGCCTGAGCGCGACCTACGACTCGCTATCTACGCACCGGCTAAACACCGTCATCAAGACCCTGACCATAATATCGGTTATGTTGCTGCCTCTTACGCTGATAAGCGGGCTTTACGGCATGAATGTCAGCCTGCCGTTTTCCGAGGAACCCTGGGCCTTCTTCCTGATTCTGTTGATTTTGATTATAACCGCCGCTGGAATGTTGATGTTCTTTCGCGCCCGCAAATGGCTATGATTGCGGCTGTGGCACGAAGACTTCCAATGCTTTCGGAGTTACCTTGAAGCGCAAAGGCGTGCGCTGGCAAATCTCCCCATCCAGGTTTACCCGGTGAGGGTGGCGCGTCTCGACCAGCACCTCGGTCGTGTTAAAATGCTCTACTTTAGGGTGCTTGACGTAGCTGCCGTCCATCAGACCGGGAATTATCCGGGCCAGTTCCAGAAGTCCCATTTCTTGCATAACCGTCACGGCGAGCAGGCTGTCGTCAAGAGCCGCGTTAGGCGCGCTGACGATGCCGCCCCCAAAATAGCGCCCGTTAGCAATCGCAACCTGCAAAGCCTTAAATTCCCGGACAGTATCCTGGCCGTTCTTTTCGGTATCTTTATAGGTTAGCTTGAAGTGAATCGGGCGGCGCTGAGTGAAAGCCTCAAAAGCCGCCACGCCGTAGGCGAGCGGTCCAATCCACTTTTTAAGGTCGTTATTCATTTTCCCCGCTACTTCCACCCCCAGGCCGATTGAAGCGACATTCAAAAAGCAGCGGTCCCCCGAATGGCCCAGGTCTACCGGCTGGACGTACCCCGCTTTGAGGATTTCAACCGCTTTTTTCAGGTCTTTAGGAATATCAAGCGTCCGGGCGAAATCGTTGGCCGTGCCAAGCGGTATCACGCCCAACCGCACCTTACGCTCTGATAACATCCCGGCCAGGGCCGACAGGCTACCGTCCCCCGCCCCGACGATAATCGTGTCCACCTCGACTTTATCTAAAATCCCTTCCAGCCAGGGCTTGATTTGGGCCGGGTTCTTGATAGCCCGGGACGCTGCCACCCGGATGCCCTGGCTTTGCAGTTCCGCCATAATGTTGTTGAAGTTTGCTTCACCCTGGCGCGATTTCGCGTTTATCACGACCGCCACCCGGCCGACTTCAGCCTCAAAAGGAACCAACTTTTGCTCAATTTTTTGTGATGCTACCATTACCCAATCTCTTTCATGGTTATATGATTACAAACAGTTTTCAAAAGCTTTACGCTTAAAAATATACATGATAATAAAAGCCGATGTACTATGTTGTCTAGCTTAAAGGCATTTTTGATGCCAGCCAACCACCGGCGGCCTTATATATTATGTAAAGTGTCTTCCAGGCTTGACACATCAGGTCTCTGAGGTATAATTGGAAACCTAATAGCGAGTATGATTGGTACAAGGAGCAAAACATTTTGCCACAAGACTTCGCGGAAGCATCAGCGGAACAACCCGAAACCACAACCGAATCTTTAGAAGAAGAACTGGAAGGGATAGAAACGGTTGCCGAGCCGGAACCGGGTAAGCGGATTGGCAAGGCTGATTTGCATATGCATACTACGGCCAGCGACGGTATGGGTACGGTCGAGGAAGTCCTCGAACACGTCCAGTATAACACCGACCTCGATGTTATCGCGATTACCGACCACGACGAAATCAGGGGAGCCTGGGCAGCGCGTGATTTAGCCGCCAAGCGCCACTACCGCTTTGAAATCATCATGGCCCAGGAAGTTACCAGCCGCCACGGCCACATCCTGATTTACGGGGTCGAAGAACCCTTCAAAATGTTCCAGTCGCTTGAAAAAACGGTGGAGTGGGCGCACGAACGCAACGGCGTGGTAATTGTGCCGCATCCTTTGAGCTTTATGACGCTCAGCGTCGGCGAGAAAAAGTTGCGGAGCCTTTTTGATAGATCCCTGGCGGTAGATGGAATTGAAGTGCTTAATCCCTCGATTGCAGGCTACGTGCGCCGCCACCGGGTCCGCGATGTGAACAGCCAGGAATGGCACCTGGCCGAGATTGGCAACAGCGATGCGCATTTTCCCCGGCACATCGCCTCGGCTTACACCACCTTCGAAGGACATACGGCCGCCGACCTTTTGAAAGCTATTCAAGAGCGAAAGACCACCGCCCACGGTCGCTACCTGACCATCCGAGAACAACTCCAGGGCGCCGGAAAACAGAACTTGCGCAGCCTGGTAGTGCTGCCCGCCGATAAAATCCGGCGTGGGATTGCCACTTTCAATCGCAACAAGATGAAGTAAGACCCTTTTGCGGAACGCTGGCCCCAGAGAGGAAAACCGACTATATGAAAATCTGCCTGGTTTCGCCCTATGATTTTGCGCGCGAAGGCGGAGTAAACCAACATATTATCGCCCTGGCCGAAGAATTTCGGGCGCAGGGCCATATAGTAAAGATTATGGCTCCTTCCTCGGCTGACGAAGATGAGGTGTTCGAAGCCGACCCTGATATTTACCGGGTCGGTAGCGTAGTACCGATTAAGGCTAACGGCAGCGTGGCCCGGATTACTCTTTCCTTGAATCTTTCCGGCCAGATTAAGAAAATCCTGCAAAAAGAACAGTTTGATGTGATTCATATCCACGAACCGCTTATGCCCGCCTTGCCTTTAACCGTGCTCGCTCACTCCAAAACCCTAAATATCGGCACTTTTCACGCCTTTTCGCAGAGCCATATCGGCTACTATTACGGCCGCCACGTCCTGCGGTTGTTTGTCAGCAAACTGGACGGCCGGATTGCGGTCTCGAAGCCTGCCGCAGATTTCATCAGCCAGTATTTTCCGGGCTATTATGAAATTATTCCCAACCCGATTGACCTTAACCGCTTTACCGTCGACGCTGCACCGCTCCCCCAATTCACGGATGGCAAGCTCAATATCCTGTTTGTGGGGCGTATCGGAGAACGGCGTAAGGGTTTGAAATTTTTGCTGCGGGCTTTTAACTATATCAAGCAGCAAATGCCAAATGTGCGCCTGATAATTGTCGGCAAGGGCGATACTAAAGGTTATCAACGTTACCTGCGCCATAACAATATCCAGGACGTAATTTTCGCCGGGTTCGTGGCAGACGAGGTTTTGCCGCGTTATTACAAGAGTTCTCATGTTTTTTGCGCTCCTTCGACCGGCGGCGAAAGCTTTGGTATTGTCCTCGTCGAGGCGATGGCCTCGGGCCTGCCGATTGTCGCCAGCGATATTCCGGGGTACGCCAGCGTGGTCCAGCATAATAAGCAGGGCCTGCTGGTCGAGCCGAAAAATATTGAAATGCTGGCAATGTCGTTAATCCGGCTGCTGGCGGACTCAAATATGCGGGGAAAGATGGGGCAAGAAGGCCGCCAAAAAGCCGCGCAATTTAGCTGGAAGAATGTCGCCCAGCGCGTGCTGGATTTTTACGACCGCAGCGAGAACCGGCGGCGGGCTAAATTGCGCCTGAAAAGAATGCGCCACAATCGCCGGATGCTGGCCCGGCCTTACGGGTTGGGTTGGCTTTTGCGGCGGCGTTACCAGGTCGAGCAGGCTGAAGGAATTTCGAAAGCAGACAGGGTTAAGCCTGTTTAGCAGTTCTGGCCCTGATATTGATAGATTTGCTCGTGTTAAAGCTCGTATTTTTGGAGTAATATTTTCATTCTCTAGAGACCAGGTTAAAACTAGCTTAAAAAGCTAAGTTAAAAACTAAGAAGGAAAGCAAGAATCGCCTTATGTTATCGAACCTCATTGAAGATTGGGCCAGGGGTATCGCCCGGCGTGTCGGCCGGTTTGTGGCAAAAAGTCATCTTTCACCCAACGCCCTGACCATTATCGGCTTTCTGCTCAATTTCCCGGCCGCCTTTATCCTGTCCCAGGGGCAGGCCTGGAGCTGGTGGGTAGGCGGCCTGCTCGTCCTCTTCGCCGGGGCTTTCGATATGCTGGACGGCGCGGTTGCCAAAGTTACCGGCAAAACCACCAAATTTGGCGCTTTCCTGGATAGCACCCTGGACCGCTGTAGCGAGGTAGTAGTCTTTTTGGGGCTGCTGCTCTATTACCGGAGCGGCCCGACCACCGACCAGTATTACGGTTCTACGTTAGTCTATATCGCGATTGCCGGTTCGCTCCTGGTGAGTTACGTCAAGGCGCGGGCTGAAGGTCTCGGTATGGAATGTAAAGGCGTCGGCCTCTTGCCCCGCCCCGAACGAGTCTTGATGATTGTCGCGGGCTGCATTATCAATGTCTGGTGGAGTCTGGCCCTGATTGTTGTCCTGTGGATTTTAGCAATTGGCACAAACGTTACGGCTATTCAGCGCATCTGGTATGTCTACTCGACAGCCAAAAAGCAAGACCTTGCCACCGCCCAGGCTGCCCAAACAGCCATCCCGGTGGCAGCCAGCCAAACCGCGGTAGCCGCCAGCGCCAGCCCGGTTAAAGAAGTTAAGGAAACACAACCGGAAACCGCCGGGCAAGAAGAACTGGCCCGTAAAGCCTTTTTCTTTCGCCGGGCCGGAGGCGGGGGCCGTTAGAAGCTGTGGTGGCTCGGACTAAACAGCGCCATTAATTTTATCGAAGGTTTCAAGGTTTATAGGGCCAGTCTAAGAACGTTTTTAGACCGGCCTTTTCCTCAGCAGCAACCACTAATCCCCAGAATACACCACCCGAAGCAGTCCCGTAGCAAATCACAGGTATCCAACCAGCCTGATTCCCAATTTCATCCAAAATAAGAAGGGGTTAATCCTTAGGTACTTCCAGGCCGCTATTCTTTTTGCTGTCCCGGTTTTGTCTGGTTCCGGTTCCTGCCAGATTCTAGACCTTGTACTTGGGCCAATTAGTTTGAACCTGCTCGGCTTGCAAGTCACAACCAACCAGATTCACCTTAATATTACGGCCCAATCCGGCCCTGGCAATTTGGTAGGCAACCTGCTTTGCGCCGTAGCCCACCTGCTTGACGGCAGCGGGCCGCTCGGTGGATTGGCTGGTCTGTTAAACAACCTTCTCAGGAACCTGTAACGCATTTCGGAATTAGCTATTGCGGCGTAGCGGCAAGAGCTAACCACTGATAAAAGGGTAGGAAACTGAATTATAAATTTCCTACCCTTTTTTAATTCCCCCTAAAGTTTAAGTTTATTGCTTAAGATAATACCCGGTTAGGCGGTCAAAAGAAGCTGCAAAATCTGGCGCGCGCCTTGCTTGCTGACCCGGTCGTTAGCCTCACGGCAGCGGGCTGACTGGACGCAGGCGGGGCAACCGGAAGCGCACCGGCAACTTTTGACAGTGCTGTAGGCCAGTTGCAGCAAATCCTCGACGCGGTGATAGCAGCCGTGGGCGAACCCGGCCCCGCCTTCGCAACTATCGAAAAGATAAATTACCGGGCGCGAATTGTGCAAAATATCGGCGCCATCTGAGGTCGAACCAATATCGGTAGGGTCGCACATCACTTCCAGGGGCAACAACCCCAGCAGCAAATGTTCAAGACCGTGGAGGCCAGAGTCGAAGGCCGCAATCATGCCAAATTTCTCGCGGGGAGGCAGCACCAGCCGGAGCAATTCGCGCTGGGAGTGAATAGTCAGGGGAGAATCCAGGTTTACCACGTCCGCCCGGCGAGAGTTACGCCGGAAAAGCGGCTCTTCGCGGTAGCCGTAGACCTGCTCGATTACTTCGCCCCGGCCTTTGCCGACTTTTATAGACAGACCTGGCCGCAACTCGGCGATTCGTTCCTGGGTGTCCGGCTCCATTTTAATGGTGGTGCGGGCTACCGACGAGGTGGAATGGGTGGTGACTTCCGGTCGGACGTAAACTTTGCTGGCTCGTTCATCCAGGCGTTCGACCCGGAAAGTCTCGCCCGCGTGAGTGTAAATCGCGCCGGGATGAGTTTCAGTGTAAAGGTTAGGCGGCTCAATCACGCCGATTTCGCGGCCTGAACTGGTATTTACAATCTGGAACTTGCGCGTGGTGCTGGTCCGCAGCGACAGGCGACCGTGCGGGTTATCATCGCCGGGATAAAGACAATAGCCGCGCCTGTTCACTAAAGCCTTTTCCTCCAGCAGCCGTTCGGCCAGCTTTATAACCGATGCGGGATAATACTGCTGCAAATCGGCCCGGTTGAAGGGCAGTTCTTTTGCCATGCAAAGCAGGTGCTGGCGGGCGATATTTTCATTCTCTACGTTTAAGAGGGCGCTTTCGGCCTGGCGGTTGAAAAGGGCGGTCGGGTTTGCCAGAAAAAACTGGTCAATCGGGTTTTGCGAGGCCACCAGGAAGACTGCCGCGTCTTTGTCGCCCCGGCCAGCGCGTCCGGCCTGCTGCCAGACTGCCATCTGGCTGCCCGGGTAGCCCGCGATAATTACCGCGTCCAACCCGCCGATGTCTACCCCAAGTTCCAGGGCGTTCGTGCTGAAAACGCCTTCAACCTCGCCTTTTTTGAGGCCGTTTTCGATAGCGGCCCGTTCTTCGTTGCGCAACCCGGCCCGGTAGACCGTTATATTTTGCATCTGGCGGGTGCTGCTCTGCTCCTGGCACATGCGAAACATGGTTTCGGCGTAGCGGCGCAGGCGGCTAAAACAGAGCGTGCTATAACTGTGGCCGGTCAGCATCTTAAAAAGGTCAACCGTTTCTTCCAGATAAGAGCGCGTAACCGGCTCGGCAGTGGAAGTCTCCCCGATAAAAGTCGGCGGCTGCCAGATTACAAAATAACGTTCGTTCTTCCCGGCACCGTCGTTGCTGATGATTTTAAAATCTTCCAGGCCGGTTAGCTTCTCGACCAACTGGGCCGGGTTGCCGATTGTAGCCGAACAGCACACGAACTGCGGGTTAGCCCCGTAAAGGGCGCAGACCCGCCTTAAACGGCGCAGCAGGTGAGCGATATGCGACCCAAAGACGCCCCGGTAAGTGTGAACCTCATCCACCACGATATAGCGGAGATTCTTTAGAAAATCGGGCCAGGCTTTGTGCCAGGCAGTCAGGGAAAGGTGGACCAGTTCGGGGTTGGTCAGCAAAATGTTAGGGCGGGCGCGGCGGACGGCTTTTTTCTCGTCATCGCCCAGGCCGCCGTTGTATTTGAAAGCCCGGATATTCTTGCCAGCCTCGCCCAGTTCGTCCAGCCACCCGCTAAGGGTAGCTAACTGGTCGTTCATGAGGGCGTTGGTCGGGAAGATATAAAGGGCAGTCGCGTCCGGCTCTTTTAAAATGGTTTCGAGGACCGGGAGATTAAAACTAAGGGTCTTGCCGCTGGCGGTGGCCGTGACCAGGGCTATATTGTGGCCCTCGCGCAAAGCCTCAATTGATTCGACCTGGTGGCTGTAGAGTTGGGCGATGCCCCGGTGTTGGAGGGCTTCACTCAAAGGTAAAGGCAAAGGAAAAGAGAGTTCGCCGAAGGTGGCCTGGCGGGCGGGTAGCTTTTCGATATGGACCAGGGTATCGTTGGTTTCACCGGCCAGGCGAGCGTTTCCCCGGCCATTATAAGCGGCTTTTAGCTCTTCAAGAAGCTCCGGCGTCGACAGGCGAAGACCCATTGACGCCGGATGTTTGGGGGACTTATTCGAGAATCCACTTGTCGCTGGCGCGGTCCCAGCTTGCGAGCGCTTCGTCACCAAAGAAAAGTTTTACCTCGTTTTCGGCGCTTTCCGGGGCATCGGAAGCGTGAATCAGGTTGCGACCGATTTCAACGGCCAGGTCGCCCCGGATAGTGCCGGGAGCCGCGTTGGCCGGATTGGTGGCCCCGACCGTATTGCGGACGGTTTCAATGGCTTTCTTGCCTTCCAGGGCCATCACAACCACCGGGCCGCTGGTAATATACTGGACCAGCCCTTCGTAAAATGGTTTGCCCTGGTGGACGCCGTAGTGCTTCTGGGCCAGTTCATTTGAGATTGTCATCAGCTTCATGCCCACAATCTTTAACCCGCGCCGTTCGAGCCGGTGAGTAATTTCGCCGATAAGCCCCCGCTGCACACCATCGGGCTTGATAATGACCAGAGTTCGTTCCAAACCGTTTATTCTCCTTTTTATAGTTTACTAACTTTCGAATTCTTTCTCGACCAGCCGGACCGCCTTAAGCATTTCCAGCCGCACTTCGCCCAGCCGAACCGGCTGCTGGCAAATTGCAATCATCACCTGCCCGGCGGCGTTGCACATCAGCAGAGAACCGTTCTGAGCTTCGATAATTGTATCTTTAAGCGGTCCGATACCCAGGCGCTGGGTGGTCCGGGCAATTGTATCAAACATATTGGCGGCAAGCGCGCCCAGCACCTCGGCGTCTTCCTCCTCAATCATCAAAGTCTGAATGACCAGGCCATCCCTACCTACCAGCAGACCGCCAATTACACCCTCGGTTTTAACCAGTTCGTCAAAGACTCTGCGCATCGTTGTTTCCTTACAGTCTGAAATGTTGGTCTAACGGGTCGGGTATTACTTTTATTTTTTTGCGCCGGCCCCGGCAAGCGCCTTGCTGTATTCGGCCAGCGCGGCCTGGAACTGGCCTTGCTTCTTATAGGCATCCCCCAGGATACGGTGGAACCGCGGGTTCGCGTCCGGCGCAGCCGTTACTTCTTTTAACTTCGAAATAATCTCCGGCAGGGCCGCTTTATCGGCGGTCTTTACAGCCTGGTTAAAGAAGTTTAGCGACTGGTTATAGTCCTGCTGCTCAAGGGACTGCGAAGCCTTTTGCAGATTGTCCTGGTCAGGAGTAAGGGCAGCCGCGCTCTGGGCCGAGGCAGCCTGTGTTGGCTGGACCGGTTCCGGCGTTCCAGGCTCTACGGCAGCCTCCGGGGTACTTCTGGCGGTTTCAGGTTGAACCGGTTGCGCCCGGAGGTCTTCCGGAATTGGTGGAAGGTCCGGCGCTTCGGGATAGGCCGCTTCCGGCAGGCCCGCCGCACCATCCGGCTCAACGGTGGCGGAAGTCGTTTCCGCCGCGACCGCTGCGTCCAGTTGCTCGGTAGACACCGGGACTCTGGAAGGGCCAGGTTGCTCCGCCGGGGTTAGCGTTTTGGTCACGGAGTCGCCCTGGCGCTGGTTCTGGGCGGCGCGGGCTTCCAGTTCCTCGATAGGCAGCAAATCTTCACCGGTAATTTCAGCCGGGGCGGGCCGGTCCGTGGCCGGAAGGCCCGCCTCCTTGCGACGAGCGACCAGCTTTTCAAAGAGCGACGGTTCGTGGTTAGCCGGGGCTTGCTCCGGTTCCGGGGGGCTCTGTTTGGACCACTCGAAGTTGCGGAGCGGTTTGTCCTCACCCGGTTCTGCGGCGGTCCTGGGTGGCGGCGCAGGTTGGGCAGAGCCAGGCTGGCTTAATGATTCGAACGGGTTAAAGTTAGCGGCGTCCGTTTCACCAAAAAGATTGTCGCCCTCAGTGTTCCAGGAGAACGGCTCAAAATCAAAATCAGGTTGGACACTCTGCGCGGGAGCAGGCGAGACCGGCAGGTCGTCAAATTCGGCCAGGCTAAAAGGCTTGATTTCGTCATTTGTAGAATCGACCGAACCGGCCGAGGCGGAAGCCAGAGAACCGGTCTGGCGCAACTGGTCCGCGAATGGCACCTGGTCTGGCGCGGTCGATTCTGCGGGCGCAGGTGGCGGCGGTGCCATCTGAGTATTCGTACCGTCATCATCGAGGTTAAAAGGCACTAAATCATCAAAATCCTCACCGGCGGCAAAGGGCGAAGGCGAAACGGGCGTCGGGGCGGCCTGGTTCGAGGGCGGCGCGGGTAGGGCTGCGTCAAATTCATCAAAGCTAAACGGTTTCAAATCGTCCATGTCC
>CADDZM010000085.1 GCA_902812345.1 Chloroflexota bacterium | reverse complement strand
TTACAAAAATAGCTTTGTAGCCTTTGATAGCGGCCGCGATTGCCAGCCCAACGCCGGTATTGCCGCTGGTCGGCTCAACTATGGTGCCGCCCTTGCGTAAAAGGCCGCGCCGTTCAGCTTCTTCGACCATTTTGATGCCGATACGGTCTTTGACGCTGCCGCCTGGATTGAGCATTTCAAGTTTCGCCAGGACGGTCGGTTTTAGGCCGCGAGTAAGGCGCGGCATTTTCACCAGGGGCGTATTGCCGATGAGTTGCAACACATTATCGTAAGCTTGCACCTCGCCCGGCTCAAAGGTGGGTCGCGCGACTACGCCGCCCATTGTATCAAGTTTCGATTGCAGTTCGGCTGCATTGTTAGCGGCTGTGCCCGGCGGCTGTTCGGTTAAACTCATAAAATTCCTGTCTTTCTTATTTTTTACTTACACTTTTGGGTTTTCGCCTGAAACAATTATTTGAGTTTGATTTTCTTGAAGCCCTGGGACTACTCAAGTTCAAGGCGAAAGCCTACCTTTAACCGGCGACCCGGCGGGCCAACCCTTTAAATCTACGGATATTTAACCTTACTGGTACACTTAAAAAATTCTAAAAATTCCTTTAACTATGTTAAGCGCAGTTATCAACAAAAACTTAACTGTTTATCTCAAAAACATTTTAACAACTGGCCCGATGATAGTCAATTGATGCTCAAGCTTACTTCTTTCCCCGCAAACTGGCTTCGCGTTTCTCGCGATTGTGCTGCCGGACTTCGTGCGGGATGATGCGGAAGTTTTCCAAAAAGCCCAGGCGAAATTCCTCGAAGCGTTCTTCAAGTATGGCCTGACGGGCCTGGCGCATCAGGTCCAGCAAGAAATGGACGTTGTGAATGCTGGCAAGGCGCAACCCCAGGATTTCTTCGGTCCTAATAAGATGGCGCAGGTACGCCCGGCTATAGGTCCGGCAGGTATAACACTGGCAGCCCTCCATAACCGGGCGGTCGTCGCGGGCCAGGGTTGCGTTACGCAAGTTCAGGCGGCCTTCCGGAACCATACAGGCGCCGTTGCGGGCAATCCGGGTCGGCAGCACACAGTCGAACATATCTATCCCGCGCACCACGCCTTCGAGCAAATCTTCCGGCGAACCTACCCCCATCAGGTAACGGGGCTTACCAACCGGGAGTTGGGGCGCAATATATTCCAGGGTTGCGTAAAAAATGTCTTTGGGTTCGCCCACGCTCAGGCCTCCCAGCGAATAACCGGGGAAATCAAGCTCGCCCTGGGTTAAAAAGCGGAGGCTTTCCTCCCGCAATTCCCGGTAGAAACCACCCTGGACAATCCCGAAAAGAGCTTGTTTTTCCCAGAGGCCGCTTTCGCGGTGAGCCGTGTAGCAGCGGGCGGCCCAGCGGTGGGTTCGTTCCATCGCAGCCCGCGTGTAGGTGTAATCCGAGGGATAAGGGGCGCATTCGTCAAAGGCCATGATAATATCCGCGCCAAGTTGTTCCTCGACCCGCATCACACTTTCGGGGGTGAAGCGGTGAGTGCTGCCGTCAATATGCGAACGAAAAGTAACGCCTTCCTCGTCAATCTTGCGAAGCGGGCCGAGGCTGAAGACCTGAAAGCCACCGCTATCGGTCAGGATAGGCCGGGGCCAGTTCATGAAGCGGTGCAGGCCGCCCATATCGGCCACCAGGTCCGCGCCGGGCCGCAAATAAAGATGGTAGGTATTGGATAGGATGATTTGAGCGTTCATAGCGAGCAGTTCGTCCCGGCTGAGAGTTTTCACCGTGGCCTGGGTGCCGACCGGCATGAAGGCCGGGGTTTCAATTATACCGTGAGGGGTTTGCAGGAGACCGGCGCGGGCCTCGCTCTGGCCCGACTTTTTTAGCAGAGTGTACTCAAAACTCATAAATCTTTTTCTAGCTTTTATTCAAACCTGAGGCGCGGATTAAGCCAGTTCGCAAAATCGCGGCGGCTCTCCGGGCTGGTAACGTGGCCGAAATTATACTCCTTAAAAGTAACATCTACGCCGCCCGCTTCAAGGACTTCTTTAAGGTGGCGGCCTTTTTCGATGCCTAGCATCTGGTCGCGAGTACCGTGAGCGACAAAAGCCGGCTTTCCCCGGAAAACCCCGCCCCGCAACTTTTGCTCCGCGCCCGGGCTGACAAAGCTGCTTTGAGGCAGGATACCGGCCAGCAGTTCAGGATAGGTCGCCGCCATCTCCATGCTTATCAGCCCGCCCTGGCTGAACCCACCAAGGTAGACCTGCGTAGGATCAACCCGGACGCCGGTAAGGTCGGTAAGCTGTTCGATAAGTGTCGCTATTTTAGAGGTGCTATCCGCCAGAATCACCGGGTCGGGCGAGCCGTCTTCCTGCGGAACCGACCAGCGCCAGCTACCCCTGGGATTCTCGTCCACTTTCATGGGGCCGCGCGGGGCTACCACCACAAGGCGTTTATCCACGTAAGACACCAGTTCGTAAATATCGCCCTCGTTGGCCCCGAAGCCGTGAATCATAATCAAAGCCGGGCTGCCCTTGGCCGGGGAGCCGCCTTCAGGCCGCCGCACCAGGGCCGAAAGGGCGCCGCCGGTAATCAGTTCTGTTCCGCTAGTATCCGGGCCGAGTTGCATGATTTCTCCTTTAGGTTTCTCTCGAGTTTCTAAAAACCGTGTTTTTTTCAGACCGATTGTAACACCGGGTAGGGGACCGGGCAATTTTCAAAGATTAAGCTATGAAAGCCTCGACCAGGGTAAAGAGGCCGCTCCCGATAAAAATAATCGCCGCGCCAATCTGGATTATACGCTCCGGTAACCGCTTGCCCAGCACCATGCCCACTACCACCGCCAGTCCGTCCGCAATCACCATGCCGACGGTGCTGCCCAGCCAGACCGGGATAAAACTCTGCTGCTGGCTGGCAATTGTGACAGTTGTAAGCATAGTCTTATCGCCAAGTTCGGCCAGGAAGAATGTAACGGCGACCGTCATTAGCGGCCCGAACCGGCCTTGCCTGGTCGTTTTTTCCTCGTCTTCCAGTTTGTCACCGATTAAAGTCCAGACCCCAAAGCCGATAAAAGCCAGTCCCGCCAGGATTTTTATCCAGAACAGGGGCAGAGCAATTCCCAGCAATTCGCCGATGCCGACCGAAAAAAGATGTACAAACAGGGTTGCCAGAAACACCCCCAGCATCACGATGGCTGGCCGGTAACGGGTGGCGAAGGCCAGGGCTACAAGCTGGGTCTTATCGCCCATCTCCGCAATAAAGACAAAGAACAGAGCAATAAAAAAAGCGGTCATTATTAGCTTATTCCTCTCTCGAATTCGCCAGCAAACCGGGGATGGCCGGTTGTAGACGTAAAATTTGCCGGTAAAAAACATTGGGGCGGAGTTAGAAAATAAAATAGACCTCTGGTGCGCGCCGAATCCTAACCTGTAAGAGATTAAGATATTGCACGCACCAAAGGTCTCGCCAAACAAAAAGTTCAACACTGCTACGCTTACCGAGCGAACCTATTGGCCGCTAGTATGTCGATAAACGTCCGGCTCTCACCGGCGGTTACTCCCCCTTAGTGTATAGATATTATATCATATGCTGAGAATATGGTCAAAATAATCACAGGGCGGCCCCTAAATTTTATTTTTGGGATGAAATCTTTGAGCCGTATGCTATACTTTGTTTTTAGGGTTATAAGGTAATTTTTAAGTTTATGTCAACTGAAATACTGAAGAAGCTAGCCGGCGGCGACCCCCGCGCAATGGGCCAGGTCTATATTGTAGCCGACGAAGTTGAGGCTAATCCGGCGCTGCTCGATGAAATATTCAAAGGCGCTCTCAGCCCTGACCCGCTGGTGAAGGTACGGTCAGCCCAGGTTATATACCGGGTCGCCTCGGAACGTCCAGATTACCTCGAACCATATAACCACCGCCTTATCGAGGTTTTGAACAAAGGCCGGGAGCGCCAGTACCGCCGCCACCTGATTATGCTGCTACCTCGCCTTAAACTTAGCGAGGCGGAAAAAGTAAAGGTTAGCGAGATACTGGGCGGCTTTCTGAGCGATAAAAATGTTACGGTGGTTATTGCGGCCATGGAGACGCTGGTCGAACTCGCCGGGAACGACCCTGAAAAGCAGGTTAAACTGCTGCCAGTGATTGATGAACTGGCGCGAACGGGCAGCCCGGCTATCCGGGTACGGGCCAGGCGGGCGCAGGAAAAGTTATTTCAAAGCCTAACTGCCGAAGAATGAAACCGGAGGCTTAAGGAGTTTTTTTGGATACAAAGAAAGAAAAGACCGCTTTTAGCGGAGTTGCTCCGACTTTAAACGTGAACAATGTACCGGACAGTCTGAAATATTACGTCTAACGGTCATATTCTCCGGATAGGAGCGTCGCTGCTGGAATAGTTTTGCTTTTCGAGCAGGAAATTTCAAAATTCAAGGGGAAGAAAATGGAAGAAGGTTCGCCTCTAGTAATTGTAGCGGACTGGCATACCGCCCTGAATGATGGGCGGGTCGAACGGCTGGTGGAGATGGTCAAGCCGGATGTTGAGGTTGGCGGGCCGCGCGGCAAGACCCGGGGAGCGGAAGTCGTGCGAGAATGGTTTGGCCGGGCCAATATCCGATTGTGGCCGCTCCAGTACTTTGCTCGCCAGGATACGGTCATAGTCGAGGAAAAAGGTGAATGGTTAGCGCCTGAAACCGGCCAGGTTACGGGGAGCCAGACTGTTGCTACCGTTTTTAAGGTTAAGGATGGCCTTATTGCCGCTATTTTACGTTATGATACGATTGAAACAGCCCTGAAAGCGGGCGGATTGGGCTGGGCGGACGAAATCCTTCCGGCCTAAAGTAAAACCGGCGGTGTAGCAAGCAGTTATGATATTTTGTGGTGTATCCTGTATATTAGGAAATTGCATCATCGAAAGTTTATCCCCGGGAAAAAGGTGAGGATAGGGAATGAAGGAGAACCATGGGCGTTAAAAAGATTGACCACATAGGCATCGCGGTCAGGGACATACAAAGCGTGTTGAGCTTCTACCAGGACGCGCTCGGCCTTGAAAATTTAGGTTTTGAGGTGGTGGAGGACCAGGGTGTGCGGGTGGCCTTTTTGCCGGTTGGAGAAAGCCGTTTCGAACTGCTCGAACCGCTCAACGACGATTCGCCGGTCGCCAAATTTATCGCCCGCCACGGCGAAGGTATCCACCATATCTGCCTGGACGTGGACAGCGTACCCGAAAGTCTCGAAGAAATGAAACAGCGCGGCCTCCAACTGATTGACAACGAGCCGAGGTTAGGCGCGCACCATAAGCAAATCGCCTTCGTGCATCCCAGAGCCAGCAACGGCGTGATGATTGAACTGAGCCAGGACGCGCCCGAAACAGCGGACCAACCGGCTGACTAACTACTACTATACAGGACCGAGTTATGAACCTTGTAGAGGTAGCCCAGGAAACCCTCATTATAACGAAGCGAGGAGAGTACACGGCTAAAAATGGGACGCTCGTCCGAATTGGCGGGGCGGTCCGGCATGCATTCGCGAATACCCGGACTTATTCACCGGGCGAACTGGGCCTGCTCCTGACATCCAGGGTGCAAAAAGGGCGGTCGGGCGCTCTTCCCAAAATCGAGATTACCCCGGAAACCACCGCCGCTGCCGCCCGGCGTCTGTACGGAGCCGGGCAAAAAGATGTCCTGGCCCTAAATTTCGCCTCGGCCAATAAGCCTGGCGGCGGGTTTTTAACGGGGGCGCGGTCCCAGGAAGAAGACCTGGCGCGCTGCTCGGCCCTTTACGACTGCCTGCTTCCTCAAACGGAGTATTACGAAGCCAACCACGCCTTCAAGTCTTTGCTCTACACCGACTATATGATTTACTCGCCGGGCGTGCCTTTCTTCCGCGACGACCACTTAAACCTGCTTGACCGCCCCTTTTTCCCCGCGATAATCACAGCCCCCGCCCCTAACGCCGGAGAGTTTTTAAGGCGCGAACCGGGCCAGGCCAGTGATGTTCGAAAAGTTCTGGAGCGGCGAGCCGGGCTGGTTTTGGCCCTGGCGGCGGAGTACGGGCACCGCACGCTGGTGCTAGGAGCATGGGGCTGCGGAGTCTTTCGCAACACTCCGGCGGATGTAGCAAAGGTTTTCGCAGAGTGGCTGAATAGCCCCGGGTTCGCGGGAGCATTCGATCTGGTAGTTTTTGCCATTTACGAGCGGGATGAAGCCAGGCCAATCCTCGAAACCTTCAAGCGAGAGTTGAGCGGGTAAAGCGGCTAGGCGCGGTCGGAGGATTGCGCTTGCACTTCGTAACGGCACTGGGTCAGCCAGCGCAGGGCCGCGTTGGTCTGTTCGAGCCGGTAATCAACCACCCAGTCTTCAAACTGGTGCGGAGCCGCGTTTTGCTTCTGGCCTAAAAGCTTCTTGAGCAGAGCCTGGTTAAACTCAATCTGACCTTCTAATAGTTGCAGCACTAACTCCTGGCTGCGCTGCCGGGCAAAATACAACTTGACCAAAAAATTAAAGCGAATCTCGCGGTTATGCTGGACCGGTTCGGCCAGCCACGCTTCAAACTCAGCCCGCCCGGCCGGGGTTATCTCGATTACCCGGCGCGTCTTGTGGCCGCCTAGCGGTTCGTCTCGCCCGGTGAGCAAGCCTTCTTTTTCCAGCTTTTTGAGCAGACCGTAAAGCATACTCATTTCCAGCCGGCAGACTTTACCAAGTTCGGTATCGGCTGCGAACTGGCGCGTCAGGTCGTAACCGTGGCTGGGGCCGTCCAGCAGTAACCCGAGCAAGGCGCACTCAGTAGCGGGGCGTTTCGGGTAGAGGGGCGAACGCCCTTTTTTTGCCGGGCCTGCCTGGGAAGGGATTTCGTCAGTGGTCATGTGTCATTTGTTCTCAACAAGTTGATGCTTACTTTTTATCAGGTCGAGAATGATGTCCGGCGTCAGTTCGGCCAGGCTGCTAACCGTGCGGGCCGCGCCTTTTTCGAGAAAGTCATCCGCCGCCTGACCGGGCCACACCAGGGCTACCGAAGTCATCCCGGCCCGTTTAGCCGCTTCAACCCCTAGCAGGCCGTCCTCTATAACCAGGCAATCCTAGGGCGGCAAACCAAGATTCTGAGCCGCCAGCAAGAAGATTTCGGGGTCTGGCTTGGTCCTGGAAACGTGGTCCGCGACGACAATCGCCTCAAAATAATCCTTCAACCAGGGATATTGACCTAAAGTAATTTCTAAATTCTTCATGTGCGTACCGCTGCCGATAGCCTGTTTAACCCCGGCCTGGTGCAAGACTTTGAGTAATTCCAGCGCGCCGGGCGCAAAGACGACACCTTCCTGGGCCACGACTTCGCGGTAATAGCTGTTCTTCAGTTCGCCAAGCCGAACCAGTTCTTCCGGCGGAGCATCTTTAAAATAATGTTGGAGGGTTTCCTCGGCGGACATTCCCGCTAAGGACAAAAATTCCTTTTCCGAAAAAGTAATACTGTGTTCCCTCATAAAGCGCTGCCATGCGCCGAAGTGAGTTGGCATGCTGTCTACCAGCGTCCCGTCAAAGTCCCAGATGACCCCGAACCGGTCATTACCCGTTGTCATTAAGTCCCCATTCCTATTATTTATAAAAAAATCCTTATCAAGCTATTCCTGAGTTTATCATATTACGGCTTGCGGCGGTTTTCAATTTGAGATATCGCGGGGTCTACGCAACGCGTGAGATTCTGTGGCTCGCCGCCCACCCCAAAAGGTATTTGCCTTTCCAGCTAGCCACAGAATGACAGGTTAAAGGATTTACTCAACCCCGGCAGAACCAGAGTGGGGCTAAATTCCCTTCAAATACTGGTCTAAAAATTTGGCGACCGCCGGGTAGACGGCCAGCTTATTTTTAAGCTTGGTAATGCCGTGTCCTTCGTCGTCAAAGACGTGATATTCGACCGGGCGCTGCCGGGCGCGCAAGCTTTCAACCATCTGGGCGGACTCGCCGATTGGCACTCGCGGGTCGCGCGCACCGTGAATGACCATAAGCGGGGCCGTGATGCGGTCAATCTTGTGGATGGGCGAAATCTCTATGAGAAAATCGCGGTCCACTTCCGGGTCGCCGTATTCGGGCGTGCGCAATTTGCGGCGATAAGGGCTGGTATTTTCCAGGAAGGTCAGCATGTTGGCGATGCCGTAAATATCCACGCCCGCCGCCCACAGTTCGGGGTAAGTGGTAATCGCGGCCAGCACCATAAATCCGCCGTAGCTCTGGCCGTAGACCGCAATCCGGTCGGGGTCGGCCACGCCGCTTGCCCGCAGGTATTCGACTGCCGCCTTAAGGTCGGCCACCGAGTCGCCGCGCTTACGCACATCGTCCAGGGCTAAATATTTCTTGCCATACCCGCTGCTGCCGCGCACGTTGGGAGCCAGCACCCCGTAGCCCTGGCTGACATAATATTGCAAGACCGGGTTCCAGCTAAAGACAGTCTGGCTCTCCGGCCCGCCGTGAACGAGTAGGATAAAAGGCGTTTTACCATCAGCTTGAGCTTCGGACTGGTCCGCTTCGGGGAGATACAGCAGGCCGGGGATTTGCAGGCCGTCAAAAGTCGGGAACTGGACCAGTTCGGGCATAACAAACTTTTGCGGGTTAAGACCGCCGCGCGGCGAAGCCGTCACCTGGTAGGCCGTTTCCGCGTCAAGCTCGTACTCCCAGATGTCCGAGTTGTGAACCGGGCTGTTGAAGCTGAAAGCAATCCGGCGACTGTCCGGCGACCAGACCGGCTTTGAGGTAGCCAGGCCCAGGCCAAGCACTGTCCCGGCGGGCAGGCCTGGCACTTCTTTTTCTTCGTCGCTCTCAAGGTCGCGAATAATCAGCTTAAAAGCTCCGTTCTCGTTAACATCGTAGAGCAGTTTTTTACCATCCGGCGAAACGGCCAGCACTGAACTATCCCATTCGCGTTCGGCCAGGTAAGTTAGCTTACCGCTGGTGAGGTCAATGCTGGCCGGGGCGGCAAAATCGCGGCCCTGGTCGGCGATACAGTAGAGGGTCCGGCCGTCCGCCGAAAACACCGACTCTTCAAAGTGGGCCTGGCCTTCGTGGGGGGTCAGGTGGCGCGGAGCCTTGTCGAGATGCGCCAGGTCGAGCAGGAAAAAGTCGCTATCGAGGTTAGTGTTACTGCGGCGGACCACCAGGGAACGGCCATCCGGTGAAAAGCCTTCCGCGTTGAGGGTAGCATCAGCCTGGTAGACCAGTTGCGGTTCCTGGCCGATTTCCTGGATATAAATATCAAGGTAAGCGGTGTGGCGGCGGTTGCTGCTAAAACTGTAAGCCTGACCGTCAGGCCGCCAGCTACCAAAGTTATTTTTGTTTTCGGGCGTATCCACCAGGGTCGTAATGGTCACGCCCGCCCAGGCGTCGCCTTCCAGCAGGTAAAACTGGTCCTGCTCGTCGCCTCCCCGGTCCCGGGAGATAATAAACGAGGTTCCGGTGGGGTCGGGGAAAATCCCGGTGACGCGCTCGTCGTAAAAAGTTAGCTGGTCGGGCCAACTACCGGCGGGTTTCGCCGCAACCGACCAGACCTGGTTGGTGCCGGTGATATCGGTCAAAAAGAGCAGTTCTTCGCCACCCGCCCGGTAAGCCGGGAAAATGGCGCTTTTAACATTCAGGTACGGCCCAAAATCTTTATTCTGAGTCACTACAATCTCCTTTTAAGCGGTTGAAAGCCTACAAACGTAATCAAACTAATAAAACTCGGTATATTCGAGTTCATGTTGAGCAGGTGGTTCAAAAATCAGCAGCCACTCTTTTAGCATACTCTCTGGAATGATAAAAGTCCCTCCAGAAAGTTGCGTATTTCTCAGGTTTAGACGCGTTAGCAGTTCTTCGGCAGACGCTTTTACGTAATGAACTCTAAAGCCAACCTTCAATTTAGCCGCCCTCTCCCGCATCTCGTCACGCGGGCTGATTACCCAGAAACCAAAGTCTAAAATGACATCTACATCCAGGGCTAATACCCTTTCGGCCACCTTCCAGAGCAGCGCTTCCACCTGTTCGTGCCGTGCATTATGTTCTTTTTCAGTTGCATCCTGACCGAACAGGCGGATATGCCATTCGTCAGGCGTAAGGCGCAGGGCCGAGAATTTGTGTTCAAGCTGCCGGGCCAGGGTTGTTTTCCGCTACACGGCAGGCCAACCATCAGGTGAAGTGTCGCCATTATTTCACTTTAAACTTTTGTTTTTTGGATGACAACTTATACTATTTATAATAGCGAAATTGTTTGAGGGATATGTAATACAACTAACCAGCAGGATTGTTTCACATAACTTCCCATGTTCTATGTTTAACGTTCTATGTTTAACGTTCCACGGTTCAAAAAAGCGGCTTTATCATCAACATGCGTTCCGTGTCGCGCTCGACCAGGCCGAGTTCGCGGGTAAACTTGCGGGCGGCTTCGTGATGTGGAGTCGAGCCGAGCATCAGGCCAAGCTGGGAATAGCCCCTGGCCTGCCGCATGAGGGCCATAAAAAGGGCTTTCTCCTGGGGTGTTGACCACAAAGCAGGGTCGAGGTAAAGCCGCCAGCGCCCGCGCCCGCTCCAATCGAAGAAGTCCGCATGGCCCTGCGGGACGGTTTTGTCGCCAAAGTAAAGGGCGAAACTGAAACCTTCGTTGCTGCGGGGCAGTTCCGGGCGATAAAGGGCTTCCCAGACAGGGGCGGCGACCGGCTCGCCTTCCCGGGTTTCGAGCCGGAAGAAGCGGTTCAGGCTGCGCTGGGCCTCCGAGCGTTTTAACGGAACCAGTCGCACACCTTCATTATGGTCGCCTGCCGGGTCGCTCCACCAGGGCCGAGCAAGGTAGAAATAACGGTGGTGCTGGTCCAGAAAGCCGCTGGAGCGGTACAAATTGACCGCCCGGCTATTGGTCAGGGTTACGGCCAGGGTGAGGTAAGATTTACCGTGCAAGCGGCCCTGCCGCTCCGCGAAATCAAGCAACTTATGGCTTAACTTTCGGCCCTGAAATTCTTTATTCACCTCAATATCGTTGATATGGGCAACCATTTTGCGGTATTGCATGTAAAGCTGCCCGGCCAGTTGCACCGGGCGGCGGCCTTCTCGCAGCCACAACCCCCAGCCTTCGTTGAGGGCTGAAAAGTAGAGCGGCATCCCCAGCCAGCGCAGGAAAGGCTTTCTTAAAGGGCCGAGCATCTGGTCGAAGTTGGTGTCCACACCGGGATAATTCCGGTACATGTGCCCGACCGCCTGCCACTGTTCCGGCAGACGCAGGCGGCGAATTTCGAAACCGTCCGAAAGGCCCGGTGCAGCAGGCGGTGGAGAAAATTCTTCTGGTTTTTTTCGTGGCAAACGCATGCTTTTACAGCTTCAAAGAAAGGCCGGTCAGGGGTAGGGCGGTGGGTGGGATGTTTTTTGATTGGATAAGGACGCCAAAATTGCCCATGCCGTTTGGATTTATCAGGCGTTGCAACGCCTCTCGCTCGGCCAGTTTTTGCTTGGTGGTCATTCCCGGCGGGCGGGCCACCGGGTCGGACAGGACCGCCAAATGGTCACCCAGGCCCAGCCCGGCGAGAAAAAGAGCCTGGCTGGTAAACCCTTCATTTTTCAGGCCGGAAGCCTCACCCTCCCGCATCAGGCTGGTAAAGTCAACGTGGGCGGTAATATCCTGGACGCCGACATTTACATACGGGTTGGTGTGGACGGTGTGGGCGGTGTAACATTGAAGCGTCCCGGAGCGGCGCAGCGGGTGATAGCGCCGCTCGGCGGTATAGCCGTAATCAACCGTCAGGATGTAACCCCGGCCCAGGATACCGGCCGCCCGGGAAAGCCAGCCAAGCGCGTCCAGGTTTACTTCGGTCCGGTAGCCCGCCCCATAAGAGTGCAGGTCGAGGCCGAGGCGTTCGAAATAGCGAGATAGTTCAGATGTCGAGAGCGGACCGACCGTTTCCTCGAACCGGCCCGACTCCTCGTCAAAAGTAACATAAATCTCTCGCAGCCCGGCCGGTTCGACTATAACCAGGTGGACCGGGAAGGCATCCAGCAGTTCGTTGGAAAGAATGACCCCCTTAACCTCGCCCGGCTCGAACTCGGTCAAATCCCGCCAGGCCACTTTCCCAATCAGTTCAGAGCCGCCCGGGATAGCCGAAAGGCGGCGGCGCTGAGCCAGCCGCAGCGGTTCGCTGATTTCAATGATGGTGTAGCTCAAACCGGGCCACAACTCCGGAGCGTTTTGCTGCAGGATACTTAAAATATCGCCGGCCAGCAGACCCTGTCCGGCCCCGCCTTCAACAATTTGAAAAGAAGCGGGTGAACCCAGGTTTTGCCAGAACTCGATAAGCTGGCGGGCGATTAGCTGGCCGAATAGGGGCGAAAGGTGCGGCGCGGTGTAATAATCCCCGCGGACACCGAGCAGACCGCCCCGGTGGGTATAGTAACCCTCGCCCGGATAGTAGAGGGCCATTTCCATAAACCGGGCAAAGGTAATCCGCCCTTCCGGGGCTTGCTGTATAGCCTGCCGGATGGCTGCTTTTAATGACGGGTTGTCGCTGTCCTGCACGGGTGCTATCATAAGGCCAGATTTTACCTTAAAACGGCCTCTGCGGGCAAGGACCGGCGCAAATTAATTTACAAATTTCCAACAAATTTTCCGGTAATATTCAACAAATAATAGGCTTTCGTGGGGTAAAATAGGAGAAGTAATGTTGTTTAACGGTGGCTCGATGCGGCGCCACTTCTGGAAGTAAGAAAAAATGGGCTTTCGTAGCAAGCTAATAATCTCGTTCGCGGCGGTCATCACTTTTACCCTGGTGCTGGCTTTGATTTTCTTTTCGTATGTTGTAGGCCGGATACAGGAGGACGCCAGCAAAAAGGCGACCGACCGGTTACAAGCTATCACTATCCAGGCCAGTAACTATATTGTAGCCCAAAGCGCCTACAGCAATTCCTTTGACGAAATCCAGGGCAACCTGGAAAGTTTTGCCTCGCTTCTGGACGTGCGGATGCTGCTGGTGGACGGCACCGGAACGGTCCGGGCGGACAGCGATACCAGCGTTTCGGAATCAATGAAAAACGAGGTGATTAAAAATTACCAGCTAACCCCTCGCGACGGCAAAGCCTATTCCCATACCGCCCCCCTGAGGGATGTCCAGTATTTCTATTTTACCCGGCCCGGCCCTACTTTTAGAATCACGAGCGCCAACACCGACGGCCCGGCAAGCCCGGTCAGCTTCAAACCCCAGGATGTCCAGGGGCAGCCCGTTGGCTCAATTTTGCAGACCGACCTCTGGCTGGCGGTGCCTTTATCCGAAATCAACACCGACTGGCGTGATATCGCCAGGGGTTTATTTGCGGCGGCGGGCCTCGCCCTGGCCCTGTCGGTCGGCCTGGCCTTTTTACTCGCTCGCGGCATCGCCCGGCCTTTGTTACGGATAACCAGGGCTAGCAGCGAGATTGCCCAGGGTAATTACGGCCAGCAACTTCCCATCGAAGGTTGGGGCGAGATGGCCCGCCTTGCCACCAGTTTCAACCGCATGAGCCGCGAGGTTGACCGCTCACAGCGTACCATGCGCGACTTTGTGGCGAATGTTTCGCACGAACTAAAGACGCCCCTGACCAGTATCCAGGGCTATTCCCAGGCCATCCTGGAAGGCGTGGCCGACGACCCCGCCGCTATCGAACATTCGGCTTCGGTGATTTATGGTGAAGCGGCCCGAATGCGCCGCCTGGTGGATGAGTTACTTGACCTGAGCCGGGTAGAATCAGGCCAGGTCGAACTGGTCCGGCGTGAGGTGGATTTGCGCCAGGTGCTAAACAGGGTAGTGGTCCGGCTCGAACCCCAGGCCACCGATAAGGGTTTGAAACTCCAGGCTCGCATAGACCCTAACCAGTCCCTTTTTGTGGCCGGGGATGCCGATAGGCTCGAACAGATTTTCACTAATATCCTGGACAATGCCGTAAAATACAGCCTGCCGAACGCCCTGGTAAATGTGGCCGTGGATTACAGCCCCGGTTCGGGCGAAATGTCCGGCGGCAACGGGCGGGCTTCCCGGAGCGCGGCCCCGCCAATCATCAGGGTAATGGTTTCCAATCTAGGGCCGCTTATCCCGGAAGACCAACTGCCCCGCGTCTTCGAGCGGTTCTATAAACTGGACCCTTCCCGCAAGCGCAAGGGCGAAAGCACCGGCCTGGGCCTGGCAATCACTAAAGAACTGGTGGAGGCGCACCGGGGCAGTATCGGCGTAACCAGCCAGCCGGCCGGGCAACCGGGCGAGGGGCTGACCACTTTTACCATCGTCCTTCCCGCCCTTTCGGCCCGTGATTTCGAGCCGGCCCCGGCTATTACCCGGCCTCTCAGCCTGCCGGGAAAGTGATTTGTAAGCCTCAAATCCCTGAAAACTAATCCCTAAAAACTTGCTATATGGTATAATTTGGCCCTATGTATTGCCAGAGGCTGACATTAAAAGACTTCCGAAATTACCGGCGCCTGGATTTAAGCCTGTCGCGCGGCCTGACTGTTTTTCAGGGGGAAAACGCCAGCGGCAAGACCACCTTGCTGGAGGCGCTGTACCTGTTGGCGACCACTAAATCACCCCGCGCCGGGTCGGACCAGGAGTTGGTCAACTTTGGAGCCGAGGCGGAATTTGGCGCGCCCGCGTTTGCCCGCTTGACCGGGGAAGTAGACCGCCAGGACGGCGAAATCGAGGCGGAAATTCTCATCTTGAGGGACCAACCGCCCGGCGCGGACGCCTCCACAGGCGGCACCGCCCGTAAACGCATCAAGGTCAACGGCACAGCCCGCCGCAGCATTGACCTCATCGGCAAAATTAACGTGGTCCTTTTCTCGCCCGAAGACCTTGACCTTGTGATTGGTTCCCCCTCGCTGCGCCGCCGCTATCTCGACTCCACCCTTTCCCAGATAGACCACCGTTACCTGCGCCACTGGCAGGACTATGCGAAAGTTGTGGCCCAGCGCAACGGCTTTTTACGCAATGTCCGCGAACGCCAGAACCGGGGCCGTTCGCCGGGCCGGGACGAAATGAGCATCTGGAACGAGGAACTGGTTAAAAACGGGGCTTACCTGATAAAACGCCGCCTTGAAGCGCTGCAAAGTCTTAACGGCCTGGCCGCCGCCACTCACGCGAAACTTACCGGCCTGGATTCTTCCCTGATGCCCGAAGCGGCCAACAGCTTTCAACTGGTCTACTTGCCGAGCTTTGATTTGCAGGGGGTGAGTGACGAGGCGGCTATCGCGGCCCGCTTTGAGGCCCGTCTGACCGAAGTACGCGCTCAGGAACTCCAACGCGGGGTTTCGCTGGCCGGGCCGCACCGGGACGACTTTGCTTTTATGGTCGAGGAAGCAAATATCGCCACTTATGGGTCACGCGGCCAGCAGCGGACGGCTGTACTTTCGCTCAAACTGGCTGAGGTCGGCTGGATGCAGGCCCAGACCGGCGACCGCCCCATTCTCCTCCTTGACGATATTCTGTCGGAACTGGACGTACACCGCCGGCAGTATGTCCTTGATACGGTCACGGCCCGCGCCGACCAGATTTTAATAACCGCGACCGACCTGGCTTTCTTCGGCGACCAGGATGCTTTGCGCGAGATGGCTGCGCTTTATTTAGTCGAAGGCGGCGCGGTCAAACGGGTTTAAGTCCTGTTATTAACCCATTTTCCCAAAGATGGAAAATAAAAAGCGGCGATAAATTCGCCGCCCGGTGCTCAAATATTTAGAAAATCAAAAGCGACTGGTCGCCTGACTACCGGTCGGCGACAAGGCTACCCCGCCCGTCAAGCTGGCGGTAGGCTCGCTCGAACATTTCGGCAGCGCGGGCCGAGTTGCCAATCGCACTGAGAGCGCGAGCATAGCGGAAATAAACCCGGCTGAGGAGTTCTTTGGCCTGAGAATTTTCGATAAGTTTGACCGCTTCTTCGAAATAGCTGATAGCTTTCTCGTTGTCACCCTGAGCCGCCAGAAGACTGGCCCGGCTGCTTAACCCGTGACCCCGTAGTGTTGGGTCCAACCGCTCCAGACCCTGCTCCATCTCGTCGCTATAACGGCGGGCTTTATCCAGGTCGTTTTGCTCAAGATACAGGTCGGCCAGGTGCATGCAAGCAATCGTGTTGTCGACCGGGTTGTTTTGCTCGGCGGCTTGCTGGCGGGCCTGTAAAAACTGCTCCTCGGCCTCCTCGAAGCGGTGCGCTTCCAACAGAATTAGCCCATAACCCGACCGCAACTCGCTCAGCATTTTCATGTCCTCCACGGTTTCGTAAAGGGCCAGGCTCTTAGTAGCGTAAGCCCGCGCCTGGGCCAGGTTCCCGGCGTCCCGGTACGAAGCAGCCAGGTTCCAGTAGAGCAAGGCCAGTTTATCGGGGGTGGCGCCATCCTCGGCCAGTGGCAGGGCGCGCTGGTACATCTCGAAAGCTTCTTTGTCGTCGCCAAGCTGGTGCTGAAGCTGGCCAAGCTGGCTGAAGACCGCCAGACGGTAGTGAAAGCCGCGCATGGACCCGGTCTCGACTGATTGCAAAGCCTGGCGGAGTTGCTCGATAGCCAGTACCGGCTTACCCTGGCGCATGTAAACCATCCCGCTAAACTGGCGAATCCGGGCCAACATTTCCTGGTCGCCGGTCTTGTCGGCCAGGTCGCGGGCGGTATCAAGTTCGCCAAGAGCGCCGGTATAATCACCCAGGTCGAGATTCACCTGGGCCAGGGTGAAGTGGTATTGTTTAAGCTGCTCGACGCCAAGCTGGCGCACCCGTATTTTGGTGGAAAGCAGGTGCCGGGCCTGGTCGTAACGATGTTGTTCCCGTAGAATCCGGGCCTCGTACATCAACAAATCCCAGCGGGCCGGGGACTCCTGGTCGGCCGGTTCTTCCGGCGAAGCTGCAATAACAGTGGCGCTGCCGCCGTTATTAGACTGGCCGGGATGAACGCCGGTCAGTAAATAGCCGACCGTCACATTCAGGCGGCGGGCGATATATTCGAGAGCTTTGAGAGAGGGCGTAATTTTACCGCGTTCGATGGAACTTATATAGCTTTTGGAGAAGCGTTCCCCGACCAGGTCTTTTTGACTTAATCCTTTATCGGTGCGAGCTTCGCGAATTCGCAGCCCAACAATAGGCGCTAAACCCTCAAGGTTTGGAGGCTTTTCGGCGGTCATGTGTGGTGTCCCCTTGTTCAGTTTTTATTTTTTAGCCGGTAAACGCTCTTATCCATTTGCGCGATACTGCAGTTAAGTGACCTGTCGGTAAATCTATTTTATCATAAAACGATTGTATAGCAATAACTTTTCAACGCTTTTTAAAGTTAATAATAATTCAAAGCAGGAAACCTACCGACTAACAAAGTTCATTTTTTTGAACTTGATTATTGCGTGGTAAAGTCATCTTACCCTGATTTTAATGAAATCAGGGCTTTTGTACGAAAAAAGGTAAAAGAATAATAGGTTTAGTCCTTAAATAAGCAGACTAATAATTTACCACGCAAAAATAGCGGGGTTATTATCTCTTAAAAACTACAACTTAAGTCTGGTAATGAGATAAATGATAATAAACTGCTCCTGGGGCAGGTTGGTAAATAAAATTATGCCGGACTAAACTCAAGGTAACTCCGAATTTCTTCCCGCTTGCAATACGCTATTAGGAGTCGCCCTTTAAGCCTGGAAAGTAAAGGAGAAGGGTGTTTTAAAATAAGCCAGGGAATTACACACCTTGAATTGATGAAATTTTAGGCCAGGGCGGGTATAATAGACTCGCTTTAAGCTGGAATAAATTGTAAAATAAGGTTACCCATTTACTGCTTTAGTTTTCCAGTTTGCCGCCGGGTTAAAAGTCAGAAAACATGTCTGCCGAAATCCTTATAATTGAAGATAATCCTTTGAACATGGAATTGGCTCGGGACTTATTGGAGTCGCGGGGCTACCGGGTCCGGGAAGCAATCACGGCGATGGAAGGTATCGAGGCTATCCATGCCAGCCTGCCAGACCTGGTGTTGATGGATGTTCAACTGCCCGGCATGGACGGCCTGACCGCGACCCGGCTTTTACGCCAGGATGAGAACCTCAAGGACCTGATTATCATCGCTTTGACCGCGCACGCCATGAAAGGGGACGAGCAAAAGGTGATGGAGGCCGGTTGCAACGGTTATATGTCCAAACCTATTAATACTCGCCTGTTTCACGCTATGATTGCCCGGTTCTTGCAGGAAAAAGCGGCCAAATCTCAATAAAGGCTTTCTACCTAATAGGGGTTAAAAAAGAGTCTAGTTGGAGTATTTATGGATTTTTCGGCCCACCAAACTTCGGTCACTTCTTCCACCGCTTCGTCATATACCGCTAACCCGGTTACCGGGGCCGGGTACGGCCGAGAAGGAAAAAGGACCAGGGCGCATATCCTGGTTGTGGACGATGTTCCCGCCAATGTCGAGTTGCTGGAAGCCCTGCTCACCTCGGATGGTTATGACGTTACGACTGCCGCTGATGGTCATGAAGCCCTTGAGTTTGTCGCCGAGGACGAGCCAGACCTGGTGTTGCTGGACGTGATGATGCCGGGGATGAACGGATTCGAGGTCTGCGAACAACTTAAAGCCGGGGAAACCACCCGCTTTATCCCGATTGTCCTGATTACGGCCCTGGATGGAATAGAAGACAAACTGCGCGGTATTGCCGCCGGGGCGGACGACTTTCTAACCAAACCTTTCAACCGGCAGGAGCTTAAAGCCCGGGTCCGGTCGCTGTTGCGAATCCGGCGGCTGCACAACGAGGTCGAGCAGAAGCGGCACGTCCTCTCGCGCCTTTTAAACCGCTACGTCAGCGAGGAAATCGTCAATACTATCTTGCAAAACCCCGAAGAACGCATGCGGCTCGGCGGTGAGAAACGCGAGATAGCGATTCTTTTCGCGGACATCCGGGGTTTTACCAGCTTTTCGGAAAACACCAGCGCTGAGAAGGTGGTCGAAGTCCTCAACGAGTGTTTCCACGATATTACTGAACTGGTCTTTAAGCACCGGGGCACTTTTGATAAATACCTGGGCGACAGCGTCCTGGCTTTTTACGGCGCGCCAATTTCTTACGGCGACGACCTGGAACGCTGCCTGCAAACCGCCCTGGATATGCAAGAATCTTTCAGGCGCATCCGGGATGGCTGGACCGACCCCCAATTGAAAACGCTCGGCCTGGGAATTGGCATTAATTTCGGCGAAGTAATCGTGGGGAATGTCGGCTCGGAGCGGTTGATGGATTATACCGTGATTGGCGACAGGGTAAATACGGCCCAGCGTTTGGAGCAATCGGCCCAGGGCGACCAGATTTTAATTAGCGAGGCAGTCTACAACCTCATGGAGGACCGGATAAAAGCGACCGAAATTCCACCCGTCACGGTCAAGGGCAAACGCGAACCGGTCCGGGCCTTTGTTTTAGAAGCTATTTTATAAAGCCTATTTTGTAAGTATCTGGAAAACCGAAGGCGGCCCCTGCCCCAGCAGCACCAGCACTTCTCCGCCCTGAATTTGCCCCTTTACCTCTGGTATAAACCCGGCCAGGAAGGTTATGGTGGAATCGTCGGGAACCCCGACCGTCGTCACGATAGCCACCTGGGCGCCTTTCTCAAAATAAATCCCGTACAAATTGTTATAGGCGGGGGTCTCGGCCCAGCCTTTCGCCCGCATCACGGCCCGGTAGTAGTCGAGGGTGTCTACCGGTTGGCCGCTAGCGGCGTAAGCGCCGATGGTTAAGCCGCTCAGGTCAAGCGCGCCCGGTTTGCCGCCCAACCGTTTTTGCAGGCTTTTTAGCATATCAATTGTAAAATTTAGCT
>CADDZM010000084.1 GCA_902812345.1 Chloroflexota bacterium | reverse complement strand
G
This sequence comes from Chloroflexota bacterium, assembly GCA_902812345.1. Lineage (GTDB taxonomy): Bacteria > Chloroflexota > Chloroflexia > Chloroheliales > Chloroheliaceae > 54-19. Next base: position 19,802 of record CADDZM010000084.1, on the reverse strand, counting down.
TTTCTTTTAGGATGTTTCTTTTAGGATGTTTCTTTTACGGTTTCCTTTATAAAATTCTCCTAAGAGATTTTCCTTTAGTGAAAGGATACATTTATGGATGCAGTAGGGTTGGCAGCTATTGGGTTAGCTGTTGTGCTGGTCATGGCAATTTTCTTGCTGGTGAGCCTCTACCGCAAGGTCGGGCCGAACCAGGCTCTGATTGTTTACGGGCGCGGCGGGACGCACGCCATTACCGGCGGAGGCCGGATAGTGCTGCCTTTTGTCCAGAGTTCGCGCGAGTTGTCGCTGGAACTTATGAGCTTTGATGTCGCACCCCAGCAAGACCTATATACCCGGCAGGGCGTGGCCGTGACGGTCGAGGCGGTAGCGCAGATAAAAATTAAAAGCGACCCGGTGAGCGTTATAACCGCCGCCGAGCAACTTTTAACCAAGTCCGACCAGGACCGCGAGGGGCTGATCCGGCTGGTGATGGAAGGTCACCTGCGCGGGATTATCGGCCAGCTAACGGTCGAAGAGATTGTAAAAGAGCCGGAGATGGTGGGCGACCGGATGCGGGCCACCAGTAGCGGCGACCTGAGTAAAATGGGCCTGGAAGTGGTTTCGTTTACCATCAGAGAAGTCCGCGATAAAAACGAATATATCCTGAACATGGGCAAGCCGGACATCGCTTCTATCCGCAAAGCCGCCGATATTGCCGCTGCCGAAGCCGAACGGGATACGGCCATTCGCCGGGCTACGACTTTGCGCGAAGCTTCCGTAGCCCGCGCCGAGGCCGACCAGGCGCGAGTTATCGCTGAAACCGCTTCACTGACCCGCCAGGCTGAGGCCCAGCGCGACCTTGAACTGAAAAAAGCGGAGTACCTGGCGACGACCCAGCGCCAGAAAGCTTCCGCCGACAAAGCCTACGACATCCAGACCAATATTATGGAGCAGCAGGTAACCGCCGAGAAGGTCCGTATTGAACTGGTTCGCAAAGAAGAAGAAACCAAGGTACAGGAAGCGGAAATTTCTCGCCGGGAGAAGGAATTGATTGCGACAGTTTTGAAACAGGCCGAGGTTGACCGCAAGCGGATTGAAACAATGGCAATGGCCGAGCGGCAACGCCGGGTAACGGAAGCGAGCGGTCAGGCCGAGGCTTTGCGAGTGCAGGGCGAGGCGGAAGCCGATGTTGTTAAGTTTAAGGGTAACGGCCAGGCGGAAGCCTTGCGGGTGCAAGGTATGGCGGAAGCCGATATTATCCGGGCCAAAGGTGAGGCCGAGGCCGCCGCGATGAATTTGAAAGCGGGCGCGTTCCACGAATATAACCAGGCGGCTATCCTGGACAAACTGATGGGGAGCCTGCCGGAGGTGGTCCGGGCGATTTCCGAGCCGCTTACGAAGGTGGATAAAATCACTATCGTCAGCACGGGGGACGGCAGCGGCGGCGGTATGGCAAGCCAACTGACCGGCGATATGACGAAAGTAGCGGCGCAGGTTCCGGCGTTGTTCGAGAGCCTGATGGGGGTCAAAATCAGCGACCTGATGACGCAGGTTCCGGCTATTCGCAACGCTCTGAACAGCGGCCCGGCGGTGAATTCAACCTCCAACGGCAACGGGCACACTTCCACGGGCGGCATTACGGTCGTGAAGAATATTGACAAGCCAGCAGGGCAACCGGAGGGTCTGTCTTAAGAGCCAGCGAGGGCTTGAGGTGAAGTAAATTAATAGAAGCGCCGGGTGAAAGGAATTTCGCCCGGCGCTTTGGTTTAGGAGTCGGATGAAAATAATTGAAAATGTTATAGATTGGAGAGATAAGGGGGAAAAGTCCGGGGTTTTAGTGGAACTATCTGGGAAAGAAACGGTTTTATTATTTGTAAGGAATCAGGTTTAATGTGGAAAAGGGCTGTTTTTGGACGAAAAAGAATTGTAGAAACAAACTCGCTTCAGGGGCGGCCTCAAAACCAAGCAACCTCTTATTTAATAATAGGGCAATATCCTATATAATAGAGACAGGACTCCTTCCTCATCATACAATCTCTAAGGGTTAACAAGGTTTAGTGTTTAACCTTGGGGCAAATAACCCAGGGCGTTACAAGGGAAAAAATTAGAATGGCAAGACACCGAAATAATAAGGACCGGAATAAGCAACCCACCCAGCCGGGCCTGTCCAGGCGGGCATTTTTGCGGGCCGGAGGCCTGGTGATTATCGCCAGCGGGGCGGGCGGTATCCTGGTAGCCTGCGGTGATGATAGCACAGCCGTGCCGAATGGGAATATTGTGCCGGGGGTGGAGGCTCCAAGCACGCCTACTGTCGCGGCCAGCACGCGGGCGGGGGCCACCGGCGGGACTTCGGGCGCTACAACGGGGGGTGCAGGTACGACCACGACCGCGCCATCCACCACGAAAGCCGGGATTGACCCCGGACTGGGCGGCGGGCCGACCCCGACCCAGGCCGCCGCGACTGCCGCGGGCGCGTTGGATGGGGCCAGCCGTTTCTTGGAGCTGTGGGAAGACAGCCGCTACACCGATATGTATGCCATGCTGTCTATTTCGGCTAAAGCTATTATCACCCAGGATAAGTTCGTCTCGCGCTACCAGGCTATTACCGAGGAAGCGACCATGACGAAAGTTACCACGACCTTACCAACCACGCTTTCAGTGAGCGGTGGGGCGGCTACGAGCCTGGAGGTGCCTTTCCACGTTGATTTCAAAACGAACAGGGCGGGCGATTTCAGCCAGGACAACGTTATCAAGCTGCATTTCGAGGACGGAGCCTGGAAAGTGGAGTGGTCGCCGGCGGCTATTTTTAAGGAGTTGACGGATAGCACTTACCTGGTGCACCTGTACAAAAGCAGCGCCACCCGCGGCTCGATTTTCGCGGCGAACAAGGTGCCTCTCACCTCTACCGATAACCAGTTCGAGGTTTACGTGGTGCCGGGCCAGATTGAAAACGAGGACCAGCTTTTGCTGACTTTGAGCCAGACCCTTAAAATGGAACCGGCTAAAATCAAGGATTTATACAAGAGCGGCCAGCCGGACTGGCGGATGCCAATCAAGACGCTGCCTTCTTCGACGGAGCAATCGATAGTAGCGGGTTTGCGCGAGTTGCCCGGCGTGGGAGTGGACGAGCAGGGTATTCGCAGCTACCCGCTGGGGAATAGCGCCAGCCACACTGTCGGCTATATCAACAAGGTTAACGCGGATGATCTCAAAACACTGGCCTCTAAAGGTTATACCGAGGACGATATTGTAGGGCGGACCGGGGTGGAAGCCTGGGCGGAAGAAACTCTGGCCGGCGGCCTGGGCGGTAAACTAACTGTTATCGGCTCGGATGGGCAGACTCTCAACACGCTTTCGGAAAGGCCTGTGACGCCTTCCTCGCATCTGCTGCTCAGCTTGAACGTGGATTTGCAGAAAAAGGCCGAGGCTATCCTGGGCAGCAATGTCGGCAGTATCGTGGTGATGGATGTTACCAACGGCGCGGTGCTGGCCCTGGCGAATTTTCCGACTTACGACCCGAACCTGTTTATCCAGGGGATTACCCAGGACCAGTTTAACGCCCTTAACAACGACCCGCGCAAGCCGTTCCAGAACCGGGCGGTTAACGCCCAGTTACCGGTCGGCTCGACCTTCAAGGTTATTACGGCTTCGGCGGCGCTGGAACGGGCCGGGATGAACATGCAGTCTACTTTTACCTGCACCGGGCATTGGACGGGACTGGGCGCGGCCTTTGGTAAAGACTGCTGGCTAAAGACCGGGCATGGCAAAATAACCCTGTTCGAGGGTATCGTACAGTCGTGCGACGTGGTTTTCTACGAGCTTGGCAAAAAACTGGACGAAATGGATGCAAATATTTTGCCGGATATGGCGAAAGCTTACGGCCTGGGGGTTTCTCCTGATATGCAGGGTCTATACGCGACAGCCGGACAGGTGCCCAGCCCCAAGTGGAAACAGGATGCTTTGAACCAGCCCTGGGTGCGGGGCGATGCCGTGAACCTGGCTATCGGGCAGGGTTATCTGCTGGCTTCGCCAATGCAACTGGCCCTGGTCTATGCCGCTATCGCGAACGGGGGACAGGTCCACGTGCCGCGGCTGGCCGAGCAAGCGATTGACCCTCAGACCAACGGTATCAGCCGGGCCTTCCCGGTCCAGACCAAGCAGGTGCCGGTCAGCGCGGGTAACCTGGACCAGATTCGGCAAGCTCTGACAAACGTGACCCAGAAGCCCCAGGGGACGGCGCGGGCGGTCTTTGCCAGTTCGAAGGTGATTGTAGCGGGAAAGACCGGGACGGCTGAAAGCGGGGTCGAGCAGCCGCACGCCTGGTTCGCCTGCTATGCTCCCGCCGCCAAGCCCAAGTTTGTGGTGATTGTAGTGGTCGAACACGGTGGAGAAGGCAGCAGCGTGGCCGCGCCGCTGGCCCGTAAAATAACCGACATTTTACCATATTAAGGGAGAGGGATAGCGTTATTTCGGGCCTATTACCGGTTCGAAATAACGCTGAACAAGTCCGAGAAAAGAAACCGCGATACGTTTTGTAATTCATAAGAGCCGTAAGGGATTTAGCGTTTTGAATTTACGTTTAACGATTAACCTTCAACTTTCTGCGAGGGCTTAAGATGTCGAATGATGCAGCGCAACCGTCCGCCGAAATTCCGCGCCTGATTGCCGGGCGCTATCAGTTGGGCCGGCCCCTGGGCAAAGGTACTTACGGCCAGGTCTTTTATGGCGAGGATATCAAGTTCGACCCGCCCCGGGCTGTAGCCGTCAAACTGCTTCATCCCCAATTTTTAAGCGACGCCCAGAGCCGGGAGGATGTTCGGCGGGAAGCGAGTGTGCTGGCCCGCTTTCACCACCCGAACATTCTAAGGGTGAGTGACTTTGAAATTTCCCCGGAGATGGCCTATATCGTGACCGACTTCGCGGAAGGCGGGTCGCTGGCGAATAAAATCAGGCCGGAACCGGGCGCGCCGCCGATGCCTCTGCCGCTAAACGAGGTAGTTTATTACCTGGAGCAAATCGCCTCGGCCCTGGACGAAGCGCACAACCTGGGCTTGATTCACCGGGATATTAAGCCGCTCAACATTTTGCTCGACCGGGCCGGGCGGCCGCTCCTGGCTGATTTCGGCCTGGCAACGGTGCTTTCCGGCACTTCGTCGTCAATGGTGGATTTAAGCGCCAGCGGGACGCCGCTTTACATGGCCCCGGAGCAGTGGGCCGGGAAAGCGGGCAAGGCCAGCGATATTTACGCGCTGGGCGTGGTGACTTACCAGCTTATCACCGGGCAACCGCCTTACCAGGGCAATCAGGCCGCTCTGTGGGCGCAGCATAGGGGAGCGCCTATCCCGGCCTTGCGGGAAAAGGCGCCCTGGCTGGACTATCCACCGGCCCTGGACGCGGTAATCGCGGGGGTGATGGCAAAAGACGACCGCGAACGGATCCGGCCCGCCGGGGAGTTTGCCCGCCGCTTTAAAATGGCCCTGATGGGCCACCTTTCAACCCCGTTTAGCATGCAAAACAGGCTGCCGCAATTTGGACAGGGGCAGTCCGGGCCGGTTTCTTCTTCGCCCCCTTTACCCGGTTCAAATTTGCCGCCCAGCACGGTCCCGCCCGCCAGCGCGCCGGGCAGCCAGCCGTTTAATTACCCGCCGGGCGGCAGTGGTTACAACAATCCTCCGCTGCCTATGGGGGTAATTACCGGGCCGGGACCGGGCGGTTTGCCGAATAGGCCCGGTCCTGGCCCTAATTCCTCTCAAAACTCCGTTACAAACCAACCTGGCGCGGGTTCCACGGACCGGCCTCAGCCGTATGAGACGGCTCAACCCACCCCGCTGGGTCCGCAGGGTTCAACGCCACCTGGAAGGCCGCCGAACTATAGTGGCCCAACCGCGCCTTTCCCCCAACCGCCGTACGGGGGGCCGCCGCAAGGCCCGCAACCGTACGGGCAACCGCCGGGGTCAGGCGGAGGTATTCCCGGCCAGTATCCAGGGGGCATGCAGCCCTTGCCGGGCGGACAGCCCCCGGTCGTGACGAGGAAGCGCGGCGGCCTGAATATGATTTTGCTGGGGGCGGCGTTGCTGTTGCTTGTGCTGGTGATAATCGCCGTCTCGGTAGTAATCTTGCTGCCTAAAAATAACGGCCCGCAAACAACGACCCAGGTCGCGGCGAACGCTACAGCCTCGTCCGACCGTGGCGTTACGGCAGCAACCACTAACGGGCCAACCAGGGCGGGGGCAACGGGGTCACCTCAACCGGGCAGCGGAGCGGGGACGGGCCAGTTACAGGTTACGGTAACGGAAGCCAGCGGGAAACCGGCTCGCGAAGCCGATGTAAATATTAAAGTCTACCAGGCGGATAGCGAAACGGCCCTGGAGACCGCTTATAATAAGGCCAGCGCCTCTTTCACGCTTCCGGCAGGAAGTTACACGGTACAGGCGACCTACCCGAACGATATTGCCGTTATGAGCGAGCCAATTGAGGTAAAAGAAGGCCAGACTGCCACAAAGGCTATTAACCTGGGACTTGGCACGGTCCAGGTTGAGGTAGTCGAAACGACCGGGCGCACTCCCCACGAAGACACCCTGGTTTTGCGGGTTTTTAAGGACGGCGATACCAGCAAAACGATTACAACCGTCTACGGCAAGGCCAAGACCGGGATTTATCTTCCGCCAGGGGCGTACCAGATTGAAACCGGCTATTCTAACGACATTAAAGAGTTAGGCCCGAGCTTCCAGGTTACGGAAGGCCAGGTTACGAGTCAAGCAGTCAACCTGGCCGTGGGAACAGCCCAGGTCGAAATTTACGAGACGGCGGGGAAAATTGCTAAAGACGATACTTTAATCTTAAAAGTCTACAAGCAGGACGACCCGAACGTGATTGTTACTACCATATACAGCAAGGCTAAAACTCCTATCACGCTTAAAGAAGGCTCTTACCTTATTGATGTCCAGTATGGCGGCGGGACGGTTAAACAGACCAGCCAGCCGTTCGAGGTCAAGGCCGGGCAGACGGTTACGCAGACTATAAATTTAGGGGTAGGTTCGGCCCAGGTACAGGTGCAACTGGCGGACGGGAGTAAGGTTGACGAAAGCAAACTGGTCATGCGGATTTACGACCAGAGCGACCCGAATGACCCCCTGGCGACGGTTTATAACAAGGCGGCGGGGAGTTTCACCTTGAAGCCGGGAACTTACCTGGTTGAAGTGGATTATTCCGGTGGGAAAGACCCGCAAAAAGTTACCGGCGACCCCCTGGAAGTAAAAGAAGGGCAGACCGCCACCCAGACCGTAAAAATCTAAAAATAAAAAAGGAGACTTGCTTTATGAGCGTTGGGGAACCCCCCGCTATTTTTAGTCGGCTGCGGTTTCCGGGCAACCCTGTGGCCCACCCCGCAGCCGTGGTTATCAGCGGCAAGGTCCGCTTTACCGTCCTGACCGCCCGGCTGCTCCGGCTCGAGTATTCCGAAACAGGGCAATTCGAGGACCGGGGCAGTTTTGCCTTTCCAAACCGTCACGCTGCCCCTCCCGCTTTCAAAACTTTGGAGAATGAAGGCGCTCTGACCATTGATACCGGCGGCCTACTTTTAACATATTCGCCCGGTCCCGGCGAATTCACCGCCGCCAATTTAAGCATTACATTCCGGCTAAACGGGCAGGATGTGACCTGGAAGCCGGGTCTGGTCAACCGCCGGAACCTGCGAGGCACCCGGCGGACGCTTGATGAATGTGTCGGGGACGTGGCCCTGGAAGAAGGGCTTAACTCGCGGGACGGCTGGTCGCTGTACGACGACAGCCGCAAGGTTCTTTTCAACACCGCGGACGGCTGGGTCGAGCCGCGCCGGCCCCATTTCCAGCAGGACTGGTATTTCTTCGCTTACGGCCACGATTACAAGACGGCTTTGAGCGAATACACCCGCTTTGGCGGTTCTATTCCCCTGATTCCCCGGTTTGTGCTGGGGGCGTGGTGGTCGCGTTTCTGGGAATACAGCGATAAAGACCTGATGGAACTGGTCGGGGAGTTCGACCGGCACGACTTGCCGCTGGATGTACTGGTGCTGGATATGGACTGGCACACCAAAGATAGCTGGACCGGTTATACCTGGAACAAAGAGCTGTTTTCCGACCCCAAAGGCTTCCTGGAATGGGTCCACAACCACGGGCTGCGTACCACTCTTAATCTGCATCCCGCCGAGGGCGTCCAGCCGTTTGAGGACGCTTACGAGGGCTTTGCGCGGGCGTTAGGAATCGACCCGGCGGAACGCCAGCCGATTCCCTTTCGCATCACCGACAAAAAGTTCGTCCGGCACTATTTTGAGGAACTGCACCACCCGATGGAGGACGGCGGGGTGGATTTCTGGTGGATGGACTGGCAGCAGGGCGAGACCAGCGAGATGAAGGGGTTAGACCCGCTACCCTGGCTGAACCACCTGCATTTTCTCGATTCGGCCCGGCGCGGCCAGCGCGCGATGCTTTACAGCCGCTGGGGCGGATTGGGTAACCACCGCTATCACATCGGCTTTTCAGGCGATACGCATTCGGCCTGGGAAGCTTTGCAGTTCCAGCCCTATTTCACGGCCACGGCCTCGAATGTCTGTTACGGCTGGTGGTCGCACGACATTGGCGGACACCTGGGAGCCTGTGAGCCGGAGTTGTTCGCGCGCTGGGTGCAGTACGGGGCGGTCAGCCCGGTCTTAAGGCTACACTCCACCAAAGACCCGCTGGCCGAGCGGCGGCCCTGGGCGTTCTCCAAAGAGGTCTTCCGGGCCTGCCGGGCGGCTTTCCAGTTGCGTTACCAGCTTGTGCCATACCTGTACACGGCGGGGCGGGAAGCGGTTGACACCAGCCTCGCCCCCAGCCGCCCGCTGTATTACGAGCACCCGGAAGAAGAAGCGGCTTACGTGGCGCGTTACCAGTATTACCTGGGCGACCAGTTGATTGCGGCTCCGATTGTCCACCCGGCTGACCCGATTACGGGCTATGCCGCCAACGATGTGTGGGTGCCGCCAGGCCGCTGGATTGAATACACCACCAAAGAAATTTTCGAGGGGCCAAAGTGGGTGCGGATGGTCGGGGACCTGGACCGCCTGCCGCTCCTGGCGAAAGCGGGCGCGATTATACCCCTGGCCGACCTGGCCGACCGGACCGATAATTTGGCAAAAGATAAACTGTACCTGCGGGTCTTTGTGGGCGCGGACGGTTTTTTCCGGCTGTACGAGGATGACGGCATCAGCGAGGCTTACCGCCAGGGCGACAGCGAGTGGACCAATTTCCGGCTGGTGAGGCAGGATGATAACGGCTGCGAGTTACAAATCGCGCCTGTCGAAGGCCGTTGCGCGGCTTTGCCTGAACAGCGCAGTTACCAGGTTTACTTTGAAGGTACCACGCGGCCCGAAAGCGTGACGGTTAACGGGCAAGCGGCTGAATGGCGCTACGACCCGGATTCACTTACAACGGTAGCGCAAATCCCGGCGCAGCCAAAGGACCAACCGCTAACCGTCAGGGTTTGGGCGGCCGGGAAACTGCTGGCCCTGGGCGAGGAATACAACCGGCGGATTCAACTGGCCGACGTTAAAAGACTGCTGGGCGCGAATATGCCCGCCGCGCCGGGTGAGAAACTTATCGAGGGGGTGCTCGACCTTGCCGGGCCGGGCCAGGCCGAAGCCCTGGCTCGTTTGGGCGGCCCGTTCGGGCGGTTTATCGAGTACATCACGCCTGAAGAAGCGGCCCGCAGCCTGGGAACGCTTATCGTAGGCGGTCCGGCAGACGGCAGCGCTTTTGCGGTGGATGTTAAGTGGGAGTTAGGCCACAAAGGCGCGGTTGAAAGCCAGCGCCAACGCTTTGAAAGCCCTGACGGTCAAAGCCTGATTATCGCCAACCCTTACGCCATAGACGCGGCGGGTGAACCCCGCGAATGGACCGCGAATGTAATATTAAGCTGGCGGGGTAAGCAGTTGCGCTTCGCGCACCGCAGCCGCCCGATTTTCGCGGCTATCTCGCCCTGGCAGGTCGTGGTCTTTAACGAAGACCATGAGCCGCCCGATTATTCGGAGGTGTTCGACCAGGCAGGGCAGCTCAACCCGGAACTCGGCTGGGAGAGTTACGCCCAGAGCATCGCCGGGGTCAAGAGTATTGCCGACCCGTTCTACGTGCGGCTGCGCGAACGGTACACAGCGCGGTACGAGGCCGGGGAGAATTTAGCGAGCTTCGCGGTAGCCCGGATTATTGCGCCGGAAGACCGGGAAATAAGGTTGTTTTACCACGCGGGGGCGGCCATTCGGCTCTGGTTTAACGGCGAGGAATTGGAGGAAGGCAAGCAGGTCGAGAGCAGCGGGGAGGCCGGGAATAATGTCTACCACCCGCACCTGCGGCCACGCTACACCGGGATTTTACGCCTGAAAAAAGGTGAAAATACGCTGGTAGGGCGGAGCAGTCCGCCCCGCCCCCGGCCTTTCTGGTGGTTCAGCGTGGCGGTTGTGCGCCCGGACGGCGCTATTATGACCGATTTGCTCTACCGGTAGCCCGGTTTTACTGGCGACTTATCCCTTAAAAATAAGGCAAAATAGAAAGGAAGTGGGTGAGGAAATAACAGAGGACGTAACAAAGTAAGTATCGGTTTTGTTCATTGATAAGTCCACAAATCGCGGCTGTCCCGGCCTGGTAGGGCCAGAAACAGCCGCTCTTTTGTAAGGTTCTAGGCAGGGCGACGGCGGTCGTTGCTGCTCTTACGGCGGTCAGGCGCGTAGTAAGGGTCGTAATTAACCCGGCGGTCGGGGAGGGCGCGGCGGTCAGCCCCGGAGCGGCGGTCGCGGGCGCGCTGGACGTCAATCGGTTCGGTGCGAGCTTGCTCTAATACCAGTAAGCAGATGAGTTTGCCCAGGTCTTCGCGGGTAAGGTCGTAACTTGAAGCCAGGGCTTCCAATTCATCCAACCGGTAGTTAAAGAAGAGTTTACCAAAGTCTTCCAGGACTGACCTTTCGCTAAAGGACAGGGTAGGATTGGTATTGGCGGCAGTTAGCTTGGCGGCGAGTGATTTACAGCTTCCCAGTGTCATACTGGCGAGGCGTTGATCTTGCGCAGAAATCATGTAATGCTTCTCCTAAATTCCCCAGATTTTCCAGTTAAAAGTACCGGACACAAGAGCTAAGAATAAAATGACCCCTATGTAACACTTGGTAATAAGAAATAAGGACTATTGCACCTTACAACTATGGAAATAATTATACATAATTCTAGCATATAAAAATGTTTTTACAATATATGTCCAGGCTCTTTTATTACGCAAAAATGTACTTGACAGGCTTTTTCGGCCTTGCTAGGCTCTTTGCACAAACTAAACCAGGAAAAACCGTAATTGAATTGAAATATTTGTAACATTACCGTAATAGAAAGGATTTTAATGAGCGTTTCGGTTTGGCAGCAAAAGCCGGGTCAGGCGGACCTTTACGAATGTGATGTGGCCGTTATTGGGGCCGGAATCGTTGGGGCTTATACCGCTTATACCCTGGCGGGACAGGGGAAAAAGGTAGCTCTGGTCGAGAGTCGATTCCCGGCCGCCGGCGCTACTGGCCGCAACGCGGGGATGTCCCTTATGGGCGCCGCCGATAATTATGCCACCGGGGTCGCCCGATTTGGCCGCGAGAAGGCCAGGCATTTGTGGAACCTTACCAGAGAAAATCAGGATAAGACCAGGGCTTTCGTAGAGCGTTTTAAAACGCCGTCAGTTAAAAGCGGCAGCGCTATTTTAGGGATAGACGAGCGGGAAAGCGCCCTGTTAGCGGAGGCTTACCAGTTAATGCGGGAAGACGGGTTCCAGGTGGAGTTTTCTGAGGCCGACCCCTTTGGCCGAGGTTTTGGTTCGGCTATTTTGCAACCGGACGATTTTGGCCTTGACCCGGTGGCTTTGGTCGGGGCGCTGGTAGAAGCGGCCGGGCGCAGGCTCGTCTTTTCGCGCCTGCCGAGGTCTTTGCTATTCACCGGGGCAACAGCGGGCGATTGCTGGTAGAGGCGCGGGGCATAAGCATTGTGTGCGAGCAGGTGGCCCTTTGCACCAATGCTTATTCTCCCATGATTTCGCCTTATTTCGCCGATAAGGTCGCTCCCAGGCGGGCGCAAATCCTGCTTACGGCTCCGTTTAGCCGCCGGGTAATTGACCGGTTGGCCTATGTGAACTACGGTTACGAGTATTTCCGGCAGTTAGAGGACGGCTCTTTTCTGCTGGGTGGCGGGCGCGGCTATCACCAGGAACTGGAAGTGGGTTACGACGAGGTGGCGACCGGGTGGCTGCAGGCGACCCTGGAAGGGATTTTGAAGCGGTATTTCCCGGAGGTAGCCAGGGAAGCGCCGGTAGTGCGGCGGTGGGGTGGTACGATGGGATTTTCGGTGGACGGTCTACCCCTGGCCGGGCAGTTGCCCTACGTACCGGGCGCGTTTGCCCCGGTTGAAAAGCCCTTCGTCCCGGCTGGAGAATATGAGGCTGTCTCGACCCCGCTAGACCCTGAACCTTCAGGGATATACTTTGCGGTAGGGTTTACCGGGCACGGCCTGGGCTGGGGGATGATCACAGCCGACGCTATGCTGGGGATGCTGCTGGGCCGGTCAGGTGAGGCTGGGCTTTTCGATGTTCGCCGCCTGGATAAGGCCACCCAGGCCCCGGTCTAAGGCGTTGTTATACGCCAGAGTCCAGAGTCGGGCTGCCGCCATCAGGTCTGACCCGAGTTGCTCCAAGGCGGCGTGTTCGCCTTCCAACCAGGCCTGCTTCGATTCTTACGGTGTAATAAGTTTAGCCCAGGCATCAGACAGGCTTTGCTCGTAACATTCCTGGTAACCGGCTATGCGAGGCGCGCCAATCCGGTTATGCCGGGCGGCAACCGCTTTGCATAACCGGATGGTCCAGCGGTACTCGGCCAGTTTCGGCCTGCGGTGCAGTAATAAGGTCAACAAAGCGACTTATCCCTTCAATCCCTCCAAACACCCTTATACCTATTATAAAATTAAATCTTCAAACCAAAGGTAACCGGCAAAGGGATATGTCAGGTAATTATTAGCTATGAATTAAAAGGATCTTTAACGCTGATATATAGTTCGTAGACCTCCTGGCGTTCCCGGTGGAGTGTAAATTTCCCGCCGGTATAAGGCGGTAGCCGTTCTCCCAGGGCTGGATTATTTTGCTGCACTTAAGTTCGAGTAATTCAGCCAGTTGGGTCCGGTTAAGCTCGGCCTGGAAGCTATACATAAATAATTGGTCCAAGAAGCCCCTAAAAGTGTTGTATCTGTTAATAAAAGGAATAATTCACCGGGTCAGGCGGATAAACACAGGTTAGTATTAAGATAAGAGCCATTATCTTAATACTGCTGTGGATAACTTTGTTAGTAATTATCTCCCCTCCTGCTTTTGTAGGTAAATTCCATAAATAGTTGTCTTTTCAGAAACTTTATTTAGGATTTATAAATGACTAATACACTAGAAAAATATAACTCCCCTTTTTCTTATTTGATAATACTCATTTTCGGGTTAAATATACAATTGAATCTAAAAAAATAGAGCAATGAGGAATAGGGGAAGAAAAAAACAAAAGGTTGGGGATATGTCCGGATTCTTGGTATGTGGTAATAAGGGGAAGAAGGCTTTGCCGGTAATACCGGCAGTCTTAAATGTAAACAAATTATAAACCGTTCCGGCACACTGTTTAACAGGGAAACTTTTCTATCAGACGGGACGTAAATCTATTGATGAAGTTTTCGACCAAATGCCAGAACTCTTTTGGCTTCAGGCGGGGCCAGCTCTTTTAGAATTTTTAAGTCGCTTTTCCAGCTTAGAAAAGCGTGAGAGTTCATCTGATTTCTAAAACCGCTGAAACATCTTTGGGAGAAACGGTGTCATACTGTACGTAAAGGCCAGGATGCCTTTAGAGAAGCTCATTAGAAAGTGCAGGATTGCAATGTATCCTTATTCCAATTATCCAAACGAAAACCCAAATGGCCAGGGGAATGTACCCCCTTACAATTATACGGAAAATCCCAACACTCCGCCGCCTTACCCTCCATATAATTACCAGGGTAGACCACAGGGCCAGCCGCCCTATTACAATTACCCGCCCGAACCGCCGCGCCCGTCCTACAGTTATATGCACCCGGCTTTGCGGGCTTTCGGCATTGTGTTGCTGGTCCTATTCATCCTGTCAATGGTGGGACATCACAGTTTCTTTTTCTTTCCGTTCTTCCCACTGGTAATCTTCGCCATTATTATGGCGGCGACCAGAGGAAGTCACTATCGTTCGAGTTGCAACCGGCCTTACTACCGGCACCAGCACTATAACTACTGGAACAATCCTTACCAGTACCAGGGCCGTCCTTACAATTACGATTACAGCCAGACCCCACCGCCTCCAGGCTATTACGGGCCGCAACAACCGCCTCAGCCGCAGGCCCAGGTAAATAACCAGGGCTGGCCGGCCCCCAAAGACCCGTACAAGAACGAAGAAAATATGGAAAATCCTTACTAGACCAGGAAAGGATTCAGGAAAGCAGCCGGTGCTTGTGCACCGGCTGCTTTTTTATGTAGCAACCTCACGGTAAAATCTGGTATACTCAGCCGAGTACCAGGCCAAAATCAACCCACCAATACCAGGATTTTAATTATGACCCGAACTGCCCAACCAGCCAGGACCGCCGACCAGTCTTCTCTTTTAAACGAGTGGGAGAGCGCCGGAAAATCTTACTTCGGAACGGGGCGCGTGCTTCAAGCCGGGATGGCCCAACTTCCTGCAGATTTGCCGCTGGCGGCGGGCGTCCAGCTTTTCCTGGATACTCTCAAAGGCCAGAGCCAGGAGACTGCCAAGACATACCGGGTCGGCTGCCGGCGTTTTATGTGGTTTATGTATGAGACCACCGGGCAGGCTCCCGACCAGGCGAGTATATATGAGCTGTCACCTCTCGTGCTGGAAGATTTTTATTTGTGGCTGGTAGCGACTTATGGACGCAAGGCGCGGGCGACCTGTAGCAGCTATATGGCGGCGGCCCGCAACCTTTTCGATTACCTGGCCCGGCGGCGCCTTACTCCCGGCGGCTGTCAGTACCAGGAGATGGTGGCCGGATTGGGCCGCTTGCAGGGCCGGGCCTCTTACAAAACGCCCCGCGCCAAAGGACGGCAGGTTGAACAGGTCGCCCGGCTTGCGCTCAAACCAGCCGTGCCGGACCTGCAAGACCTTGAAACAGCCGAGCTTGCCGCTGACGAGGCGGCTTTCTACGCGAATAGTGCTGAAACCGGACGGGATAGGTCAATTCTAAATCCTGAAACCGCGGGGGGTTTGCTGGAAGGGCAGCCTGCCGGGAACACTTTTAAAAGAATGCCCAGGAGCCAGCCTGAAAAGGACCGGCGCGGCCTGGAAGAGTTGCGCGACCGGGCGATTATCCTGACGCTATATTGTACGGGGATGCGCCGCCAGGAACTCGCCAGCCTGGACCGGAATGACCTAGAAGCCCTGCTGGGCGAGTACCGCCGTGACCTTTTCAGGGCTTACCAATCTCAAGTTACGGGCCAAAATGATAGTTCAGAGGTAACTGCCGACGCTTACGAGCTTTTAATTACAGGCAAAGGCGAGAAAGAGCGGCTGGTCTATTTCGACCGGATAGCCCTGGGAGCCATCGAGGAGTATTTAACCCGGCGCGGCAAAGATGGTTTCAAACCGCTTTTCCTGCAACACCACCGGGGCCGGGATAAAGTTAAGCCTGTACCTGGCGGCGAGAATTACCGGGTCAGCCTGGTAACCGTCTGGCAGGTAGTGGCTCGTTACGCCGCCCGGTTGGGTATTGAACTTAAACCGCACGATTTCCGGCATAACCTGGCGACAAGCCTGCTGAACGCCGGGGCGCAGCTTTCCGAGGTGCAGGATATTCTAGGTCACGCCAGCCCGACTACCACCAAACAGATTTACGCTCATTATGACAAGAGCCATTTGCGCGAGGCTTTTTCGAAGTATCGTAAGAGCGCTGCCGACCTTGAGCCGGATTAAGTTTTTACTTTTTGTATAACATTATTCAGCATTCAGCGGATGAGAGAAATATGAAGGGATATGTAATCGGGCTTATCAATGTCCAGAACCCGGACGCTTATAAGGAATATACCGGCCTGGGGCCGAGCAGCCTGGAGCCTTATGGCGGTCATTTTATCGTACGAGCCGGGCAGCATCAGTTCCTTGAAGGCGATGTAGCAGCCAACCGGGTGGTGCTAATTGAATTTGACAGCTATGAAAAAGCCCTGGAATGGTACAACTCCGATAACTACCAGGCTGCTAAATTTAAAAGGCTGGCAGCCTCCACGGGCAATTTAATAGTGGCCCAGGGCATTTAAACTTCCACATTTTACAAAAATTAACTCTTTAGCCTTAATTAATGGAATAATTGGCAGGGAAGTTTAATTTTCGATTAATTTTTGGGTGTTTAGGCTCAAGTGTTTTAATCCGGACCCAAAGAAAGGTTCACCGTAAGGTTTATATGGTATTATCTGCCCCAGTAGTTGTCTGCTATACTTACTTTATTGGATATAAAAATAGGAACCTGGGTTGCTTTATACCAAGTAGACCTGAAGCTTGGAGAAGATGAACCAGCCGGACGCCAGAGCAGTTTAAAGGCGGTCCCGGTTAGGGGTCTTGACCAGTAAGATTTCTCAACGGCGCAAGAGCGATGCGCCGGAAATGTAGTGCTGTTCCCCTGTGTTGTCTTCCACAAATAAATAGCTTGTAAGTTCCTTCCTTAAAAAACCAGGACTCGATAGAGGGTCTGTGAAAGGAAGTCTATTTGCTGCGAGAAAAAACCGCCCCAACCAAATTTTTGGGAATGGTAGGCGCTTTATTTAGTATTGTTTCGGCTCTGTCTGCTCAAAGTTATTTTCTTTCGACCCTAAAACGTTCAAATTCTAATCGAACAATCGCATCCTTTGCCATAATTGCCCTTTTGCTGGGCCTTACGTTAACTCAGACTTTCCAACCTACGAACGTTCACGCCGAAACAAACCCGACCATAACTGCCCGCACCGCGGGTATCGAAACCGAGGGCGACCTGGCCCACCTCTATATTACCAACGGCCCCGACAAAACTACTATCCTGACGCTCCCGGCTACGACCCTGGACTCTCGCTCTTCAGGCAGCGTTTCGGTCAGCCCGGACGGAAAGAGCGTCCTTTATGTGACAGCCGGTAAACCCGATTACAGCGGAACAGGAATCTGGGCGGTTAATTACGATGGCTCTAATCAGCGCATGCTGGCAAGCTTTCCCGACCAGAAGCTCTGGACCGCGCCTTTCACCTGGTCCGCCGACAGCCAGCAGCTTGCCTACGTCATTATGGCGGCAGACGGCAGCCTGGAGCTGTGGCGTATGAACGCCGACGGCACCAACCGGCAGCAAGTCCTTAAAAACACTGCCTCTTTCCGGCAGGAGATTTTTTTTGGCGACAACAAAAATGTATTAAGTTGGACCCCGGACGGTAAATATCTCGAATACACCGACCGCACCGGCGGGTCTTCCCACAAATATTCGGTAGACCTGGCAACAGGCGGGGTTTCCTCGGTGGAAGTACCTTCCGCCAAAACCCAGCCGGCCCGTAAATTGGAAGTGCCTTTATTTTCCCAGATGGACCCGCGCTGGCAAAGCTGGAGCCTGGGCGTATGCGGCACTACTATTGGAGCCCAGGGCTGCGCCCTTACCTCGACGGCGATGGTCTTTAAGTATTTTGGGGTAGATACCGACCCGGCCCGGTTGCGCACCTGCCTGGGTTATGCGGCCTGCCCGATGCACTGGAGTACCGCTGCCAATAATTGCAGCGGTGGCAAAGTTAGCGGCGGGGCCATTCAGTCGTTCGACTTTACCGCGATGCGGGCCAACCTGGAAAAGGGTGTCCCGGTAATTATCGGCTTTATGGTCAACACCGCCCGCTCTCACTTTGTCGTGGTAAACGGCGGCAGCGGGACTAACCCGAACGGGTACACAGTCAACGACCCCTGGGACGCAACCAACACCAAGACCCTCGGCGAATTCATTGGGCGGCAGGGCTGGCCGCAGCAGATGGAAATCTTTACCGGCACGCCTTCAACCCCTAAAACACCGGGCCAGGGCACCAGCCGGCTGGCTCAGTTTGTAGACGCTTACAACCGGGGCGGCAGCCTGGGGGCTATGGGCAGCCCTACAAATGACGCGCACTGGTGGTACGGTACGGTTATCCAGGACTTCTCGGGCGACCCGGTAGCGATTATGCAGGACGAGGACGGCGAGAACCGCCAGGGTCTGGCGGCTGGAACCTGCCGGGCTTACTATATCCGCAAAGGTATTTTCGACTGGTATGCTGCCAACGGCAACCCAACCCGGTTTGGCGCCCCTACCTCGGACGAATATTTGTTGAATAATCACTCCACCCAGAGCTTTGGGGCCGGGTATATCCAGTTTGGCAATCCCGCTACCGCCGAGCCGTCCAGCTTTACCGCCTGGCCGGTCGCCGGGGACGGCTGGCGCAGGGAGTTTTACAATAACAAGAGCTGGGGCTGCGGCGCTTCCTGGCTAGATTACCTGGGCGGGGATGTGAAATTGACCTCGCCCTGGGATGCCAGTGGGCCTATCCCGGCCCTGGTCAAAGACGGCTGGTCGGCCCGCTATACCCGCAGCGTGAATCTGAGTGGTGGAAACTATACCATTACGGCAGAAAGCGCGAACGGGATTAAAGTCTGGCTGGACGATGCCCTGGTGGTGAACGAAAGCAGTGCGACCGGCGGCCAGTGGCAGGGCCGAATTAAGGAGGGACAGCACACCCTCAAAATTGAATTTACCGGCGGCGAGCAGCCTACCCTTAATTTCAACCTTACAGGGTCGTAAGTAATGGTTTTTGTATGAATACACTCTCAATTTCAAAGAAAACCGCGCGCCGCTATATCCTGGGACGGCAAGGCTTATGGCCGGGACGGCGCTGGTCTGGTAAGGCCGGTGTTGCGGAGGCTATCAACCGGATGGAAGCGGTCCAGGTCGATTCGGTAACGGTGGTGGCCCGCAACCACGACATTGTGCTGTGGAGCCGGGTCGCGGATTATAATCCGGCAGACCTGGACAGTTTACTCTATACCGACCGGCTTTTCTTCGACTACGGCCAGATTCTGATGATTTACCCTATGCGGGAGCGGCCTTACTGGCAGCCGGTTATGCGCCAGCAAGCCGAGAATAACTCCTACGCCGAATTTGTCCGCAATAACCCGGCCCTGCTGGAACAAGTGCTTGAAACGTTGCGGCAGCGCGGCCCCCTGGGCAACCGGGACTTTTCCGGTAACGAACGGGTTAATAGCGGCCGGGCCACCAAAGATACCGGTCTCGTCCTCAACTATTTATGGTCTACCGGGGAACTCATGACGCACAGCCGCCGCAACTTTGAGCGGCTTTACGGTTTAACCGGCGCTATTGTCCCCTGGCCCCTCGACCGGACGGTGAGCCTGGCTGAAGCCGAAGAGTACTTTGGCCGCAAAGCCCTGTTTGATACCGGTCTTTGCACCGGGCGCACCTGGGCGAACCGCCTGGCTGTCACGCTGCACCGCCGGGTGGGGCCGGGCGAGATAAAACCGGCCTTTGAAAAGTTTTTGAAAGAGAATATCGCGGCTCCGGTCGAAGTGGAAGGCAGCCGCGAGAAATGGTATTTCCCGGCCCAGGACGCCGGTATTCTGGCGACGCTGGAAAAAGGCGGTGTTCCGGCCCATTGGCAACCGCTCGGCTCAACGACCACGGACGAGGTAACCCTGATAGGGCCGCTCGATAACGTTATCTCGGATAGAGCGCGCACCCAGGCTATTTTCGATTTTG
>CADDZM010000083.1 GCA_902812345.1 Chloroflexota bacterium | reverse complement strand
GTTTCAGGTCGAACTCGGCCAAATCGGCCCTGACCCTTATAACCTGCGTGCCTTATGGCGTTTATTCAGACCGCCTGATTGTCCGGGCCATTCCGGTTACGCCGCGCGCGAAGGGCTAATCTTAGTGGCGGCGGCCCAGTAGCGTTCTTACGAATGAAATCAAAGCGTAGCTAAAAAAGACCAGGGCCAGGGCCGAAAACGGAATTAAAATCAGCCCCAGGGCGCTCCTTAAAACGCTGTCCAGTCCTTTAACCAGTTCAAGAATGACGACCGGGGCGACTGTAAAGACCAGGCTCACCGGCACTTCGAGGGCGCGCCGTAAAAACTTGGCTCTGCGCGCCACCCAGAAATCGTAAATCAAGGCCCGAAAGAAAATCAAATAGCCGAGCAGCGCCCCGATAAGGACCGCGCCCAGCGCGAACCAGTAGTTCCAACCATCAAAAATACTCCCGGCGGACAGCCGCACCCCGCTCAGTTCCACCACAAACGCCACAACCCGCCAGAGGCCAATCGCCAGCAAACTCACAAAGGTCAGCAAAATCAATAATACGGCGCGCCGGGCCTGGTTCAGCAGGTCGGTTGGGCCAAGCGGCTGCAAAATCTGGCCCGGCAAGCGCAGCACCAGCCCTACCGGCCCCAACAGCAAACTGCCCGGCCCCACCACCGGCGGCGGAATTAAGGCCGCCTCGCTTTTCCCTAAAGCAATCGAACGAGCCTTTTTAACCTCGTCGCGCACCTCGGGCAACAGGTAAGCCAGCAGGGCAATCCGGTCAATCTCGGACGCGCCGGTTGCCACTTCGTCGCCGCTGGATGTCAGCGGGACGGGCGGGGCCGGGAGACCGAGCGGTTGGCCGTAAGATTCAACCCGGGGCAGAAAAACAATATAGCTGCCGGGGTCAGGGCCAAAGAGGCGGTCCAGGGCCACCAGGCCGGTTTCTTTGTCGCGGAAACTGCCAAAGAACTGGTCGGCCAGCAGCTTACCTTCTTCCAAAAGGGCCGGGATTTTCGCAAGCTCGGCGATACTCGTGACATTATTCCTGGTAATTTCGTCAATGGTTGTAACTTTGGCCCGTTCGACCAGGCGGTTATCGGCGTTGCTGTCTACGTTGCCGTCGCCCATGGTATAGAGCGTTTTAACGAGAATGTCCACGACGTTGCGGGCGTCATAAGTGTGGATGCGCGGCCCCAGGCTGCCGATGTTGCCGCCCAGAATCCGAGCGCACCGCCCAATATTCGGGTCGGCGGCCACTTGCAAGGCGTAATTGTCGGTCACGCCGCCGTCAATGAAAAAGTCGGTGCGCTCCACGCCATAATCATCTTTGTAGTGAATGGTGGCCGGGGCGAAAACGCCCGGAATAGAGAGGCTCGACCGGATGGCCCAGGCTACAGGCAGCCCGGTTGAAAGGTCTTTATAGAGGAAGTTGGGCGGGCGCAGTTCCTCGGTTATCTCTTTTGGCAGCGATGACAGGTTACCTTTGGGGTTGATGTAACAATAATCAATGCCGGTCGGGTCGGCCCCCCGGCTGTTTTTGGCGTAGACCAGTTCTTTTTCAAAAAGGTGATAGCTGCTAAAAATGGTCTTCTGCCCTGTAATAAGGTCGGTCCCGACCAGCAGCAGCATGGGCCGCACAGCATCGGGGTCTTTCGGGACATAGCGCCCGGCGGCAGCCCGGCCCCGGTAATATTCGGCGAGGGCGGCGCGGTAAGCCGAGGTGTGGCCCTGGTTGGCCCGGTAGATACTTTCAGCTTCGGCGCGGGCAACTTGCTCCCAGTCCAGGTCGCCGGAGTAGCGGTAACGCTCTAAAGGCACCCGCACGCCGGGGTTTATGTCCTGGAAAGTAATCGCGACCAGCGCCTTATCCTGGTCTTTGCTTCTGACGACCTCTTTGGTGTTAGTCATGACTTCCGACATATCGGGCAATTTCTCGCGGGGCAAGTTACGCAGGTCGCGGATGATTTTCGCCAGGGCATCATCGAATTTAGCCTCGTCAATTTTTAGCTGCTTGCGTTTGCCGCTATAAGACTGGTAAAGCTTGCCAAGTTTTCGCAAAAAATTGTGGGAGAAAATCACTTCCAGGGTACGCTGCAAAGCCTCGCCCCGGTAAAGCCCTTTGAAATAGCCGGGGTCGCCTTTGAGCAAGAAACTACCCGCGCCCAACCAGTTCGGGTCGAGAATCATATTCTGGAAATCGGGGCGGCTGAACAAGAGGGATACCCGGGCGGCATCTTCGGCGCAAAAACCGCAACCCCAGGCTGCCGCCAGGAGCGACCCGGCGCTGGTGCCTACTACACAATCGAACGCCTCGCTTAGCATATCGAAATTGGCCGGGTCGCTGTTGATGACGCTGGAAGGCAAGGCTTTTTCATTGGAGAAGAATGGCAATTCTTCCATGCGGCTGTACAGCCCGGCGTGAACGGCAAACTTTAGCCCACCTCCACTCAATACCAGGCCGGTACGTTGCTTTTTGTCCCAACCTCGCGGGGCCGGTCCAACCCAACCTTCATCCTTGCCGGGGGTCTGGGCCGGGGTACTAAACTGCGTCATAGCGCCTCCTACTGACAGTTTAAATCAATGCTATGCCACCAAAATGTGACAATGGTATTGTCACATTTTTTGATAGCATAATTGTTACGATTTCTACTATTTATGAACCGCCCTTCTTCCTAAATCAATAACTAGATAATATCGCTTAACACGCAAATAGTCAAAGGCATAAATGTTGTGCTATTGTGGATAACTATATCTATAGGTAGGGTACAGGCCTCTTTATTATGTAAAACTGGCCAATTTGGGCTATTTTTAGATAATTGCGTGATAAGCGTTTTAAAATCTATTGCATTTCAAAAAAAATAAACTATAATAAAACTATTAGCGCCATGCAGAAGTACAGCCGGTAAACTACCGGCTGTCGAAAGTACAAAAGATTTAACAATTTCGAGCAGTGCAACATCAACGCGAAGTTCAAAAAGTAGCAGACCGGGTCACGGGTCTGGCAAAGTTACTCAGCCGCTTATAGGCATTTGAGTAAAGCCACAAGGAGGATTATCTAAATGTTATTTTCCGACAAATCGCTCACCTGTAAAGATTGCCAGAAAGCTTTCCTTTTTACCGCCGGTGAGCAGGATTTCTACGCCTCAAAAGGTCTTGTCCACGAGCCGGGCCGCTGCCCGGAATGCCGCAACCGCCGCAAGCAGCAGGCTATCGCGCTGAACCTGCCTTCGGTATCCGCCCCGGGCGCTATCCCGCCGAAACTGGTGGATGTGAGCGCGGTGGCCTGCGCAGAGTGCGGGGTGGAAACTACGGTGCCCTTTCGTCCCAGGTTGGCCCGGCCTGTCTATTGCAAAGAGTGCTACATCAAGCAAAAAGAAGCCGCCGCTGCAAGTGCCGAATCTGCGGAAGTGGCTGTAGAAGCCGCGCCTGCTTCTACCGAGGCAGTCGTTTCCTGACCCTTACCACCCGCCGGTCTTACTACTATTCCCAACCCTGAATTTTCCCAGGTTGGATTGAGCTTTGCTGTCCAGGAGTCATGTTATTAATGGCTCCTTATTTTTGCATTTCTTCTTTACCATATCCAAATTTAGCTATAGATAAAAAGCCACAAAAAAGGACGAACGCCGGAGCGACCGTCCTTTTTTGTGGCTTTTGTTTAACCTTGAAAACTACTTATCGCGGGTAGTTTCGCCCAGGGCGGCCTGCGCGGCCGCTAGACGAGCAACCGGCACCCGGTAAGGGCTGCACGATACATAATTCAAGCCGATTTCGTGGCAGAACATAACCGAGGAAGGCTCCCCGCCGTGTTCGCCGCAGATGCCGACCTTCAGGTTGGGCCGGGTCGAGCGGCCCCGTTCGGTGCCGATTTTGACCAGTTGTCCGACGCCGTCGCGGTCAAGCACCTGGAAGGGGTCGTCCTTGTAAATCTTCCTCTCGACATACATCGGCAGGAACTTGCCGCTGTCGTCCCGGCTCAGACCGAAGGTGGTCTGGGTCAGGTCGTTGGTGCCAAAGCTGAAGAAGTCGGCCTGCTCGGCGATTTTGTCGGCCAGCAGAGCGGCGCGCGGCAGTTCAATCATGGTGCCAACGAGATACTTCACGCCCGCCTCGGCCACGCCTTCTTCCTTCGCCACCCGGTCAACGATTTCCCGCTGGATACGCAGTTCGTTGAGGTCGGAGACCAACGGAATCATAATTTCCGGCTCGACATGCCCGCCCGCTTTCTTGACCTCGATAGCGGCCTGGAAAATCGCCCGCGCCTGCATCTCGGTAATTTCGGGATACTGGATACCCAGGCGGCACCCCCGGAAGCCTAACATGGGGTTAGCCTCGCGCAGGCTTTCAATCCGGCCCATCAGCTTGTCGTAAGAAACGCCCAGTTTGTCGGCCAGTTCGTGAATTTCGGTCGGGTCGTGAGGCAAGAACTCGTGAAGCGGCGGGTCCAGGGTCCGAATGGTTACCGGGAAGCCGTCCATCGCCTTGAAGATACCGACAAAGTCTTCCTTCTGGTAAGGCAGCAACTTCGCCAGGGCTTTCTTGCGGTCGTCCAGGTTATCGGCCACAATCATTTCGCGGACCGCGTCAATCCGGTTGCCTTCAAAGAACATGTGCTCGGTGCGGCACAGGCCAATACCGGTCGCGCCAAACTCGCGGGCCTTCTGAGCATCGTGCGGAGTATCGGCATTGGTGCGGACCCCGATGGTGCGGTACTTGTCCGCCCACCCCATGATGGTGGCAAAGTCGCCGCTTAGTTCGGCCGCAATCGTGTCAACCTTACCTTGAAGCACGCGGCCTTCGTTCGAATCCACGTCCAGGGTAATCCAGTCGCCCTTTTTAATAACGGTATCGCTGCCTTCAACGGTAAAGCCGCTCTCGTCTTTGGCAATACGAATCCCGCCCGCGCCCACGATACAGCACTTGCCCATACCGCGGGCCACCACGGCGGCGTGGCTGGTCTTGCCGCCAAAAGCGGTCAGGATACCCTGGGCTGCGACCATACCGCGCAAGTCTTCGGGGGAAGTTTCCCGGCGTACCAGGATAACCTTCTCGCCGGCGCTGCCTTTTTCTTCGGCTTCCTCGGCGGTAAAGACCACCTGTCCGACCGCCGCACCGGGGCTACCGGCCAGACCTTTCGCCAGGACAGTTTTCTTGGCGTTCGGGCTGACGCGGGGCAGCAGCAACTGGTTCAGGTCGTCGGCGGGAATGCGCTGGAGGGCCGTTTTCTCGTCAATTACGCCTTCTTTTACCATGTCCACGGCGATTTTGACCGCCGCCGGGCCGGTGCGCTTGCCGTTACGGGTCTGGAGCATGAACAGGCGGCCCTTTTCGATGGTGAATTCCATGTCCTGGACATCCTGGTAATGTTCCTCAAGCCGCCTGGCAATATCGGCGAACTGCTTATACACGCCGGGGAAAGCCGGGTCGTGTTCCATTTCGTGAATTGGGTGCGGGGTACGGATACCGGCCACCACATCTTCGCCCTGGGCGTTCGGCAGGTATTCACCGTAAAGATCGTTCTCGCCGTTCGAGGGGTCGCGGGTAAAAGCCACGCCGGTGCCGGAGTCGTCGCCCATGTTGCCAAATACCATAGACTGGACATTGACGGCGGTGCCAAGAGCGTCGCTGATTTTGTTCATGCGGCGGTAGACAATCGCCCGGTCGTTGTTCCAGGAAGCGAACACGGCTTCAACCGCGCCTTTCAACTGGTCGAACGGGTCTTCGGGGAACGGCGTGCCGGTCTTTTTCTGGACGATACCCTTGAAGATGCCGACCAGACTTTTAAGCTGCTCCGCCGAAAGGTCGGTATCTTTGGCGTTCGGGCCAATGCTATGCTTGGCGGTGTCCATTTCGTGCTCGAATTCATCTTTGTTGAGGTTTAAGACGACATTACCGTACATCTGAATGAAACGGCGATAGGCGTCATAGGCGAAGCGTTCGTTATGGGTCAGGGCAATCACGCCTTTAACCGTATCGTCATTCAGGCCGAGGTTGAGGATAGTATCCATCATACCGGGCATAGAAAACTTGGCACCACTGCGGACCGATACGAGCAACGGATTCTGGGGGTCGCCGAACTTCTTGTCCATGGCCTTCTCAACATCTTTGAGAGCGTCCAGAGCCTGGTCCCACATACCTTCCGGGAATTTTTTGCCGTTATCATAATAAGAGTTACAGGTTTCGGTGGTGATGGTAAAGCCAGGAGGCACCGGCATACCGGCCCGTGTCATCTCGGCTAACCCGGCTCCCTTTCCGCCCAGCAAATCCTTTTGACTGCCGTTACCTTCGCGGAACAGGTAAACCCATTTGTGTGCCATTAAATTCCTCCATAAAAAGTGAGTTTTTCTTAAGAAAGGCTGGAAATATAGCCTGCTTCTTTCAAAATCCTTTTGTAACAGGTAAATTTGAGAGAAAATGTTGCTTTTTTATCGCTTGTTTATCGCATCTTTGCGGTAATTTCCATTTTATCAACCTTAATTTTACTATTTTGAGCTGCCGCTTGCAAGACAGCCTCAACCGCTATTCAGTTTTTGGATGATTTTACGATTTTACTACTGTAAATAAATATATAAAGACGGGTTTGGCGGCTCGGTAGTCTTGAGGCTTTGCACCTTACACCGGGTACGACCCCACTGAGTAAAAAACCGCCGCTGTCTGGTCTTTCCCCGGACGCGGCCCTTGATACCTTATTCTGCGGCGCCGGTAGCAGAGCCGGACTGCGCCGCCGGTTTGAGGGTTGAAAGCGCCTCCGAAAGAGCTTCCAGCCCGGTACGTAACGCTTCCAGGGCCGGTTTATCCATTAATGCCAGGCCGTCTTTTAGCTGCCTGCGGCGTATAGCATCAATCTGGGTGACGAGGTTCTGGCCTTTGCTGGTTAAATGGAGGATAAAACTGCGTTTGTCGTCGGGGTCAATCGAGCGGGTGAGCAAACCTTCGCCTTCGAGGCGGTCCAGCAGCCCGGTGACGCTGGTGCGGCCTATTCCCAGCAAATCGGCCACTTCGTGGGGGGTGCGGGCGCTGCCGGCCTCGATGATTAGGAGGGCGCGGATATGGCCGGAAGGCAAATTGACCTGAATCCAGGATGCAGGCCACCCGGCCCTGGTGTAGCGCATCACCCGGCTGTCAAGGTCTAAAATTGCTTCAAGAAGCTCTTCTTCCAAATTCTCCCGCTTTCCCAAAATCAACGGCCCGGCTAAGGTTCAGGATTTAAACTATTTTCTCTATTGTACCAACTTTTCAATCCTTTTTTATTAAAGGTCCGGTAAGCCAGCAAAAAGGACTTCGCCGCCCATTTATTGGCTGCAAAGTCCTTTTCTGCTTTTATAAGACTATAAAACCGGAAACCTTATTTCCAGATTTCGGTAATCAAGTCCTGGGTGGCCTGGGTAGCGCTCTCGTTAATAGCGGGGGCGGCTTCCTTATGGTTCTTTTTGAGGTCGCGGACCACGATGCCAGGCATCATCCGCTCGATTTCCCGGATGAATTTAGCATTGTCCCTGGCGTTCCCGGCGGCAAGCTCGGCGGTCTGGGTATCGCCCAGGGCCAGGGCCGTGGTGTACAGCATCTGGTAAGAAACCAGGCTCAGGCTGAGAGCGGTGAAATCGTCGCGAAAGTCCTTGGAGACCTCTTCGGAACGAAACTTATCAATCAAACCGGCTGCCACCCCAAAGACCGCCGCGGCACCCTCTTTGATAGGGCTGTTCGCGGCGCCGCCCAGGGCATTCAGCCGCGAGGCGAGGCTGTCACGATGCGATTTTAAGGTGGTGGTAAATTGAGCGAATTTGGTGCTAACTTCCGGGTCGTCGGCGTTTTCCTTGACCTGTTTGTCAATCGCCTGGTAAATATGGGATTCCAGCGACATCATGTCGCTGACGTATTTTTGCAAAACAGTTTTCGAATCGGCCATTTCCTTGCTCCTTGTTGTTTTCTCTCTCGCGACCTGCGTACCCAGGTGGCGGGGCTACCACTTCCACGCGGAAGCTCTTCCTTTAATTGTTACCGGATATTCTTCTGCAAGGTTTATGCCTATAGAAGTTGTATGCGGTTAAAGTTTACCTATTTTTAATACATTGTTATATACTTTTAGGTATAGGATAAGCCCGGTTAGGGTCAGAGTTACCTGTTTTAAGCCAGGAATGGTATACTGCCGGAAACGAAGATTTAATTATTGGACTTATCTTTTAAGGGATATTTCTGAATAAGCATGTTGACTAAAGAATTTGAAACCCCCTTTCAGATTTTAAACGAGGACGGCCAGGTCGTAGGCCCGCTGCCGGAAAATTTATCCCGGGGCAGGCTTATCGAATGGTACCGCACGATGTGGCTGACCCGGCTGTTATCAAACAAACTGGTCGCGCTCCAGCGCCAGGGCCGGGCGACCACCTGGATTCCCTCAAACGGCCAGGAAGCGGCCGCGGTCGGCCTCGCCACGCCGCTACTGGACCAGGATTGGCTGACCGGTTCGCCCCGCGAAATGGGCGGCTACCTGCAAAAAGGGTTCTCCCCGGCGGCAATCGCTTACTTTTGCCGGGGTTACCCGCCGCCGCCCGAACTGGTCGGCAAAGACCCGCGCTGCCTGCCTTTTACGATTGTCATCGGCACCCAGACCCTCCATTCGGCCGGGCTGGCGATGGCCGCGAAGCTAAAGAAAGAAGATTCGGTGGTGGTTGGCACCTGCGGAGATGGCGCTACCAGCGAGGGCGACTTTAGCGAGGCTTTAAATTTCGCCGGGGTCTTTCTCGCGCCGCTGGTAATGGTCGTGGTCAATAACGGCTGGGCAATAAGCGTTCCCAGTTACAAACAGTACGCCGCCAAACACCTGGCCCAACGCGGCATCGGTTTTGGGGTTCCAGCGCGATTGGTGGACGGCAACGACATCCTGGCGGTCCACGCCGTGATGGAAGAAGCGGTGAATAATGCTCGCAGCGGCGGCGGCCCGACCCTGGTAGAAGCCGTGACGCACCGCCAGGCCGCGCACAGCACTTCGGATGACCCGACCCGTTACTGCCCGCCCGAAAATTTAACTTTATGGGAAACCCGCGACCCCTTGAAACGTTTTCGCCGCTTTTTGTACGACGGCGGCTACCTGGACGAAAAGGGGGACAAAGATATAACGTTGGAAACCGAAGCCTATATGAACGAGCAGGTCCAGCGGGCCTACGATTATCCCACGCCCGCCCCGGAAAATCTTTTTGATAATGTTTTTGCCGAAGCTACTCCACGCCTGGCCCGCCAGCGTGAAGCAGTCCGCGAGGAAGCAGGAGTAGTGAAATGACCTCATTTATCACGCCGCCACCGGGTCAATGGGTCAATTATAACGTGGCCCAGGGTATCCTGGTCTACGGGGGCGAGGTCTTGCTGGTTGGCAACGATTACGGCGAGCCGGAACTTAACTGGTCGCTGCCGGGCGGTCGCCTGGAACCGGGCGAACAACATCCCGAAGCGGTCGTGCGAGAATTTCACGAGGAAACCGGGCTGGACGTAACCGCCGGTGACATGCTTTTTGTGGTGGACGCTAAAACCGAACGCGACCGGCGGCATTTCGTAACATGTGTCTTCGAACTGGCCCTGGTGAATGAGACTGCCGAGAGGCCGGAAGTATCTTATGGTTCGGACCCGGCGGTGCGGGCGGTGCGTTGGGTGCCGTTCGAAGAAGCGGCAGCCTTGCTGGTACATCCCAGCCTGGGAGAACCCCTGCTGAATTTTTTGTATTACGGCAAGGAAAAGCTGCCGCGCCGTTACTGGGCCTATCCCGAATACAATTCGCCCGATTTCAGGCCGCTCACCTGGCCGCCATGCCCATGATGAACGAAACAACCTTTTACGATTATTTTTATGGGTCTGTTTAGTAAAAAAGAGGAAAAAGAACCGGCCAGAGCGGACGGTTTTGTCCGCGTGGCCCGCCTGAAAGATATCCGGCCTGGCTTGATACGCGAGGCCAGCGCCGGGAACGTTAAACTTTCGCTGACCAATGCCGGCGGGAATTATTACGCTTTCGCCGCGAACTGCCCTCACCAGGGCTGGCCGTTGTGGTCCGGCGATATGAAAGGCGAACTGGTGCGCTGCTACCTGCACCGCTGGCAATTTAACGTACGGACCGGCGAGAATGTCGCCCCCGGCATGCCGGTCTGCCTGCCGACCTACCCTGTAATGGTCGAGGGCGAGTACCTTTTCGTAAATGTCACAGGCGTTGAGAAAAAATAGCCCGGCGAGTTTCAGCCTCACCGGGCCATACTTTCAAGCGTCAACTTTTAACTCCTCTTAAAACCTCCTTTGCTTTAAGGGCCAAACCATCGAATAAAGACCTGTTCAGGCGAGCAGGTAGCCGCCATCAACCACCAGCAGGCCGCCGGTCATATAAGCGGCGGCGTCACTCGCCAGGAAAAGAGCAGTTGTGGCAATGTCGTCCGGTTCACCCTGGCGTCCCAGCGGTATCCGGGCCATAAACGACTTCAGAACCTCCTCGGTCATTTGCGTACCCGCGCTGCCCGCCGAAGCGCCCGGCGTAGCAATCGCGCCCGGGGCAATAGCGTTTACCGTTATACCGTACCGGCCAAACTCAAGCGCCAGTGATTTTGTCGCCATAATCACGCCGCCTTTAGAAGCGTCGTAGTGGACCAGGTTGCCGGTCGGGTGGAGGCCGTCTATCGAGGCGATATTAACAATCCGGCCGCCCTGCCCGCCGGTTATCATACGTTTCGCGGCAGCCTGAGTGTAGAAAAAGACTCCTTTCAGGTTTACATCAAGAACTTTATCCCAGAGCGCTTCAGTGGTTTGCAGGGCCGGAGAGAAAGGAAAAATTCCGGCGTTATTGACCAGGATGTCCACCCGGCCAAACCGCTCTAAGGCCTCCTGGGCCACCCGCTCGGCGTCGGCAGGACTGGCGGCGTCGGCCTGTACCGCGATAGCGATGCCATCTTTAGCCAGGATTTGGCGAACGGTCTCTCCGGCGGCGGGCAGGTTTATATCCACGACAAGAACCGCCGCGCCCACTTCCGCCAGCCGTAAAGCGATAGCCTGCCCGATGCCCATGCCCGCCCCGGTAACAATTGCCCCTTTGCCTTTCAAATCATACATTTGAGAAATTGTCCTGGTTGCCATAAATTTTCCTCCTCTTTTCCGAATCCGGTGGTATTTTCTCCACCTGCTTTATCTTAACAGGACCGGTTTTAAATCCAGGTTGAAAAGAGGTAAAAGCGGGTAAAAATAGAAAGCGGAACCGGCTTAATAATCGCAAGGCCGGGTCCGGGGCATAAGCTTTGCTAAATACTAAATGTTTGTTGGCTGACTGACACAGGGAGAATTTACAGGCTTTATGGATAAACCAGACCGGGCTTCTAACCCGGAAGAAACTACGGACGAGAAAATAAGACCCGGTATGCTGGTGGAGGCTACCGAAGGCGACCT
This sequence comes from Chloroflexota bacterium, assembly GCA_902812345.1. GTDB lineage: Bacteria > Chloroflexota > Chloroflexia > Chloroheliales > Chloroheliaceae > 54-19. Next base: position 8,615 of record CADDZM010000083.1, on the reverse strand, counting down.
GGGTGAAGCGGACCTGACCAAGCCGAAAGTGAGCGGGTTAAACCACGACGCGGCGGGAAATCTTGAATCAATTACGGTTGAAAAAGGGGTCTTGTTTAACAAGACCATCCAGATTCCAGCCGACCGCATCGAAAGCATCGAACATAACGAAGACGGGCTGCCCAGGGTAAAAGTCCTGACCAAAGACCACGAAGTAGAAAGTCTTACATCGGTCGGCCTGGAACATCTCGAACCCAGGAACCGGCTTGAGCAGAAAGAAAAAGAGGCCGCCGAAGACCAGGGCACCCTGGATAAAGTTCAACAGGCGCTGCCCACCGCGCGCGGCCAGGAAGAAGCGGAAGGGGCCGGTGAACTCCATACCGCCGAAAATGTTCCGCCCGGTAGGACAGCGTCGCAGACCCGACCTGCTGGAAAATCTGAACCTGCTGAGGATTCGGAACCCTTCCTTAAGAAAGTAGGGCCGGGGTTCCTGGCCGGGATGGCCGGAAACGACTCGTCTGCCGTTACCTCTTATATGGTCACGGGCAGCCGCACCGGCTTCAGCCAGCTCTGGCTTATCCTGATAACGGTCCCGCTCTTACAGGCGGTCCAGTTCGGCTGCGCGAAGATTGGCCGGATTACCCATAAAGGGCTGAGCGAAATCCTGCGCGAACACTATACCCGCCTGGTGGCCTGGCCGGCCTCGCTGGCCCTCATCGTGGCGAATGTCGCCCTGATTGCCGCCGACCTGCTGGCGATTGGCACCGGCTTCGAACTGATAACCGGCATAAATTTTATCTGGTGGGTAATCCCGGCGGGTCTCGCGCTCTGGTACGTTACGGTTTACCAGAGTTACGACCGGGTGGAAAAAGCCTTTATCATAATGAGTTTCGCTTTCGTAGCCTTTTTGGTGCTGGCCTTCCTGGCCGGGCCGGACTGGGGCGCGGTCTTAAAAGGTACTTTTGTGCCAAAATTAGATTTCTCGTTCCAGAGTATCAGTACGGCGGTGGCGGTCCTGGGGGCCACCCTCACGCCCTACCAATTCTTCTGGCAGGTCCAGGGCGAGACCGAGGCGAAACGGGCCGGTTCCACCGACCAGAAGATTAAAAGCGCCGGGATAGATATTGCCAGCGGGGTTATTAGCGGCAACCTGGTAGCGTATTGCGTGATTGTCACGACGGCTGCGACCGCTTTCACCAGTCATAAAGAGATTAATAGCGCCGCCGATGCGGCCGGTGTGCTGGAACCGCTAATCGGGGTCTTTGGTAAATACCTGGTGGCGGTGGGTCTTATCGGGGCCGGAATGGTGGCGATTCCGGTCTTACTTGCCAGCACTTCATACGCCGTGGCGGGGAGTTTCGGCTGGCCTTCCAGTCTTTCGAAAAAGCCCTGGCAAAACGAAGGCTTCTACCTGATTTTAACCGTCGCGCTGCTGGCTTCGCTGGTAGTGGCTTTCCTGGGTATCGAGCCGGTCACATTGATGTTCCTGGCGAACGTACTGGCCGGGCTGCTGGCCCCGGTGCTGCTGGTCTTTATCCTGTTTGCGGGTAACAATAAAAAAATAATGGGCCGGCACCGCTTTAGCTTTTTTACAAACCTGGGCATCGGCCTGGGAACCTTAATCCTTTTTGCCGGGGCCGCTCTGCTGCTGTACGGCCTGGTTACCGGGCAGCCGTAGCCGGGTTTATTCCGGCCTGCCCACGCCTTCTTCCAAATACCGGTCACGCAGGTGGTGGTAATGCCCCGCGCTGACTTCGACTGCTTCCAGGGCTGCCCCGGAGAGCGGTTTTTTTACGACTGCCGGGACTCCCGCCGCCAGGTGCGCTTCCGGCACCTTAAACCTGGCCCCGACAACCGACCCCGCCGCCACCATAGCCCGGTCCCCGATTTCCGCGCCTCCCAGCACTACGGCGTTCATCCCGATAACGGCGCTCCGGCCAATCCTGCACCCTTCCATAGTTACAGCGTGACCGATAGTCGCCTCGGGGCCAACCTCGGTCGGGCCGTCCTCCTCGTTTGTGTGCAAAACCGAGTTATCCTGGATATTCGCCCCGGCCCGCACGATGATTTGGTTCTGGTCGGCCCGCAACACTACCCCGAACCAGATGCTGGCCCCTTCCTCTATCACAACATCCCCAATCAGGGTCGCGTTTGGGGCCACGAAAACGTTCGGGCCAATCCGGGGGGTCTTGCCGTTGTAACTGATTATCAAGATTGTCCTCCTTTAGTTTTAACTGGCCTGATGATAGCGGCAATTTCACTTCCGCGCAATTTCCCCGGCCTTTAAGGACAGCAGGCAAAGTCAAATCGGGTAAAAAGCTGAATTTATGGTATGCTTGGCGAGTAAGTTTTGGGCAAGCCTTGTTGAGGGAAAAGGAAGATAAAGTTGAGTAATATTACCGTGGTAGCGGACCAGCCCGTGACGCCGGAGCAGGCCAAACAGCTTGAAGCCGTTTTAAAGCCGCAGGGAGGGCGCTTCGTAAACGGGCTTAAGGATCTGGACGAACAGGAAAAAAAGAAAGCCCTGGCTGAAGCGGACGTGATTTATATCCGGCATGTAACGCCGGATATCATAAAAGCCGCCCCAAACCTGAAATGGTTTCACCAGCCCTGGGTGGGCGTGAATATACTGCTGGCGGACCCTGAGGTTGTAAATAGCCCGGCCATTTTCACCAACGGCGCTGGCATAATCGCCGCCCCGGTCGCCGACCTGGTTTTCGCCTTTATTTTAGGTTTCGCCCGCCAGATGCCCTACCAGTGGGAAGCCCAGAAACGCCGGGAATGGGACCGCAAGGGTCTGGAGGAGACCTCGGACGAGCTAAACGGCAAGGTTTGCGGCGTTATCGGCTATGGCAAAATCGGCACGGAAGTCGGTAAAAGAGCCCAGGCCTTCGGCATGCGAGTGATTGCCACCCGCAGTCATCCCGAACGCCCCGCCGAGTACCTGGACCAGGCTTTTTCTAACGAGCAATTGCCCGAACTTCTTGCCCAGTCCGATTTCGTGGTTATTACCGCGCCTTCAACTCCCGCTACAAGAGGTTTAGTGGGCAAGACCGAGTTCGGCCAGATGAAACGCAGCGCCATCCTGATAAATATCGCCAGGGGTAATTTGATTAAGGAACAAGAGTTGATTGAAGCCCTGAAAAACGGGACCATCGCCGGGGCGGGCCTGGATGTCTTTGAAAAAGAACCGCTACCACCGTCCTCGCCGCTCTGGGACTTACCGAATGTAATCTTGACGCCGCACTCCGGCGGTATTTTCCAGAAGCTTCAAACAAATTCCTTTAATTTCTTCTTGGAACAGCTAGCGCGTTTCATGAAAGGGGAAAAGCTGCAAAATATCGTGGATAAAAAGGCGGGTTATTAATTAAAAATCGGGCAGCCGGTATCAAGGTTTTGCACCTGATACCGGCTTTTTTGATTGGCCGAGGCAGAATATCCCTTGTAAATTAAAAATCGGATTACTCCGGGAAAGTTTTTAAGACCAGAATCTACTTCCTTAACAAAAGAATTGATACAAAAGTATATTCTTGGCTGTATAAAGATATAACTAAAAGTCATATTTACTTATTTATTTTTCTTGCTATAATTTTTCATGTACAGAACTGTATATAGGGGGTTAATGCCACAACCGGTTAATGCCACAACCGGTTAATGCCACAACCAATTTTTTTATATTTTTTAAACCCTTAAACCAGTTTAAGAGACATCTGTTATTAATTTATCGGTGTAAAATGACCATTTCACAGGCAATTGCTATTTTAAAAGCCAGCAAACCACTTGCAATTATGCTACTGGAAACATACATTCCAAAATCGCTTTATCCTAATGAAAGTGAAATTTTAATTGAGTTTCAAAAAGTGGTTGATGCTGGCTTAGAGCAGGAAGAATGGCTCTACACAAGAGCCGGTCTGGACAAATTTGAATACAAGATCCTTTTAGAGAGGCTGGCCTACCACCACGCTCGCGGTGAAGACAAAGCAGAACTACTTCCCGTCTTGTAGGCAAAAGCGAAAGCAAACCTCAAAGCCGGCCCTTAATTAAGGTGCCTTAAAACTAACCGGTAGTGTAAACTGCCTCCGGTTCAAAGACCATTTCTTGCTCGATAGTAAACAAGAGATAATCCTGGAAAGTCAGGGGCCGCACCACCGCATGCTCCCAACCCTCCGGGGCGGGTATCGGGCTGCCGTCGCAGGTGAGTAAGGCCAGGTCTGCAAAAGGCAACATGAGTGGAGTTTGTTCTACATTAGTAGATAAGGTTACGGGGGTATCAAGGGCCAGGTTCTCGCACCAGCCCAGGTAAGCCGCCCCTTTTCCGTTATCCTCGACCATCACCAGATTAGCCTTTAAATCGCCGCAAACCTTCATTTCTTTAATTTCAAAAAATTTTTCTTTTTCAGCCATACCTTTAATTTACCTCACCTAACCATGATTCATACCGAATATTTTTCTTTTTCTTAAACAGAACCGGGTTCTGAATTATATTGTTTATTGAGCAATTTTTCTGCCACTGTATACTAAAAATGAACAAAAGAGAATTAATTCAACCAAAGATTTAGCCGGTTGTAGTAGGTATTTTATTCGGTGAGTTTTGCGGATTTAAGCAAATTAAGGTATTCTGAATATAACGCGCTGCTTAAGTTAGATAATCATAATTCTCATAATTTCTAAGCCTAAAGACCGTTGTTTTTTAGGCGGTCTGTCGTTAATATTTATAAGCTTTAACGAAGAAATATTTCTACCCGGGTTGGAAACGCAATGAATCTAGCAGAATTTCGCGCAAAAATACGAGATTACCGGCGGCAAAGCGGCCGCTCCCAACTGGCGCTGGCTTATCAGCTTGGCCTGCACCCTACCCTTCTCAGCAATAAACTCAATGGTGTAAACTCGGCCAATTTCACCTCCCTGGAAATTCGGGGTATCCTTAAAATCCTGGCCGAGTGGGAAGCTATCCGCACCCATGCCCAGGCGGTCGAACTGCTGGCCCTGGCCGGGCTAACCCCCGACAGCTTTACCGAGGAGGAATGGCAGGAACCGCCCCTGTCGCAACTGGAGCCAGACCAGCCCGCCACACCCATACCACCAACCCTTACCAGGGCCAAACCGGACCCAGGACACAAGACCGAAGTCCGCCACAACCTGCCAACCCAGCTAACCCCGCTGGTCGGGCGCGAACGCGAAATCGAGCAGGTTGTGAATTTGCTGGGCCAGCCGCAAATCCGGCTACTGACCCTGACCGGGCCGGGCGGCATCGGCAAGACGCGCCTGGCTTTACAGGCCGCTCGCGAGATGCTGGAACAATTCCCGGCCGGGGTTTATTTTGTGCCGCTGGCCCCCATTAGCGACCCCGGTCTTGTTATTTCGGTTATTGCCCACCAGCTTGGCCTGATTGAAAGCGGTAACCTATCCCTGCTTGAAAAGCTAAAAGCCTTTTTAGGGGATAAAAAGCTGCTGCTATTTCTGGATAATTTCGAGCAGTTGCTCCCGGCGGCGACCACGGTAAGCGAACTTTTGCAGGCCGCCCCGGATCTGAAAATCCTGGTAACAAGCCGCTCGGTGCTGCATCTTTACGAAGAAAACGAACTGGTAGTGCCGCCGCTGGCCCTGCCGGAGCCGTCCGCCCAGTTAACGGGCAACTCCGGCACCCAATACGCCTCGGTCCAGCTTTATTTACAAAGAGCGCGGGCGCTTCAACATAATTTCGAGCTAACAAACGAAACGACCCAGGCCGTAGCCGAGATTTGCCGCCGCCTGGACGGGCTACCGCTGGCGATTGAACTGGCGGCAGTCCGCAGCAAACTTTACACGCCCCAGGCCATGCTGGCCCGCCTGATTGGGCCGGGCGATACGAACCGCCTTAACCTTTTGACCAAAGGGGCGCAAAACTTACCGGAACGCCAGCAAGCCCTTCGCAACACTATCAACTGGAGTTACGAACTGTTGACGCCCGACCAGGCCCGGCTTTTCTCGCGAATGGCGGTCTTTGCCGACGGCGCCACCGTGGAGGCGGTTGAGGTTATCTGCGGCGATGGAGACGACAGAACCCCGGCGACCGGCTTTGAAATCCTGGAAGGCATCCAGGCCTTGCTGGATAACAGCATGATTCAGCAGGTCGAAGGCTCGGAAGGCGAGTCGCGCCTGCTGATGCTTGAAACCATTCGCGAATTCGCCCTGGAAAAACTGGCCGCAAGCGGCGAGTTTGAAAAAATGCGCGAACGCCACCTGGCCTATTTCCTGGAACTGGCCGAGCAAGCCGATACGGAGTTGAGAGGTTACCGGACCAAACTCTGGCTGGACCGGTTGCAGGACGACTATAACAACCTGCGGGCGGCCTTCAATTGGGGTCTGACTATGGAGCGTCCCGGCGGTAACAAACAGGCCGCCCTGAAATTGGCCGGGTCTCTAAGCATGTTCTGGGAACTGCGCGGCTATTTCCTGGAAGGGCGCGACTGGCTGTTCCGCGCCCTGGCCCAGTGCCCCGAAGAACCCTTCGCGCCACGCGCCAAAGCCCTCAGCGGGGAAGGCCGCCTGGCTTACTTGCAAGGCGACTACCGGGAAGCCCAGCCTTTGCTCGAAAAAGCCCTGGAACTGTGGCGGACCGTAAACGAAATCTCCCAGAGCGCCGAGGTCTTGCTTTACCTGGGTAATATCGCCAACCGCATTGGCAATTACAATGAAGCGCGCAGCCTGCTGGAAGAAAGCCTGGCAATCACCCGGCAGTCGGGCAGCCAGTATGGCGTCGCGGACGCTCTTAACACGCTCGGCCTGGCGAACTGGTTCCAGGGCAACTATCCCCGGGCGCGCCAGGTTTACCAGGAAAGCCTCGCTTTGTGGCGAGAGCAGGAAAACGTAGCTGGAATTGCCATGACTTTGAGCAATATGGGTGCGGTAGATTACCAGCAGGGCGACTACGAACAGGCCCGCCGCCACCAGCAAGAAGCCCTCAAACTGTGGCAAAACCTGGGCAACAAGCTCGGCACCACTCACGGGCAGCAGCACCTGGGGTTGATTGCCTACGCCGAAGGTGATTTTAAGCAGGCCCGCCTGTTATTGACCGAAAGCCTGGAGGTACGCCGGGAAATCGGGGACCGCTGGGGGATTGGCCGGTGCCTGGCTGCCCTGGGCAGCCTTGCCAGCCTGGAGAAAAACCAGGCCGGCGCCAGCAGCCTGTTACAGGAAAGCCTTAATTTACGCCGTGAGGTCGGCGACCGCTGGGGCACAGCCGAAAGCCTGGTGGAGTTGGGCCGGGTAGCCTTGCGCACCAGGGATAGAGCAACCGCCCTGACCCATTTCAAGGAAGCCTGGTCCCTGGCGGTAGAACTCGGCCTTAAAAAGGTTATGACTGGCTGCCTGGAAGGTCTGGCCTTTACGCTTAACTTGGATAAAGCCGAAACCGGGGATTTAAAGACGGCGGGCCGCTGGTTCAAGACTGCCGCCCGGTTGCGCGAAGAAATCAAGGCGGCTTTGCCGCTTTCGGAACGCTCCGAATTCAACCGCGAAGTTACTCGCCTGAAGTCAGCCCTCGGTGAGAAAGCTTTCGCGGTCCTCGAACCTTTTGCGCTCGACAGCGCCGAGCTAAAAGAAAGTGTTGCCGGGGCAAAATAAGGATTTATTATAAAATAAAGAGAGCCGGTGCCTTAAGGATACCGGCTTTCTTTTTACTTCTCTGCTTACTTACTCCAGGCAATCGCTTGAATATTGCCTTTAAGAAGCACTTTCTCCTGGGCGGCGCTGCCTGCCCCGTTGGGCAGTGAAGTAACCACCAGGCTGCCGTTCAGGGTTTTCAGGTTGGGCGAACTGGCGTCCGAGCCGTTCACCTTGAAATAAGCCAGGGTCGCGCCGCCGTTATCGGTCAGGGCCGGGTAAAGGGCCATAACTTTCTCCTGGGGTCCGCCGATATTCAGGCCGCCGAACTTTTCCAGGTTGGGCGTAGCGGTAATACTTATTAAACGGAGCGTGCTATAGCCGCTGGGCGGGAAAGCCTGGTAAGTTAAAAGGGTGCCTTTGCCAACGCTGTCGGTCGGGCCGAAACCGCCCTCGTACTGGGTATCCCAGACTTTAAGGTCTTTACCCGTGCTGGAATTAATAGTAACTACCAGCCCGCTATGCCCGATAGTCGTAAAGCCGATGGTCTTGCCGCCGTCCAGCCAGGTCGGGTATTGCAGGAAAATTGTGCTGGGGCCAAAAGGAAAGCCCTGACCGGAAAGGTCGGTGGGAATCTGGGCAGTGGTAACCGGCGTCCAATCGTTCTGGCCCTGAGCGTTTATCAGGTGCAAGGCGTTATTCTGGGGCGCGGTCAGGTCCGGCTTGATAGTGCCGTTAGTGACATAGGCAATCCGCTTGCTATCCGGAGCCCAGCTTGCCTGCTGGCCGGTTGCCAGTTTACGCGGATTCTGGCCGTCCTGGTCTACCAACCAGACTTCGTGCTGGTCGCCCGGCTCGAATTTACCGTTTTTGTCGCTGTCAAAAGTGCGGGTAAAGGCAATCAACTTGCCGTCAGGCGACCACCGGGGGTCGCTGTCGCTGGCGCTGCCCGGTTGAGCGGGGATAAGCTGGCGGTTTTCGCCGCCGACGCCGGTCAGGAAAAGCTGGCTCGGCCCATCGGCCAATTGTACCGCCACGATAAGATTTTTATT
>CADDZM010000082.1 GCA_902812345.1 Chloroflexota bacterium | reverse complement strand
GTTGGGTCAGGGCCAACAAAAGTGGCACATCGGCCACTTGTTCAACTCTAAAAGGTGTTATTTCGTTCATTAGGCCAATCTAGCGCATATTGAGCGAACTGTCCAAATTTTACGCGAACGATAAGTATATAATATTCCGGTTTAGACTTTCCAAATTTTCGATTAATGCTTATACTGCGCCCATTGAAATGTGGCTGATATTTAGAAAGTGTGAGCGGCATGCCGGAAACGAACGGTGAAAACCCTATAAAAATCGAAGCCTCACACGTCCAGGCCGGACCCTTAAATGCTTATTTAGCCCGGCCTGCCGCTGGCGAGAACCTGCCCGCCGTTATTATTATCCACGAAATTTTTGGCCTAAACGAGAATATCCGCGATATTGCCCGGCGTTTTGCTCGCCAGGGCTATATCGCCCTGGCGGTTGACCTTTTCTCGCACGGCAACAAGACATTATGCATGCTGCGCGTGACTTTTGATATGATGCGCAATCCGCTCAAGAGCCTGAGTATGTCCGACCTGGACAGCAGCGTCAAGCTTTTGAAGGAGCAGCCTGGTGTTGCCCCGGAGCAAATCGGCGTTATCGGGTTTTGCCTGGGCGGCGGGTACGCCCTGGCTTTCGCGGTCCACAACCAGGAGTTGCGGGCGGCCTCGATTTTCTACGGGCGCAACCCCGGCCCGCTTGAAAGCGTCGCGCGGGCCTGCCCGATGCTTGGCAGTTACGGCGAAAAGGACCGCTATTTCTCCCGGCAAGGACGCTGGCTTCAGAGCACCATGGAAAAATATGGCCGCCCGGTAGACGTAAAGATTTACCCTGACGCGGGCCATTCTTTCTTCAACGATACGATGAAAACCTACAACCCGGAAGCCGCCGCCGATGCCTGGAAGCGCACCCTCGAATGGTTCCGCACCTATTTACCCCAGAAAGCCTGAAGATTGGAATGAGCGGAGAAGCACAGGGAGAAAGTCAAGAAGAAAGTCAAGAAGAAAATCAAGAAGAAAATCAAGAAGAAAATCAAAAGGAAGCCCGAATCGCGGCTATTGTAGCGAATATGCCGCTTCCACCGGGTGTGAATATTCGTGGCTGGACAGAGGCCGATTTTCCGGCCATCTACGCGCTTTCAGAGGCGGAAGGCTGGAACTCGCCGCGCGTCACCAAAGCCCAGACCCTTGAATCGTGGCATAATTCCTGGCCGGTGCTGGTAATCATAAACGAGGGAAAGGTCATCGGGTTTTTGCGCGCCCTGACCGACCACGCGATTACCACCTATATCGCCGATATACTGGTCGCGCCGGGCTGGCAGCGCCGGGGTCTGGGGAGGGCTTTGCTGGAAGTTTGCCACCAACTTACACCCCGGACGCATTTTGTCCTCATGTCGGTCAAAGAGGCGGTTAAATTTTACGAGAAAGACGGCTTCGAACACACTATCGGCTTTAGCAAAGGCTTTCCCACGCCGAATTGATTATTGACATGTAGATAACGTCCGATTAAAATATATAGCGGTAGGGGTAATTCATCACCCCATATATTGATGAGTTACGGGCCTTCCCTGCGGTAACAGCCGGTTACTGTAGACAATCCCGCCCGGCCCTCCCAGGTCGAGCAAACATTGTTGTACTGCTACCCTTCCAGCGTCACCGTCTCCTGCTTAGTATCCAGGTCAAGACGGCCCGGTAGATACCGGCGATGGGCGCGGATTAAGCGGCCACGACGTGATGCAACAGCCAATTGCAGGCACGCCGGGTCAAAAGGATAGTTATGAGTAAGGTTCTTGTATTAAATGCCACTTACGAGCCGATAAGTTTTGTAACTCTCAAACGGGCGGTCATTCTCCTGTTAAAAGAAAAGGCAGAGGTGATCGAAGCACTGGTCGAAAGACAGCTACGAGCTGAGCGGAGTTCTCTCCCTTATCCAGTGGTCATCCGCCTCGTCAGTTATGTCCCGGTCCCGCGCTTTTTCAATCTTCCTCTCTCCCGCCGAAGTCTTTTATCCCGCGATAATTATACCTGTCAATACTGTGGTACTACCGAACATCCTTTGACGATAGACCATGTTATTCCTCGTTCGCGGGGCGGTAAAACCGAATGGACCAATGTGGTTGCGGCTTGTGTTTCTTGCAACCGGAAAAAAGGCAATAAAATGCCCGCCGACGCTCACATGATTCCACGGACCAAACCGGCCAAGCCGGGCTACATAGCGGTAGTCCTGCTCGGACAGGCCAAAGGCAACGAAACCTGGCAGCGTTATATCCGTACCTGATAAAAACCGGAATTTTAAAACCTTCTATGATTGTGCGAATGATTTCATGGGGTTTGAAGATTTTCAGGATTAGTGCTTACGCCAACGGCGCTCAGATTCCTCGGCTTGCGGCGTGCGACGCGGAATGACAAATTTTTAGGCGTACCTGGTATTGGGGACAACTTTAGAGGCTTATCAAATAGAAAACAAAAAACCCAGGCCGAAAACCTGGGATTTTGTTTTACTTCGAACTTTAAGGGTTACGAGCCGCGAGTGGTGGCAATCTGGCCGATGACGGACGCGGCGGTGTTAGCCCAATCCAGGGCGAAGTTTGCCAGGATACCCAGGCCGAGCGTCGCCACTACCGCCACAAACAACACGAAACCGAGCGAAGGCGCGGGCCGTCCGGCGCGGGGGCTGGCTGGCTCAATTTCCATCTCGTTGATAGGTTGCGCGGCGTACATTTGCACAATGATGCGGAAGTAGTAGAAAGCCGCGATAACGCTGGTCACGATACCGACAATCGCCAGGGCGATATTCCAACCGCCGCTCTGAATGGCTGCCCCGAAGAGGAAAGCTTTACCGAAAAAGCCGACCGTCGGCGGGATACCGGCCAGCGACAACAGCGATACGGTCATTACGGCAGCCAGCCAGGGATGGCGCTTGTTCAGCCCGGCATAGTCCGAGAGTTGCAGGTTTTCGCCCTGTGGACCTTCGACAGCCATCACGACCGCGAACGCGCCGAGGGTCATAACGGTGTAACCGAGCAGGTAAAACAGCAGGCCGCTCCGGCTAAGGGTATTGTCGGCCACCAGGCCAATCATCAGATACCCGGCATGGGCAACAGCCGAATACGCCAGCAGCCGTTTGATATTCTGCTGCGATACCGCCAGCAGGTTGCCGCCAATCATCGTGATAATCGCCAGGGTGAAGAGAATCGGCTTCCACTGGTCGCCAATCGGCCCAAAGACACCCGTAAAGACCCGCAGGAAGGCCGCTACAATGGCAGTCTTGGTCCCAACCGCCATCAGGGCCGTTACCGGGGTCGGCGCGCCTTCGTAGACGTCCGGGGTCCACATATGGAAGGGAATAGCCGAAATCTTGAAGGCAAAGCCGACTGTGACCATCCCGAGGCCGAACAGCACCAGAATACCGTTGTTTCCTGCGATATGATTAGTAGCCAGGTATTGCTGGACCTGGCTGTAGGCGGTCGAACCGGTCGCGCCGAAAATCAGGGCGATACCGTAGAGCAAAAAGGCCGAGGCAAAACTACTTAGAAGGAAGTATTTGAAGCCGGATTCGTGGCTGCGAATGCTGCGAGGCAAAAAGCCGCAGAGGATATACAGGGCCAGGGAAAAGAGTTCGAGGGCCACGAAAAAGACCATGAAGTGAGCAGCCACGGTTAGTAACCACATGCCGGTCGCCGCAGCCATTATCAGGGCGTAATATTCGCCCGTAGCCTCGATGCCAATGCGCGAGAGGTAGTCCGGCGAGGCCAGAACTATCAGGGCGGACACCCCCAGGACGATTACCGCCAGGAAACGGCTCATCTCGTCGGCGGAAATCATGTTCTGGAAGACCGCCGCCCCATTTTGGGGCATATCCATCCAGAGGGTGCTGGCGGTTGCCAGGGCCAGCATTACGAAGGCGACCCAGCTAATCAACCAGCGCTGACTTTTAGGCAGCACCATGTCGGCCAGCAGCACCACCAGAACGCCGCCACCGGCCAGCCAGGCGGGCCAGAGCGCGCCCCATTCCACTTTGCCCAGGGCATCCAGGTCGGCCTGGGTTATTTTTACCTGGGCCAGAATTGAACTAATCAAAGTAATCTCCACACTAAAAACTTCCGGTTAGCGGCCAAGAGCAAGCTGAGTAGTCTGGCGCAGCCATTCGTTTACCGTCGGGTCCAGAACCCCGGTTACGAGCGAAGGCGCTACGCCTAGCAGCACTATCAAGAGAACCAGCGGCACGAACAGCACGAACTCGGCCCGGCGCATATCGGTTGCGCCGGCGTTAATTTGTAATAAATCAGGTTTGGGGCCGTGCCAGGCGCCCTGGAAAAGCCGCATAAAGTACCAGGCGGCCAGCACCACCCCTACCACGGCAATGGCGGCGTAAATCGGTGAGGCCAGGAACGAACCGCCAATAATGAGAAATTCTCCGGCGAACTGGTTCAGGCCGGGCAGTCCCAGCGAAGCCAGGCACAGGACCAGGAAAAGCGCGCCCAGCCTCGGCCAGCGGTCCTGCAAGCCGCCGAGCAAATCGAGCCGGTTAGTGCCGGTGCGGGTGTAAAGAGCGGCGGCGGCCAGGAACAGGGCCGGGGTTACAATGCCGTGGTTAATCATCTGCAAGACCGCGCCGTTGACGCCCTGGCTGTTGATGGCAAAAATGCCCAGGGCGATAAAACCCATATGCGAAAAGCTGCTGTAAGCCAGGACGCGTTTGATGTCGCGCTCTCCCAGGGCCGCGAGTGCGCCGTAGATGAAACCGCCCAGGGCCAGGGCCGAGAGCCAGGGCGCGAATTCTGCCGCTGCCGCCGGGAATAGGAAGACCCCGAACCGTAAAAATCCATAAGCGCCGGTCTTGGGCATCGCACCCGCGATAAGGGCCAGGGCCGGGGCCGGGGCTTCGGCGTAAGCGTCGGGCAGCCAGCTATGGAAGGGCAGCAGCGGCACTTTTACGATAAAGGCGGCGGCGAAGGCTAAAAAGAGCCAGTTCTGGGTTTCGGGCGAAAGGTTCGCGATATTCTTCTGGACCTGTAAATAATCGAGCGAAAACTCGGCCCCGGCGGGCGTAGTGACGAAAGCCAGGAACAAGATTCCCACCAGCATAAAGAGGCTGCCAGCCAGGGTAAAGAGGACGAAGCGAATCGCGGCCCGGACCCGGAAATTGGTCTCGCCCCAACTGCTAATCAGGAAGTAGGCCGGGATGAGCATTACTTCCCAGAAGATGTAGAACAGCAGCAAATTGGTCGAGGCAAAAACGCCGATAACCGCTCCTTCCAGGCTCAACAGGGCCGCCCAGAAGTAGCGGGGCCGCTCGGCGACGCCACCCCCGGCAAAGACGGCCACCAGGCCCAGTAAAGCGGTCAGGACAATCAGCCAGGCGCTAATGCTGTCCACGCTCACCTGGTAACGCAAGCCGATTTGCTTGACCCAGCTAACTTCTTCGCCCCACTTGAAACCGGTCGTAGCATTGCCCAGGAAAGGACTCAGCAGCACGAAGGCCAGCACAAGATTGACCACCGCCACCAGGACCGAGAGCCAGTAGAGCGCCCGAATGTTGAGCTTGCTGGCAGTCAGGAGGAAGGTAGCCGCCACGAAGGGCAGGAATATGGTTATGGTTACTAACGGAAAATCGCTAAATGTCATTTTATTAGCTTATCACTTGTTTTAATTATCGCTGCACCGTTTGCACGGCTACATAAATCAGCAGGGCCACCGTACCGAGTAAAATTCCAAGGGCATAGTTGCGAACCAGGCCGGTTTCGGTTTTGCGGGAAGCTTTGCTGCCCTCCCAGGCCATGCCGCCCAGGCCGTAGTCCACCGCTTTTTCGGCCTCCTGGTCCACGAAACGGGCTATTAACCGTCCGGTCATTTCGCCGGGCCAGGAAAACAACATTTTGTAAATCAGGTCGAAACCCCAGCCGTAGAGCAAAAAGGCGGTCATAGCCTGCTGGCCGAGCTTTAAGGGGTTGAACTTTGGTTTGGCCGCCGGAAGGATGCGGCCCGTAGGTAGGCCTACTTCGCGTTTGTTCACCGGCGACAAATTCCGCCCGGCGATAACCCGGCGAATTTCGGCTTCTTCCAGGCCGCGCGGCGTGAGAAGGGATGCTCCGGTAGCCCGGCGAGGCTGGACCGCGCCTTCGGCGGCCCGCTGCTGTTCCTCGGCGGTCCCGGTTAAAGTCGGCTGTAAAGCGTCGGCAGCGCGCTGGCGGGTGAAAGTGTAAAGGCCGACCGCAATCACAATACCGGCTACCCCCGCGCCCACCCCCAGGACAAGTTCGACAATCTCAAGGCCGTTGGTTTGAATCGGGAACCAGACCCCGCGTTCGCCCGCGTTCGCGTCAAAGACCCTCAGCACGGGCTGGAACCAGTCGTGCAGGAAGTTCCACAGGCCCGGCATCGCCAGGAAGCCGCCGACTACCGATAAAACACTGAGAACCGCCAGGACAAAACTCATGTTGGCCGGGTTGCTGTGCGGGTGTAGTCTGGTTTGCGGCCCCTCAAAGACCAGCATGTAGGCCCGGAACATATAGAAGGCGGTCATGAAAGCGGTCAAGAGGCCGACCCAGCCGATAACCGAGAGGAAAATTGGGTCCAGGCCGCGCGGGTTATAGTTTTCGGTGGCCTGCCCGAAGAGCGGGAAGACCCCCAGGATTGACTCTTTGCTAAAGAACCCGGCAAAGGGCGGGATACCGCTCAGGGCTAAAGCGCCGATGGTAAAGCCAATCCAGGCCATACGCATGGCCGGTTGTTTGCGCAGCCCGCCCATGTTGCGCATATCCTGTTCCCCGCCGAGCGAATGAATAATCGAACCCGCTGCGAGAAAGAGCAGGGCTTTGAAGAAAGCGTGAGCGACCAGGTGGAACATAGCCGCTTCGTAAGCGCCTACGCCCGCCGCCATAAACATGTAACCAAGCTGGCTCATAGTCGAATAGGCCAGCACCCGTTTGAGGTCGGTCTGGGCCAGGGCGCAGGTCGCGGCGTAAAAGGCCGTAAAAGCGCCGATAATAGGGACGACTACCAGGGCAACGGTTGAGTTACCAAAAATCGGGTGAGCGCGTACAATCAGGTATACGCCCGCCGTAACCATCGTGGCGGCGTGAATCAGGGCTGAAACCGGCGTCGGGCCTTCCATCGCGTCGGGCAGCCAGGTTTGGAGCGGGAACTGGGCCGACTTGGCGACAGCGGCGATAAGGAGCAGCATAGCCGCCCATTCGCGCCAGCTACCGTCACCGCTCGTTAAATTCGCGCTGGTCAGGGCCGCGCTGAAACTGGCCGAGCCGGTATTGGCAATTATGACGAAAATGCCGAGTAAGAGGCCCACGTCGCCGATGGTATTCATAACGAAAGCTTTGCGGGCGGCGGCAACCGCGCTGGGCCGGTTTTTGTAAAAGCCGATCAAAAGGAACGAGGAAAGCCCAACGTTGCCCCAGCCGACCAGCAGCCAGACGAAGTTGTCGGCAGTAACGAGAAGCAACATCGCAAAGACGAACAAATTCATGTAGGCGAAGAAGCGGCGATAATCTTTCTCGGTATGCATGTGGCCGTCTTCGCCATGTTCGGTCATATAGCCGATCGAGTAGACGTGAATCAGGAAGCCTACCCCGGTCACGACCAGGGCCATAATGACCGAGAGCGGGTCGGCGGCCAGGCCAAAAGTGACTCTCCAGGTTCCCGACAGGGTCCAATCGTACTTGTAAAGACCGTAAGACCCCCAGTTGTCACTGTAAAACAGGGGCGTAAGGGCGGTCAGGACGGCGGCCAGAAAAGCCAGGCCGACCATCGCACAGGCAAAGATTGCCGCGCCTCGCTGACTCATGCGCGGTCCAAACAACGCGATGCCAAGAAACCCCAGCAGGGGTAAGAGAACTACCAGACCAATTGCTTCAGGCACGCAGCCTTCCTCCTAAACAAATAATTTCTAGCGGTTTTGAACCCACTCGTCATAGTTCTTCTGCATTTGCTCGAGATGGTCGGGAATGTGTTGGTTGTAAATATCCAGCCACTCGTCAAAAGTCATGATGCCGTTTTCGGTATGATTAACCGTATTTGACCAGACCGCCTCGGGCAGCGGTTTTATCAGGTTGTAGGTATGGCGGCGCAACAACTTGAAAAGTTCCAGGGCATCTTCGGTGCTTTGAGAGTCATAGTTCAGGCCTTTTACCCACACATTTTCATCATAAGCCAGGACTTCTTTACCCGGTTCGGCCACCAAGCGGCGGCAGCGAATATAGCTGTTCGCCTCGCTATCCGTGATATGAACGAGAATGTCGTGGATGCTCCAGGGATTCTTTTCCGACTTAAAGCGCCACATCTCTTGTGGGAATTTTTTAAGGTTTTCCACCAACAAGTTGTAGGCGTTCCCGTAAGATTCGATTTTCGCGGCCCGGTCTTTTACGGTTATGGTCATTATTCGTCCCCCAAAAGCTGTTTCCGATGATTTAGCGGGTTGCATGTAAAATTCGGGAAGCTGCCCCACGGGCTAAAAGTAAAACCGGTGACTATTGCCGGTCCCGGCCAAAACCGGCGGGCCGGTGGCGGTGAGCTATGCAACCGGTTGCTAGCCTTCCATCGAGTTTACTTCGTCCACGTCAATGCGGCGGCGGCGGCGGAACATCGCCACGATAATACCCAGGCCGACCACCGCTTCGGCGGCGGCGACGGTAAGAACCATCAGTACAAAGACCTGACCTTCAGCGCTGCCCGTCATGCCGCCAAAACTGATAAACGCCAGGTTGCCCGCGTTTAACATCAGCTCGATTGACATAAATTGCACCAGCGGGTTACGCCGTAAAAGCACGCCGCAAGCTCCAATCGTAAAGACCAGGGCGCTTATAACCATTGTTATTGTTATGCCGCTCATCTATCTCCTCTTTCCCAGCACAACCGCGCCAATCAGGGCTACCAGCAACAGCAAAGAAGTCAGTTCAAATGGCAAAAGGAACTTGGTGAACAGAGCCTGGCCGAACGCTTCAACGGTTCCATAAGTGCTGCCGGCCTGGGTGACAGTACTGGCTAAATCCGGCTGGGTCGCGCTGGTGAAGGCGTACAGTAAGCCGCCGACCAGCAGGCAGGCCAGGAACAGGCCCAGGCTAATTGCCCCGGCCTGTTGCAGGCGGTGTTTGTCGCGCAAGATATTCTCACCCTGCGGATTGAGCAGCGTTACTACGAACAGGAACAGCACCAGGATAGCCCCGGCGTAGACCACCAGTTGGGCCGCGAACATAAACTGGGCGTGCAACAGCAGGAAAATCGTTGCCAGACTAATCAGGTTCAACAGCAGCATCATGGCGCTGTAGACCGCGTTTGGCATGAGAACCACGCCCAGGGCGGAGACCAGGGCTAGCGCCCCGGCGATAATCAATACAACCTGCTCGACAACCATCAGGCCCGCTCCTCCTTGTACGCCGGTTGAATATTTTTACTATCCTGGACAGCAGTCTGTCCGGGTAAAGCCTTTGGCGTACTTTCGCCGGGCGGTACAGTAGAAGCCGCTTTGCGTAATGGTTTCGGGTGGCCCGGTTCATTTACATCAACAGGCAAGTTACCGCGTCCAACGGCGGCGGCAGTCGTTTCCCAGCCGTCAAAGACCCCCTTGAATTCGGGGATAAGCGGCTTGACTTCGGGTGGCGGAGCAGGTTCCCAGGCCAGGGCCGCGCCGCGGGTGGCGGTGCCGGGCGGTTCCAGCAAATCCTGCTTGTTGTAAAGCATGCTGGTGCGGGTATAGGTCGCCAGGGCCGTATTGTTTTCGAGAGTAATCGCCCCGGTCGGGCAGGCCGCCTGGCAGTAGCCGCAGAAAATGCAGCGCAGCATATCTACCTGGAAGACCTTCGCGAAACGTTCGCCGGGCGAGTTCGGGTTGGCCGGGTCGTTTTCAGCCGGTTCGATATAGATTGCGTCCGCCGGGCAGGTGCCGCTGCACAGCATGCAGGCGATACAGCGTTCCAGGCCGTTGTCGTAGCGGTGCAGGACGTGGCGGCCCCGGGTACGCGCCGGAAGTGGCCGGACCTCTTCCGGGTACTGGACCGTTATGGGCTTCTTGAAGAAGTTTTTAAGGGTTACGCCCATACCCCTGAGTGATTCGCCGGTAGATTTTAATGGGTTTGCCATTTTTATCCCTTTTTCCTCGCTTTGTGCGAGAGTTTTGCTATTCGTGCGGAAATTCTTTTTGCCGGTTTTACCAGGCCCTTTTTAAGGAACTAAGATTCAAGTCTACGAGACCACCGCCACAATAATACTGATGACCGCCAGGTTGACCACCGCCAGGGGTATCAAGACCTGCCAGCCGAGATGCATGAGCCGGTTGTATTTAAGGCGGGGCAGGGTCGCCCGCAGCCAGACAAACCCGAACATCAGCAGGCTGACTTTAATAACAAACCAGATTGGCGCAGCCCAGTCCCAGCCCCAGCCAAGGTCAATAATAGGCCGGTAGCCGCCCAAAAACATGGTCGTAGCGATGCTGGAAACGGTAATCATGTTGATATATTCGGCGGCGAAGAAAAGCGCCCAACTCATCCCGCTGTACTCGGTCAGATACCCGGCCACCAGTTCTTGCTCCGCTTCCGGTAAGTCAAAGGGGGCGCGGTTGGTTTCGGCAACGGCGGCGGTGCAATACACGATAAACGAGATAATCGCCGGGATGACGAACCAGACGGTGCCCTGCGCGGCTACAATATCCTGCATCCTTAGCGAGTGGGTCAGGACAATCACGCTCAAAAGAGACAGGCCCAGGGCTAGCTCATAGGAGATAATCTGGGCCGAGGCCCGGATTGCGCCCAGCAGCGAATATTTGTTGCCGCTGCTCCATCCGGCCAGGGCAATCGCATAGACGCCCATCGAGGAAACCGCCAGGATGTACAGGATGCCAATGTTCACGTCCGCGATAAAGAACTTGGCCCCAAAGATGTTAAGGTTGTCGGGGCCGATTGGGATAACCGCGAAGGCGGTCATGGCGATGGTCAGGGCCATTATAGGTGCAATAGAATAAAGCGGGTTTTTGGCCTCTTTGGGCTTAATGCTCTCTTTAAAGAGTAGTTTAACGGCGTCGGCCAGCGGCTGAAGTAAGCCGAACGGCCCAACCCGGTTGGGGCCGTAGCGGTTTTGAAAGCGGCCTACCAGTTTGCGTTCGAATAAACTGGAATAAAGGCCCAGCCCACCGAGAGCCGCAGCAACAATCAGAGCCTTTATTACGAAACTAAGAACATCAGTCCACTGCATGGGAGGTTTTCCTTATCCTCGGTTTTACTGGGCTTGCGACTGGCTTGAAGCCTCGATAGCTTCTTCCAGCTCGGCGTTAGCGGTTCCTATCAACACTTCCGGAGTGGGCCGGATACCATTTTGCAGCCAGTCCGGTATCGTTCCCGATTGAGCTTCCCGCGCCAGGGGCCGGAGGGTGCCTTCCTGTCCCAGGTTATTAAAACTCAACCCTTTGTAGAGCGGATTGACCCGCGAAATTTCATCGAAAAGCCCCTGTGAATTGCGGGTCAGAACCTCTGCGCCCAGCCGCCCGGCCAGTTCGAGCAGGATAGCGGTGTCCGGGGCAGTACCCTGGAGCGGGCCAATAGCGGCGGCGATTTGCTGCACGCGGCCCTCGGTATTGGTGAAAGTGCCATCTTTTTCGGCGAAAGAAGCTGAAGGCAACACCACGTGGGCGCGTTCGGCGGTTTCACTCATAAATAGTTCCTGCACCACCAGCAGTTCCAGGTTAGCAATCGCGTCACCGCCCAGGCCAAGCTCTTGCAAATGGGTGACCGGGTTCGCGCTCATCACCAGGAGGGCTTTGAGGGGGGTCTGGCCGTTCGCGCCCATCATTTCCTGGTAGCTGAGACCCTGCGCGGTCTGAGAGTAGCCCGGTCCAAAGCCGGGAACGATACCCATATCAAGCGCGCCCCAGGAATTATTGTCCTCGACCAGCCGGCCGATACCAGCACCGGCTTCGCCAAGCTGCCCGGTCGCCAGGGCCAGGCGGGCCAGGGTCGCCACCAGATCTTTGTTACCGGTCACGTCCGGGGTTAATTCGTCATACAGAAAGGTAATACGTTCGGACGCTTCGAGCAGTCCGGCCAATTGCTGCACTTCCGTGCTGAGTTCTGTCCCGGCGTCATAGTTGTCGTACAGAGCCTTAAAGCTGGTTTTTATATCCTCGGACTGCAAGCCCTTCGCCGCGCCGGTCCTGTTCAATTGGGCCAGCAACGCGTTCAGAGCTGCTTCCACCTGGCCGAGAGCCACCGGAATACGCACCGCCGCGAAGCGGTCCAACGCCTTGATGGACGGCCCGATAATCGCCAGTTTAGCTCCGGCTTTGAGGGCTTTTTTGATGCGCAGCTCGATAATTGGCTGGCGGGCGCTGGGGTCGGCCCCGACTAACACGATAAGTTTGGCGGTCGAAAGACCTTCAATCGTGGCGGTGTGGATAGCCGGGATATGCGCGGCAGGCACCGAACCGAACGAGCCGTGTTTGTGGTCAAGGTTAGGCGTGCCAATCAGACCCCGTAACAGCTTCTGGAAAATGTAAAGTTCTTCGTTGGTGGAGTGCGTCCCCGCAATGCCGCCGATAGCCTGGGCGCCGTACTGCTGTTTGATGGCTTTCAGGCGAGAGGCTACAAAGTCGAAAGCTTCCGCCCAACTAGCCGGTTCGAGGCGGCCGCCCCTGCGGATAAGCGGGGTGCGCAGGCGTTGTTCGCTGTGAATAAAGCCGTAACCATAGCGGCCCCGGTCGCACAGCCAGCCGTCGTCCACGGCATCGTTGGTCCGGCTCATGAAGCGGACTACTTCGCGACCCAGGCGGGTATCAATTTCAATGTTGCAGCCGACCGAACAGTGGGCGCAGACGCTGGGGGTGTGCTTGAGTTCCCAGGGACGGGCGCGGAAGCGATAGGTCCGGCTGGTAAGCGCGCCGACCGGGCAAATCTCCGTGACGTTGCCGGAGAACTGGGAGACATAAGGTTTACCGGTGAAAGTGCCGATTTCCGATTCGGCGCCGCGTTCAAGGATAATCAGGCCTTCATCCTGGACGATTTCGTTACCGAAGCGGACGCAGCGCTGGCACATGATGCACCGTTCGCGGTCGAGCGCGATAGTCGGGCCGAGTTCGATGGCTTTACCGAGGTGGCGTTTTTCTTCCTGGAAGCGCCCGGTAGCCTGGCCGTAATCCACGGCGTAATTTTGCAAATCGCATTCGCCGCCTTTGTCGCAAATCGGGCAATCGAGCGGGTGGTTAATCAGCAAGAATTCCATCACGCCGCCGCGCGCTTTTTGGGCATAAGGGCTTTCGGTGCGTACAACCATGCCTTCGGAGATAGCGGTGGTGCAGGCGGTCTGGGGTTTAGGAGTCTTTTCGACTTCCACCAGGCAAATCCGGCACGCCCCTAAAGGCGGCATTTTGGGGTGATAGCAATAAATGGGAATAAAGATTCCAGCGTCTTTAGCCGCTTGCCAGATAGTTTGACCCTTGCGGCCCTGGACCGGCTGCCCGTTAATGCTTAAATTTACGTATTCTACATCTGCCATCCGAAATTTTCCCTGCTCTAGCCTTTAAAGCTCACGTGAAAAAGCTACCAGCCCTGGGGACAGACTCTTAGCCTTTCTGGCCCGCTATATTTACCCATGTTGCTAAATTTTGCAAAAACTCTAACCGGATATAGTATCTCCGGCCAGTCCTGAGCTGGTTCGTTGTGTTCTAGTGCATTATACCATTAGTTAAGAATTTATCAATATAACAGCGGGTAGAATGTGATATTTTAAACAAATCCATAAAATTTGCTCTAAAAGAATTTCCCGCCTTCACAATACAGTTTTGGGGTAGGACAGTGGCGGCTTTTCAGCAGGTTGTGGCGGCTTTTCAGCAGGTTGTGGCGGCTTTTCAGCAGGTTGCAGAGCCTTTTATGCAGAGCCTTTTATAAGGAAAGCAAAATGTTTCTTGTAAGGATTGTCTTATTTTTGTATAATCAAATCATCCTTTTAGCTTTTAATAACTCAGCATATATGTTTATAGCAGGGCGATGTTTTGAAGTAGTATCTATTGTCATTGTGACTATTAGCGTGAATTTTACGGCTGTTCGAGTCACAACCGGGGCTTTTAGTAAGGAGAATTGCAGATGAAAGGTTTTCGGGATTTTATCCTGCGCGGCAACGTGGTTGACCTCGCCATTGCGGTCGTGATTGGCGCGGCCTTTGGGGCAATTGTTACCGCTTTTGTCAAGGATTTGGTTACACCCCTAATCGCGGCGATTGGCGGCCAGCCTGATTTTAGCGGGATTTACTTCACTATCAACAATTCGAAGTTTTTAATTGGTGACTTTATCAACACCTTGATCAGTTTTCTGATTATAGCGGCCGTAATTTACTTCTTCGTAGTTTTGCCGGTCAACAGGCTCATGGCGCGTTTCAAGCCGGCGGTCGCGCCTACCGAAGAGACTACCCGCGAATGTCCGTTCTGCACCAGCAAGGTTTCTAAAGCGGCTACTCGTTGCGCTTATTGCACCTCCCAGTTGGAAGCCCTCGGCTAATCCCGCGAATTTCATATTTTAGATAGGTCTTACCAGAATTGGTAGGACCTATTTTATTTAGAACGCTTCTATCATTTTGATTTATAGCAGAGGGCAGAAACGGAAAAAGCCTTACGGCCCTCATTAAACATTCAAGCGGCAAAAAGGTTACAAAACTTTGAAAAGTCTTGTATATTCAAGGTTAGTTTTAATTTCTAAAAAGTTCGAATTATTACTTAGCCATTCCACCATACGGACTGTATTTACACTTGGAAGCCAGTGAAAACTTATTTCCCTGTCATTTTCAATAATGACATACTCAATTTTATCCTTCATAACAAGGTTTGTTAACATATTGCTATCAAAGGGTGTTTTACCCCAGGAAGTAACGGAGTTTGAAAAAGAGTTGTTCGGGTCGAATAAATAATATTCTTCCCCACTTTGTCCGCTTATATTTAATAAATTGGAACCGGGCTTTATATAACTCAAGATCTGGTAGTAGGGATGTGCGTCGAGAACATTTGAATGGTCTTCACCAAAAGTTGGATATAATTCTAAAGGTAAGGGACCTATTATTAGAAGAACCAGGCACAAGTTAGCAATATAATTCATAACTTTAAATTTTGTGGTAAGGAAACTCGCATAATAACAAGTTATTATTGCTCCTAAAGCATAGGGAGCTATAATAAACCTTTCCGGGACACCTGCGTTTTCCTGCCACCGGCTTTGTAATACAATTCCAAATAACATAGAACCTGACAATAGAACAAGGCTTGTTACAGATTTTAACTGAACCTTTGCAAAAGAATTAAATAGCGTTTTTATTAAACTGATAACCCCAACCAAAAGTGCTGGGAGCCATAATAAACCAATCAACGAATAGCGGTCAGCAAATTGAGGGATATAAAAAGAGTACGCTCCGGGCCATCCGGTTTTGCTTTCAAGAGGCAAAGGGTTAGCTGCACCAATTGTCGTAATTAAATTATTGCCAAACTGGGACAAACTTATTGCTATTTCTTTTACTGGGATTATCGGAAATTGTACCAGTATAGCGACCAACCGGATGCTATGAACATAGATCTGGTACAAGCTAAAGTCACTTTGATGAACTACAAGCATAGGTTTTGGGCCAAAAATATTACCATAATCGAGTAGGTTAAAGATTAGAGTTATTAAAATACCGCTACCGAGAAGCCCTACCAGGATTCCTGATATTAAAATTTTGGTTGCCTTAAAAAAATAAATTTTGTTAAAGATAAAAAATAAAACCAATAAAAAAATTAAAGCTGGCAACAAGGCCAATGCAGTAAACTTTGTATTAAACGCCAGTAAGAAGAAAATGCCGGAAAAGAAAAAATTAGCAACCTGGATTTCCTTTTGCTGGAAAATTGAAACAACCCAATATCCAATTCCAAGAACGAATACACTAGTCCATAACTCAGGTTTAATACCAACTGCATTTATTAATACAATAGGGGAAGCTCCAAAAACAAAAGCGGTAATCAAGCTATAATTCAAACTTAATTTTAATTGGCTGGCTAAAATAAAACACCCTATCATAGACAAAGGATAAGCAAGCCAGAAGAAAAGTCTTGCAATCAGCTCACTTTTCGTGAATAGTAAAGGCCAGAAGAAAAATAGCTCTCCTCCAAAACTGAAAACTACTTGCCTGTCATTGTTATTAATGTAGGGAAATAAACTCTGGTTCTCGATCCAATGTAAAACTTTTGGGCCATGATAAGTGATTTCATCAGGACCAGTAAGCGGAGTTATCGCTTGATGTAATCCTGAAAGAATCACAAAGAACAAAATAAGCATAGACAAAAAAAGGGTGGTAGCTTTTAAATAATTTTCCTTTTTTTTAATTAAAAGGGTTGAATCAAGTTTGAGTTTTGCAGGTTCAGAAATATTTCGTTGAGAAAAGTATTTTTTTATAAAAAAGGTCAAAATACTTATGAGTAATAATAAGCAAAGGAATCCAGCTAAATTTAACATCTTAAAAAGAGATAGGACAGTCCCTATTAAACCTAACTGCAAGCCAGCTCCGGCAATGCAAATCCAAAACTTGTCATATATATTATTTGTAAATAATTTAGAAAGTGAAATGGAGTTAAAGATTATTAGAACAAGCGTTAAAATAAACGTCAATGAACTAAAAATATTTTGTAACAATACTATCTTTCCTTGTAATTTAGCTCGCGCTAATATTTCAAAATACCAACTTTTCCAACGGAAAAATGTGTTTAAGACGGCGGTTGTCGCTATTAAACTTGAAAATAACTTTAAAATGAAATTACGTCAATGAGGAAAAAGGGCTAATGTTCCAGGGGCATAAAATTTTAGAAAGCAACAAACTCATTTACAATTGAGGCTTTAAGCTTATTTCTAAAATCACATCAAAAGAGGTTAGTTTACATAATAATAAACCAACCTCTTTTATTTTCTTAGATTTTTTTGCGGCTAGCAGAAACTCTGCAGTTAGCAGTTACAGAATTCTGGCGCGGACATAGGCGCTGGTGAAGTCGATCCCCATTGTAATGATGATGACAATCAAAAGAGCCATACCAATGTCAGAATATTTGTAGGTGTTGATGGCATCCTGCACGTACTGGCCGATACCACCGGCCCCGACCAGACCTAGCACCGAAGCGCTGTGGATATTTACTTCCCAGGCATACAGCATGTGTGAGATATAGTAAGGAAGCACCTGCGGTACTACGGCGAACAGCACCACATGAATCGGCCCGCCGCCTGCCGCCGAAATCGCTTCGACCTGGCCCCAGTCAATCGCCTCAATCGCCTCGCTAAAGAGCTTGGTCATCAAGCCCGCCGAGAAGATAGTCAGGGCGAGGACTGCCGGGAAAGGCCCCACCCCTACGCTCACCACGAAGACGATTGCCAGGAAGAGGGTTGGAATGGACCGCTGAATACTCAGGATGATGCGGACGATGTAGTAGGCTACATTTGTAATCGGGTTGCGTCCCATCAGGTTGCGGGCGGCCAGGAAGCTAATAAGCAGGGCCACTACCGCCCCGGCCAGGGTGCCGATAATCGAAATTTCGACCGTCTCCCGCGCCCGGAACATGATACCTTTTTCGGTAAAAAGGGCGCCCCAGTTCGGTTTAATCAGCTCTCCGACATATTTTCTGATGTTGTCCATCTTGTCGAGCAAGCGGCCAAGATCGAACTCGCTGTCTTTAGCGACCTGCAAGATACCGAATATAATGACAACCAGGGCCAAAAAATTGAAAGAGAGCAATCTTTCCAGGAAAGTTCCGCGAGCTTTGCGAATTTCCGATAAGTCTTTAACCTGCAAATTCAGATTGTCCAGCTTGGCGCGCTGGTAGGTCCGAATACCCAGGTTTACTATCAAGAGGGCCAGGATAGCCCCTAAAATAATCAATGAGGCGGGTTCCAGCAGACTCCAGTTCCACAAATCCGGTTCAGGGTTGGGTGTGACAGGGGTCGCCAGGCGCGCTTTCTCACCCGGCTTGTATTGCAAGATACGCAGGCCGAGAACTACATAAGCGAGCAGGAAAAGCAGCGCTGTTAAGAGGGCACTCGCCCAGCGCCACAAATAAACATAGCCAAGACCGGGAATAATTTGCAAAACCGCGGCTGTGACCGGGTTATGGTAGCGGGGCTTTCCGGCGTCACGCATACGGCGGCGCAGACCACTCCAGATGCCTACCGGCGGGTCGTAGGCCGGGATAGTCGGCATGGGCGGGTCAGCGGCTTCGGGAGTTTCGAATTTTCTGCTTTCTATATTTGCCATAACAGGCGAAACCGGTTCGTCTTTACCGATATACTCTTTCATATACCTCCCGTGTTACATCTTCAGGAGCGCCCTCAAAGACTAGTTTGCCGCCCTTAAAGCCCAGCACCCGGTCGGCGTATTCTTTCGCCAGGTCCAACTGGTGCAGGTTTACAATAGTGGTAATGCCGTCTTCGCGGTTGATGCGTTTTAAAATATCCAGCACCACTATAGAGGTTTCGGGGTCAAGACTGGCGACCGGCTCGTCGGCCAGCATTATACTTGGTTCCTGGGTCAGGGCGCGGGCGATAGCCACACGCTGCTGCTGCCCGCCGGATAGCTGGTCGGCCCGGATATAGGCTTTCTCGGCAATACCGAGACGCTGGAGGCTTGCCAGGGCCAGGTCTATATCTTTGCTATTGAAAATAGGATAAATCTGCTCGAGGCCGCCCTTGTAGCCCAACCGGCCCATCAGGACATTTCGCAGCACGCTCAACCGTTTGACCAGGTTAAACTGCTGGAAAATCATAGCGACATCGCGCCGCAGATACCTTAAATTGCCGCCGGAAGTAGCATTTTTACCGTTAATGGTGATAGTACCCGAAGTTGGCTGCACCAGGCGATTAATCGAACGAATAAAGGTGGATTTCCCCGCCCCGGACGAGCCGATAATTGCCACAAACTCACCTTTTTTGATGGTTACATTGACATTGTCGAGGGCTCTAAGGCCATTGGGGTAAACTTTACTGAGCTTGCGGACCACAATCTGGGTCGCGCCATTTTGCAAAGCTCCCGAACTCATTATTTTGAATTTCCTATTACTTACTAAAAGAAAAGAGTGAAAAGCCGTGGTGTCCGGCCTTTCACTCTTTCGGGTTTAAACTTTAGCTGCCGAGCAGGTCAGGTTTTACGGTCTGCACAATTTTGAGCAGGCCTTCGTAGTTAGCTGTCGTTACCGGGGCCAGACCTTCAATGGTGAACAGGTCGTTCAGGTATTTCTTGCCGTTCGGATCAGCCGAAAGCTTCAGCAAGGCGTCATAGATTTTCTTCACCTGGTCGGCGTTGAGATCCTTGCGGACGATTTGCGGGTCGGCCGGAATCAACTCGGTGGTGTAAATAATCTGGGTATCCTTCAGAACGTTCGGATACTTGTCAGTTACTTCCTTGTTGGTCCGAGCGTCGTCGTAGAAAGCGCCGGCATCGCAGCCCTTTTCAACCACGGCGATAGCAATGGCGGATTGGTTGCTGATGTTGCGGACGGTGTAATCAGTGCCAGCTTTCAGGCCCGCGGCCGTAAGAGCGGCGCTAGGATACAGGTTGCTGGAGGCCGAGACCGGGTCGCCGAGGCAAACCGTCTTGCCTTTGAGATCGGTCAGCGACTTGATACCGCTATCGGTGCGGGCAACCACGAAGGCTTTGTAGCCCAGGGTGTTTTTGCGGACCGAGCCGGTAATCGGGTAAACGCCGAACTTCTGGTGGGAAATAACATAGTCCAGCGGACCAACCCAGCCAATATCAATATTTTTCGCGCCCATACCTTCGCCGACCGCCGCGTAGTTAGCTACGACGGAAGCTTTGATGGTATAGCCGGTTTCTTTGCTAACGAAGTTAGCAATATTGTCGGCCTGGGTCTGGATGACATCGCTCTGGCGGGAAGGAACGAGGGCCATAACCAGGTTCTGTTTGACGGGCTCGCTGCCAGCGCCGGAAGGAATGCTCAGACCGGCAGCAGCGCCAACAACGGTGCCGGTGGTACCGGCAGAAGCGGCAGTCGTTCCAGTAGCAGCAACCGTGGTTGCAGCGCTGGTGGTCGCAGCGGCAGCGGTAGTCGCAGCAGCAGCGGTGGTAGCGGAAGCGGCGGTAGTAGCGGCGGCTGTCGTGGCTGCGGGG